>JALOPS010000433.1 GCA_025453745.1 Gemmatimonadaceae bacterium
AGTCTCGAGGTGGTGCCGGTGATTCCGCAGCTGGAGTTTCTCGTCTACCGGTCGCACGAGCGCCTGTTGCAGGCGCGCGCGCTGGCGGCGCTCGGGCGTCACGCTGAGGCGGCCGCCGTGGCCCGGACGCTGGGCCAGCGTTCCCCGCTCGAGTTCACGCTGCTCCCCGCCGCGACCCGGGTGGCGCTCGACGCGCTCGAAGCTGCCGGGCACGGCGACTCGGCCCGCGTCCTGCTGGATCGACAGGAACGGCGAGGCGTGAAGGTCGCGGCGCGCTGATGGCGACGTCGAGGGGGCTCGCGCCGGTCACTTCCGACCGCTAGGGGAGCGCCCCCGCCTCCAGCACCACCAGCGCCCACGGACCGTCGTCGGTGCCGTTGTCGCCCTGCACGAGTACGTAGACGTGATCGCCCGCGGCGAATGCGAAGCGCCCTCGTGCCACGAGCGACCCAAACGCCGGATAGACGACCGTCCCGCGGGCGACCAGGTTGGGATAGTCGAAGACGCGCAGCACGGACTCCTCCGTCGTGGTGCCCATTGGCACGACGACCATGCGTCCGTGCGAGGGTACGTCGGTCGCCCAGCGCAGCAGGTTGGCGCCGGTGAGCCGCCGGGAGTACAACAGGTCGTTGGTCGACGAGGCCGAGAGCCGGAATGCGTGGGCATACCGATTCACGAGCAGGCTGCCGTCGGAGGTGATCCACGAGTCACCCCCCATCGGATAATCGCCGTGATAGCGCGAGTCGTAGAGCCGTACGGCCACGCCACCGGAGATGTCGAACTTCTCGTGATCGGCGGGGGACAGTCCGTTCTGGGAGCCGTACAGATACGCGCCCGACGGATGCAATCGGCCGAGCGTCCCCGCGTAGATCCCCGGATGATTCGTGCTGTTGTCCACGCTGCCCGTGGCGAGGTTGATGCTGCGAATGCTCGTCCACTGGTCTCGCCGGGGAAACGCGTAGGCCCACCCATTGGGCGCCGCCACCACGTCCAGCACGTCGATCGGTACGGCGATGCGACGCACCACGGTTCGGTTCGCGATGTCGACGAGCGTCACCTCACCATCATGCCCCACCACGGCGAAGGCGCCGTCGGGGCGAATCGAGACCGTCGTGGCGGCCAGCACCAGCGGGACCGCCGAGATCGTGCCCCTGGCGAGGTCGAAGATGTTGAGTTGGTTGGGAAACTCGGACACCGTGACGAGGACCTGTCCATTCGCGCTCGCGTCGGCATCGAGCACGCGATGCGCCAGCGGCAGCAACCCGGCCGGGAAGCCTGCCGACGCCGACACCGACACGCCGATCTCCGGTCGAAGTCCCCGATCATCGTTGGAGAGGACCTGCACGGTCGCGGTAGCCTGCGGCGTGGGCATCAGCGACCGATTGACGTTCAGCGTCACGTCGACTCCCGTCCCGCTCGGAATGACCCCCGACGCCGGCGTAGCGGTCAACCAGGGGACCGGCGGCGTGATGCTCCACGCGAGGTCACCGCGGCCGGTGTTGGAGAGACGGACGCTGCGGGAGAGAACGCTGCTGGTAAAGGCGAGTTGCGCGGTGGAGAGGGAGAGCAGGGGCGTCGCGCGCACGCGGATCGTCGCGGGAACCACGATCGAATCCGGACGTGACTGGTTGGTGATGACGATCGACGTCGTGCTCGCGCCGACCGGCAAGGTCGCCTTGTCGGCACGAAGGCGAAGCAGCACCGAGTCGCGACGCGCCACCGCGCCGGCGCCGAGCTGCGCGGTGAGCCACGATGCCCCGCTCCGCGCCGTCAGTTGCACCGTCGCCTTGCCCACGTTGCGCACGACGAGGGTCGCGGAGTCCGTCGATTCGTCGATGGTGAGCGGACTGCTGCCGACCTGCAGCAGATAGGTTGGTCTGGAGGTGGCCGCCACCGCCACCGACGCGGTGCCGCCGCTCGAGACGATGTCGACCGATCCCTGCAAGGTCTGCGGATCGAGCTCGGCGAGCGTCGGCACCGACACGGAGAGCTCCACGATGCCCCGGTCGATGATGCCGCTGTCCGCCGAGAGCTGGAGCCACGCCGGCTTCTGCGCCACCCGCCACGTGAGGCGGCCGCCCGACGGCGCAGTGGTGAGGAAGAGCTTGCCCACGTTGCTGCTGTCGACGAAGGCGAGCGACGCGGGCGACACAGCGAGGGACGTCTGGATCGGAACGTCCGTCGTCGTGCCGCCATCTCCGCAGGCACCGAACGCCGCCAGCGCCGTCGTCGCCAACGCCAGGGACGTCGCCACGACGCGAGCCCGCGAGTCTCGACTCTGCCTCGAGATCGACCGCCACATCCGCCACCTCCCCCGAAAGAACGTCTCCTTCAGGATGGCGCGACCGAGGCGGATTGCCAAGGGGTGGTCCCTCATCCGAGACATCACGCGCGCCACTCCATCGGAAGACCCGTGTGAGGCGGTGCTGGCGACCCCGACCGGAGCCACATAGCTTCTCGAGCGTCGTCCCGCTGCGCGATTCCCACCCCCGCGGCGCTGCACCTTCCCCGGTGCAGCTGGTCTTCCCACCGCCGCGCCTTCCGCTCCCATCGCCATTGCTGGGAACCCTCCCTGCCCCCTCCGCCGGGGCACCCGCGGCCGCACCGCACGGCAGACGCGCCAAGTCTCCCCTTCCGTGGCGACTGGCGCTTGTCGTCCTCCTCGTCGGATATGCCGGGGTGTACAGCGCGATGCTGGCCGTCCGCGCGGGAGCCGACACGTGGTGGTTCGAGAACGTCGCCTTTCTGCCGCTCTATGTCCTCGCGGGGTTGGGGGCGCTGCTCGGCGCGGCGCGTGAGGGACTGGGCCATCGGCAGCGACTCGGCTGGCGCCTCATCGGGATGGGGTGGGTCCTCTCGTGCTTCGGTGCGTGGGCGTATCTCCTGCCGCAGACGCCGGACATCGCACTCGTCGCCGATGTCCTCTACAAGGCGTACTATCCGCTCCTCATCGTCGGCTTTCTCCTGCTGGCCGACCCCGCGGTGCGACGTGAGACGCCGACGCGCGCGCTGCTCGAACTCGCCATCGTCGCCGTTGCCGCCCTCACGCTGAGCTGGTACTTCGTCTGGGGGGTGATCGGGGACTCGGCGAGCCTGATGACCGACGTGTCGGACGACGACATCGTCGCGCTGGGCGAAGCGGCAGTGTTGATCACCGCCGGTGTCGCGCTCATCGCCCCCGCGCGGTGCAGCGCCTCGCGCGCGCTGGAACTGCT
>JALOPS010000111.1 GCA_025453745.1 Gemmatimonadaceae bacterium
CGGGTGTCGAGACCCGGTGCACCGCGCAGTGGTTATCTCTTGCCGAGGAACTTCCCGGCCATCCCGAGCACATCGTCGACGACGCTGCCGTCGCCGTCGCGATCGAGCATGCTGAGCAGGCCACCGGCCGCGGCTGGCATGCGCTGGCGCTCCTGCCCGAGCATCGCGGCCAGGCCACCGGCATCGAGGCCACCGGAACGCTGCGCCTTGCCGAGCGCGCCCATCACGACGGGGGCGAGCATGCTGAGCAGCGCGCCGGCCTTGGCGGGGTCGAGACCGCTCGCCTGCGCGACGCCTGCAGCGGCGGCGTTCTGCTTGTCGCCGAGCACATGCTTGAGAATGCCCGCGCCGGCGGCGCCAGTCTGCGCGTTGCCGAGGGCACCGGCGACGTCGTCCAAGATGGAGCCGTCGTGCTTCTTCTGGAGTGCGTTGATGAGTGCCGTCGCGCCGTCGCCGCTCGAGGCGTTCTTGGCGAGCGCACCCATGAGCACGGGGAGTGCCGCGGCGATGGCGTTGTTGGACGTGGCGTCATCGGCGCCGATCTGCTTGGAGATCTGCGAGAGCGCGGGGCCGCCGAGTTGACCGAGGAGGCCGTCGAGAATGCCGGACATGATGTGACCTGGCGCACAGGGTGATGGTCGCGACTGCGTGCGGGGGAACATGCTGCTGTGTTCCGGTGGGCGCGAGGGCAGCGCCCGATGGCGCGAGCGGTTGAGGTGCGGTAGATCAGATGGACGTGACGCCGTGCGAGGTAGCGCTGCGCACCGATGAGTAAGTTGCGCGGCGCCGGAGGTGTGCGTGCGCTCTGCTGTTTCATGGTGGCGACGAGTGGTATCGCTTGTCGTATTCACCACGATCGTCTCGAACGTGCTGCCCGCACAGCGCGTTGTACGCGCGGGCGCGCCCGCTCGCGTGAAGCTCGGCCCCCACGTGACGCTTCAAGGCCGCGTGCGATCCATCTCGGCGGACTCGCTGTTCCTGCTGAGCGGCGCGCCGGGAGATCCCACCGATTTCGCGATCGCCGAGACGCGCGCGTGGGTTGTCGTGGACTCCATGCGCATGACGGTGCCGTTGATCGTCTTTGGCGGCGCGGCGGTGGGTGGTGTCGCCGCGGGCCTGGTGTTCGTGACGCAGGTGATACGCGGGCTCGGGCAGCTTTCGAACAGTCTGTCCTGCTTTGCGGCGGGCACAACGTGCCCGCCAGACGGTGGTCCGACGCCAGCGGAGGAGGCGGCGCTGGTGCGGCGCGTGGGCTACACGGCCGCCGCCATTGGCGCGGTGGTTGGTGGCATCGCGGGGCACCAGTGGCACCGCGTTCGGTGGCGGCGCGTGCGATCAGGCGATTGGGCGACGGTCGGTGTGCATCCGGGTGGAGTAGGCGTGCAGGTGTCGTGGTAGTTCGTGAGCGTTGCTACTGATCGGCCCATTGTGGCATGTCAACAGCAATGGCGAGATGCGCACACTCCGCCGCTTCGTTGAATTGCTCGCGCAGCGCGTTGAATGACTTGTTGCGGCTCTCGAGCGACTTGCCGTCGACATACACGTGCTCGAGGATGGTGCCGGTATCCGTGGTACCGGACGTCGGGTCGAGCAGCGCCACGATGGCACGGAGGCGAGCCGTCGAGAGTCCGCCGATATCCGCGCTGACACGGTCGATCGCCGCTAGGATTTCCTGCGACGCAGCAAGGCGCGAGGTGGTCATGGGAGCTCGCTCAGGAGACGTCGATCACAGGAAGTACCGACGCAGCACGGCATGGATCTGACCCTCCAGCGACATGGCCCAGGCGTTCCGGCGCTCTCCGCTGCGCTCGGAGAAGCTCTTCGTGCGATGATCACGATAGATCTGCAGCGCGTCGAGGCCGTGCAGGTCGTCCTGCCGGAAGTCAACAGGCTTGAGGAGCACGGGGATGACGCGACAACCACCCGCCTGCGCGCGAGCGAGTAGCGATGCGAGCTCCTGCTGGCGGATGTACGGACTCTTCAGAAAGGACCGACTGATCGCCAGGACGCCGAGCTGGCAGGCGGCAACCACGACCCGGATTTCCTCATCCCCTCGTTCGCCGACGAGCAGTTCGTGGTCGCTCCATCCAGCAAAGCGATAGGAGGCCGACGCCCTGAGTCCCAGGTCCAGCCGTTCGCGTAGTCGAGTCGCATGGGGTTCGTCCGCGTGTGCGTGGGATTAGAACCAGCGGACGTCCGGTCGGGCCTCGCCGGGACTGCGCAGGAGGAGGATCGGCGGAGCGGACATCGCGACTCCGGGTGGGGGGGCGAATCGCTCGACTCGGAATAGGTCGGCATGAAGGCGGAATACCCTTGGGAGCAGTCTCTTGTGCGGCCGGTGTGACGTCGGGGGTGTTTCGATCTTGAAAATGACAAAACCCGACTAGATTGTCATTCTAGAAATGACAATTTCGGAATACGTGCTCCGCGCCAAGTTGGCCGAATCGCTGGCCGCGCCCCGGCGCGCCCTCACCCGACGCGACCTTCGCCTGCCGCTGCTGCCCGGCAAGGCGCTCGCCGTCATCGGCGTGCGACGGGGCGGCAAGACATCAGTGCTCGCCTACGAGCGTAATCGGCGGATCGACGCCGGCCAGCCGGCACCATCGCAACTCCTCCTCTCCTTCGAGGACGATCGACTCCTTGGCGTCTCCGCCTCCGACGTGAGTTGGCTCCTCGACGAGCATGCCCGACAGTTCCCCGACCTGCGTGCACGCGAACCGCTCACGCTCTATCTGGACGAGATCCAGATCGTCGCCAATTGGGAGTCGCTTGCACGACGGCTGATCGACAGTGGCACCGTCGAGCTCTTTCTCTCTGGCTCCTCCGCCAAGCTCCTCTCACGAGAGATCGCAACCAGCCTGCGCGGTCGCGCGCTCGACGTGACGCTCTACCCGTTCAGCTTTCGCGAAGCGCTTCGCCACGCCGGGCACGAACCCGACACACCGTATGCACAATTGCCGCCCGCAAAGCGCGCGCATCTGGACGCGGCATTGCGCAGCTACCTCGTTGAAGGCGGCTTTCCCGAAGCGCAGGGCATCGACGCGCGCGACCGCACGTACCTGCTCCGCTCATACATCGATGTGATGGTGCTGCGCGACGTGATCGAACGGCACGCGATCAGTAATGTCACCGCGCTGCGCTGGCTCGAGCGCCATCTGCTGGCCAATCCCGGTGGAGCGTTCTCGGTGTCCAAAGCGTGGAACACCGCCAAGTCCCAAGGGCTCGCCATCGGCAAGGACGCGATGTACGACTTCCTCGCCTACCTCGAAGATGCGTTCCTCGTGCGAACCGTCGCCATGCAAAGCACCTCGGAACGACAGCGCATGGTGAATCCACGCAAGGCCTACCCCATCGACCCAGCACTCATCCCGCTGTTCGAGCGGTCCGGGCGCACGCAGCACGGACGAACGCTCGAGACGGTAGTCGCACTCGAGCTGTTCCGCCGTGGATGCGACATCACGTACGTCCGATCAGCGGACGATACCGAAGTGGACTTTCTCGCCGAACGTGTGGGTGAACCGCCGATGCTGGTGCAGGTGGCGCTCGAGATCTCCGAGCCGGACACCCGTGCGCGTGAACTGCGTGGGCTCGAATCGGCGCGTACGCGGTTTCCGGATGCGACGTGCTGGTTGATCACGCGCGACGGGACGCCGCCGTCCACCGCGCTTCCCGAGTGGATCCAGTGGGCGCCGGCAGCGCAGTGGCTGCTCGACGCGTGGTAGCGCTGTCGCCCTCGCCTACCCCCGCCTCCCCCACACCCAGTACACCGGCACGCCACTGAGCACGAGCAGATACCCGATCCCCGACGTCGCCGGGGCGAGCACGCCGAGATCGATCACCAGCGCCGCCGCGAGCACCAGGTAAATCGTCGGCGTCACCGGATACCCCCACGTGCGATACGGCCGCGGTGTATCGGGCAGGCGCCGCCGGAGCACCACCACCGCGTACACCATCAACCCGTACAGCACGAGATCGGCGGGGATGATGTACTCGAGCAGTTGCGTGTAGACGTTGCCATACGTGACCGCGCCGGTAGTGGCATCCACCGCGCGCGTACGCGGCAAGGTGAGCAGCGCGGCCCACACCCCTTGCGCGAGCAGTGCGACACCAGGCACACCTGCTGTATTCAGTCGCGCCACCGGCGCGAAGAAGAGCCCATCACGCGCCATCGCGTACGACACACGTGCGCCCGCGAGAATGAGCCCGTTGTTGGCACCGAACGTCGCGATCATGATCCCGATCGCCATGGCCACTGCACCAGGCGCACCGAACACCGCCTGCATCGCGGCCGTGGCCACGCGATTTTGCGGTGCCTTCTGAATGGCCTCGAGTGGCAGCGTCACCACGTACGCGACATTGGCCAGCAGATAGAGCGTCACCACCACCGCGCACCCTACGAGCAGTGCACGCGGCAGGTTGCGCCCCGGGTCACGCACTTCGCCCGCGGCAAACGTCACGTTGTTCCACGCCGACTGTGCGAAGAGCGGCCCCACCATGGCGCGCCCGAGCAGCATCAGCACGGCCGCTGTCCCCGTGGCCGTCATCGTCGGCATCGCCGTGACGGCCGACCAGCCGTTGCGTGTGGCATCCATCCAGGCACTCGTGAATGCGGCGGCGCTTGCGTTCCACCCCATGCCGAGGCCGATGACGATGAGTGCGGCCAGCGCGAGCGTCTTGGTGACCGTGAAGAGCTGCTGGATGCGGCGCGCCAGCGCGAGCCCGCGCCAGTTGGCCGCGGTGAGCAACAGAATCAGCAGCACGGCAACGAGCTGCTGCGTCGACACGCTGACCGCATACCGTGCGCCGAGTGCGATGGGCGCGACGAGATACGTGGTACTCGACACGCCGGGCACGAGCACGCCGAGGAAGTTCGCAAACGCCACGGCGACGGCGGCGATCGTCCCGGTCTGGATGACGAGCAGCATGCTCCACCCGAAGACGAAGCCCGTGGTCGGACCGTACGCCTCGCGCAGAAAGACGTACTGCCCGCCCGCCTTGGGAAGCATGGCGGCGAGCTCCGCACAGCAGAGCGCACCAGTGATGGTCATGACGCCGGCGAGTGCCCACACGAGCAGCAGCAGCCCCGGCGCACCGACGAGGCGCGCAGACTCCGCGGAGACGAGGAAGATGCCGGAGCCGATCATGGAGCCGACAACGAGAAAGATCGCGTCGGCGAGTCCGAGGCCGCGGGTGAGCGACTGGGTCATGCGGCGGGGGCGGGAGCGGGCATGGCGCGGGAAGGTATGGCGCGAACGGGCCGCTGTCTCGCAACGTTGGCGAGCGACCGCGTGTCACACGAGGTCTCAACCGCCGCGTGCGAGGTGCGCATGTCTGCCCGGTCCCGCGTTGCCCTGCTCCTGATCGTGCTCCTGACGCCCGTGCGCGTGCTCGTCGCGCATCCTGGCTGGGGGCTCGTGCACGACCCTGCACGTCGGATCATCTACTTCACCGACCTGACGCAGGTCTGGGCTGTCGACAGCGGCGGACGCGCCCGCGTGGTGGTGCCGCACGTCCATACACACGAGCTGCGCCTCGATGTGCACGGCACGCTCTACGGCGAAGATGTCGAAACGGTCGGCTCGGGGGCGCGTGCGCGACAGTGGCAGCTCGCGGCCGGGGCGTCGCGCGCCGAGTTCACCGCGTGGACCAGCGGATGGCGCGCCGAGACGGGCTTTGTTGCCGACAGCGCGGGGTCTCTCTATCGCGCAGTGTGCGATGTGCCCACCGATCGCTGCGCGGTGCGTGGGTACCGCCGCGACGGACGCGTGGAGACGGTACCCGGTGCGGATCGTTTTGCGCGCCCACTCAACTTTCTCGCCGCGACCCCGCGCGGTGCGGTGCTCGTGGCAGATGGTGCACATATCCTGCAATTGACGGCGCGTGGACCGGTGGCGGTGGCGCGCGCCGTGGCAACAGACACGAGTCGCTTTGCGATCATGGGGTTCGAGCCACTCGCGGACGGCGCGCTGCTTGCCGCGGTATACGGCGACGGCGTCGTGCTGCGCGTCGGTGCCGATGGAGCACGGCGCGTACTGCGGCGATCACCGCCAGGGTGGCGCCCCAGTGCGGTGCGGTCGGCGATGGGAAGACTGTGGATCACCGAGTACGATGACCGCGCGCGCTGCAGACTGGTGATCGTCGAACCCGACGGACGCGCGCGCATGGTGCCGACGTGAGTCGCCCCGCACTCTTGGTGACCGACCTCACACTTTCGGTTGCGCGATTGTCGGCCGATGCCGCGGTCCCCGACTGGGCGACGGCGGGCCGGTTCTCGAGCGTGACGCGCACACCGCAGGAGCTCTCGATCGTCTGCGAGCGCGACCAGATGCCTGCCGACACGGCCGCCGAGCATGACTGGAGCGCCGTGTGCATCGAGGGGCCGCTCGACTTTGCGCTCGTCGGTGTGCTCTCGGGTGTCACCGCCGCGCTCGCTGCCGCAGGGGTGAGCTGCTTTGCGCTCTCCACGTACGAGACGGACTGGATCCTCGTGCGCCGCGGCGACCTCGCGCGTGCGTCAGCCGCGTGGCGCGCGCATGGCTATCGCGTGCGCGACGGCTGAACCCCGTTGCGGGAGTGATCGCCGGGCGGCAGCATAGAAGCGCGCGGTTTCGCGCGACACTTCACGTCCGCTTTGTCCTCATGCGCATCTCCCGTTCGCTGTGCCTGCTCGTCATGCTGGCGAGCTCACTCGCGGCGCAGCCACGCGCCGCGCGCTTTGCCCTCACCAGCGCGGAGCTCTCCGGCACGGCGCGCATTCCGGACGCCCATGTGTTCACCGGTTTCGGCTGCAGCGGGGGCAACGTGTCGCCGTCGTTGTCGTGGTCCAACGCGCCAGCAGGGACCAAGAGCTTCGCCCTCACGATGTACGATCCCGACGCGCCCACGGGGAGCGGCTGGTGGCACTGGGTGGTGTACAACATTCCCGCGACGACCACGTCGCTCGCCGCCGGCGCGGGAAGCACTCAGCGCTCGGCGATGCCCGCTGGCGCCGTGCAGGGGCGCACGGACTTCGGCAGCGCGGGCTACGGTGGCCCGTGCCCTCCTGCGGGTGATCGCCCGCATCGCTACATCTTCACGATCTTCGCGCTCAAGGTGGACAAGCTCGAGCTGCCGGAATCCGCAACGGCCGCGCTCATCGGCTTCAACGTTCGCGCGAATACGCTGGCACAGGCGGAGTTCACCGCGATGTACGGCCGGTGAGTGCGCGCGCGGTCGTGACACGACGCGCGGTGACGGCGATCGTCGTGGGAGTTGTGGTCGTTGGTGGCTGTCACGACGGGAGCGCGCGCCCCGGCCCGGTGGTGGGCGAGGCCGTGCCAATCGTGGTGTCGCTCACGCAGGCGAGTCGCTCCGTGCGCGTGGGCGACACGATCGCGCTCGGCGTGCGATTGGACGTGCGCACCGCGACGCTGCGCGTGGGATCGATCGATGTGGTCGTGCCCTTCGAGACGGCGCGATTGCTTCCGCTCGACGTGACGACGGGAGGCGGCTTCACGGCCGCGGCACTCGTGGGCGACACGCTGCGTGTCTCCGCGATTGCGCCGGACGGCGTGCGTGACGGATCGCTGGCGACCATACGCGTGCTCGTGCGCGATGCCGCAGCGCTTGCGGGGCTGACTCCCATCGTACGATCGGTGGGCAGCACGACGTTTGCCGATCTGCACGCGCAGAGCGGAACGACCCGTGGCGTGCGGACCGATGCACCGTAACCGGCTCGCCGTCGGTGCGCTGCTGCTGCTTGCTGCGTGCGGCGGCGGTGGTGGCGACAACGGCACGACGCCGCCACCACCGCTCGTCATCGCGACGCTGGCCAAGGTGACGCCCGATCCGGTGCAGCCGGTGCCCGGCGCGCGCGTGCAGGTGCAGGTCTCGGCGCGCACGACGGCTGGAATTGGCGTACCGGGGGCGGTGCTCACCACGAGTGTGTCGTTTGGCGGCGCGGCACAGCCCGGCTCCGTTGCCACCGATGCAAACGGATTGGCCGAGTTCACCTGGTTCCTGGCGCCGAGCCCGGGGTTGAACTCGCTCACCGTCACCTCGGCGAACGGCATCACCGCGACGTTCACCACGACCTCGGCAGCGCCAACCGCCGCGTCGCTCGTCAAGGTCACACCCGACCAGACAGCACTCAACGCAGGCAGCTCGATCCGCATTCGTGTGGCCACGGTCAACGCAGGCGGTCAACGCATCGGCGGGGTTGCCGTGCAGTTTGCGGCCACCGGAGGCGGCACCGTGGCACCTGCCGATGTCACGAGCGACGCGAGCGGTGAAGCCTCGACCGTGTGGACGTTCGGATCGACGCCCGGCGCCAACACGCTCGTTGCACGGACCACGAACAACCTGCAGGCGAGTTACGCTGTACAGACGATCACGCCACCACCCGTCTCGCTCGTGATTGTCGGGACGCCACCAGCAAGTGCCGTGGTGCGTTCCGCGTTTCCGCTCACCGTCGAAGCACGCGACTCGGCCGGACGCGGCATGCGCGGCGTCAGCATCGCGTTCAGCACCACGGCGCCCACGACGATCGCTCCGGCCACGGCGATCACCGATTCGCTCGGTCGCGCCACGACCACGATGACGCTAGCTGCCGCACCTGCGGTGAACACGGTCGAGGCGCGCACCACCAATGGCTTGACCACGCGCGCGAGCGTACAAGGTCTGCTCGGTCCGCCCGTGGGGGTACGCAGCACGGTATACGCACTCGTGGTCGACTCCGGGGCCACGGTGCCCCTCTCGCTGACGGCGGTGGACATTGGGGGCAACGCGCTGCCGCCACCCTTCTCGTTCTTCACGGCAACGACGCCCGCCAACATCGCGATTGCGAGTGTGCTCGGCACGCTCACGGGGACGCGAACCGGCGTGGCGCGTGTCGGCGTCGGGCCGTCACCGGGAACCACGGTCACCGACTCACTGCTGGCGATCGTCACGCCGGCCAACGGGCTGCTGCTGGGCACCGACATCGATCGGTTCCGCTACGCGCCCGATTCGCTGATCACCATCACGATGGTGCTCGACACACGCAACTCGGGGGTACGCGTGGGTGCGGCGACGTTGCGCATGAATTGGGATCCTGCCGTGCTCGTCTATCGCGGGCGAAGTGCGGGAACGACGGGGGTGGCGCTCACGGTCAACGATGCGCAGGTGAACGCCGGCGCGTTGACCGTGAGCTTCGCCGATCTCAACGGCATCGCCGGGCGCGCCGAGCTCATTCGTCTGCAGTTCCGCACCGGTGGCGCCGGCGGGCGACGCGAGGGGAGCGTGTCGGTCACTGCGCTCGACCTCACGCAAGCGGGGACCTTCGATGATCTGCTGCGACGGGTGCTGCCCGTGAGCTACCCGATGGGGATCCGGTGATGCGAATGCGTATGCGGACACTCGTGCGCGGTGCGGCAGTGGTGGCAGCGATCGGGTGCGTCATCGGTGCGCGCTCGGCGCAGGCGCAGGCCACGCGCACGGTGACGGGGACGGCGTCGCTGTTCGCGATCGATCGCGATGATCCGACGAAGCCCTCACCGTTTGCCCAGTACGCGCCCGACGAGTATCTGCTGCGCGTCATCGATGATGCGGGACAGGTGCATCGTGCCGTCGTCACGGGAGCACAGCTTCGGGCGGCGGGTGGTGTCTCGGCGTTTGACGGTGGCCGCATCGCGCTCGATCGCGACGCGCTCGAGTCGACGGGCGCGCCCCGCGCGCGCGGCGTGCGACTGATTGCGCGCAGTGCGGCGTCGACACGGCGGTCGTTCGCCTTCACGGCGCCCGCCGTGACGGAGACACGACCGTGGATCGTGCTGCTCTGTCGCTTTCCCGATTCGACCGTGCCGGTGCCGGGATCACCGGAGGATTTCCAGCGCCTCTTCACCGGTGTGGCGCCGAACATCGACGACTACTACTCGCTGGCGTCGTTCGGTGCGGTCAGTCACGCGGGGACGCGGACGGCCGGATGGTTCACTCTTCCCAAACCGCGCGCCGCCTACATCCCCGAGACGGGATTCCCGGACACGGATGCACTGCTGCGCGATTGTGTGGCGGCCGCCGATCCGACGGTCGATTTCCGCGGTGCGTACGGCATCGCCACGCAGTACGATCGGCCGTTGCAAGCGTTCGCGGGCGCCGCGTCGTTGTCGCAGAGTACGGCGCTCACGCTGGACGGGAGCACGCGGCTCTACGGCACGATGTGGATCACCGGTGGTGCGGACGCGTTCACGCCGCACGGCCTGTGGGCGCATGAGTTCGGACATACCATGGGCTGGCTGCACAGCTCCGAGTACGAAACGCGGGTGTCGCAGTGGGACGTGATGAGCTTCGTGGTGGCAGGTGAGCCCACGGGGCCCACGGGGATTCGCGCCGGCGCATTTCCCGCACTTGCACAGCGCGACTATGCGCGCTGGGTGCCGACCGCGCGCCGGTGGACGCCGGGCACGGCGTCGTCTGCTGCGATCGTGCTCGACTGGGCGTCGCAACCAACGAGTGCGACGAGTCTGCTGCTCGCGGAGATTCCCGTACGGCTGCCGCCACAGGGGGGTGCGTGGAACGGCAATCTCCGCGGCGTGAGCTATGTGGTCGAAGCGCGACGGAGGACCTCGTACGACACGTCGCTCCCGGCCGACGCCGTGGTCATTCATCGCAAGGAGTCGCTGGGCGTCGCTGGAGAAATACAGCAGTTCTACGCGGTGAGTGCGACGGGCAATGCACGCGATCCCAACAGCGAGCCGGCACGCTGGACGCCGGGGCGGACGTTCCGCGATACGATCAATGCGCTGTCGATCACGATCGACTCGTTCACCACCCGTGGTGCGGGGATCACGGTGCGTGTGGGTGCCACGCTGGCGGTGTTGCCGGAGTATCGGTCTGCGGTGTTGCCCCCCACAGCGACGCCGCCCTTCGTGGACTCGATTCTGATCGTGGCAACGGATGCGGCCGGACAGCCGGCGCCGTGGGCCGCGACGGCGGTAGGCATCACCACGACACTCCTCAACTCGTTCGGCACGGGGACGGGGTATCTGCGGTATCGTCGCTCGCCGCCGACGAACGCACCGACGATGAGCGAGAACTTTGCGCGCATCGCGACGTCGATTCAGGTGACGTCGCTCGCCCGGTCGGCGACGTTCTCGGATGTGCTCGACTGGTACGGCCCGCCGCAGTTCCGCGTGAAGTCGTTTGCGACCACGGGCAGCGCACGCACGATGCGCGAAGGCAACACGACGCCCGTGCGCGACTCCGCGTCGCTCGAGATCGGTGGCTGGTTGCCGGAGGGCGGGCTCGCGTGGACGGCGACGTCGCGCGCCCCGTGGGTGCAGCTCGTGCGTGCGTCCGGACTGACGCGGCCGTTCGTGGTCGGCAGTGGCGGGAGTCTGCTCTGGTTGCGATCGGCCGAAGGGCTCGCGCCGGGGATCTATGTGGATACGATCCGCGTGTCGGTGCCGGGAGCGGTGAACACGTTCGGCCCGCCTTGGCGCATCGACACACTCGTGGTGCAAGCGGCGACGCGGCTGATCGGCGACGTGGACAACAACAACATCCTCACGTCGCGCGATGCGTTGCTGATCCTGACGTTGCTCGCCGGTGGTGCGGTGCCGCCGGAGGTGACGTCATCGCAGGGCGATGCGGACTGCGATGGGCGATTGACCGCGCGCGACGCGCTGATCGTGCTGTCGGCGACGTCTGGTGTGGCGACGCCGCAGTTCTGCGTGGGGCAGCGGCGGTAGAGCCGGTGTCCTGAGCGAGGACGCGCAGCGTCCGAGTCGAAGACTCCCCACTCTTTTCAAGTGGTATGTGGGTGGTGGTTAGGCCGTCGCCGCACCCGCGGCGTCGGGGAGGAGGAGCCGCGGCCGGGGGATG
>JALOPS010000112.1 GCA_025453745.1 Gemmatimonadaceae bacterium
GACGATCAGCGAGAGGATCCCCTCGATGTTCGCCGGCGTCAGCGGAAAGCCGTGCACGCCCGTGAAGCACTCCTTGAGCGCGTAGAGCGGGCTCGTGCCGATATCGCCGTAGACGACGCCAAGGGCGGTCAGCGACAGGAGGGCGAGTCGCTTGCCGGTGGGGTGCGCGTCGTGAGGGTGCAGCGGTGTCGTCGCGCTCGGATCGGGTCGCAGATCCGTGGGCAGCGCGGGACTCGCACTGGGTAAGGTCATTGAGTCGGGCAACAAAAAGGCGGGGCGCGATCAGTGCGCCCCACCCCTCAAGAATAGGCCGTGCACCGGGAGGGTAAAGCGGCTCCCCCGATCTCCTATTCGTACCGCAGTGCCAAGATCGGGTCGAGGCGGGCCGCTCGTCGGGCCGGCCAGACCCCGAAGACGATCCCCACGAGCACCGAGAAGCCAACCGCCAGCGCCACCGACTGGGTCGACACCACGGTATTCCAACTGAACACCCGCCCCAGCGCGAGCGCGCCCGACGCGCCGAGCGCGATCCCGATCAGCCCGCCGAGGACGCAGAGCACCACCGCCTCGATGAGGAACTGCAGGAGGATGTTGATCTTCGTCGCACCGAGCGCCTTGCGCACGCCGATCTCGCGCGTGCGTTCGGTGACGGAGACGAGCATGATGTTCATGATCCCGATGCCGCCGACGACGAGCGACACCGCGGCGATCCCTGCGAGCAGCGAGCCGAAGACCTTCGTGGTCTCCGCGAACGTGGCCAGGAAATCGGCCTGATTGCGGATCGAGAAGTCGTCGTCCCGCGTGCGGGGAATGCGATGTTCGCGCCGCAGGATCTTCTGCAGTTCGGCCATCGCTTCGGGGATCTTCTCCTCGCTCGAGGCCAGCACCGAGATCGAGCGTACCCGGTCGCTGCCGATGACGCGGAAGCGCGCCGTGTTGAGCGGGATCAGCACCTGATCGTCAGGGTTCATGAACGGGCTCGACTGCCCCTTCGTCTTCGTCACCCCGATGACGGTGAACTGCATGCCGCGGATGCGGATCGGTTCGCCGAGGATGGCCTCGGGCGTCTCGAGGCCGAGGTTCGTCAGGACGGTCGGCCCGATGACGGCCACGCGCTGGCGCGCGACATCTTCCTGGGAGGTGAACATGCGCCCTGCGGCGAGCTCGAACTTGCGCACCTGCAGGTAGTTCGCGGTCGTGCCGATGATCGACGAGCTGGTGTTGCGGTTGGTGAACTGCACCTGGAAGGTGCGCGACATCTCCGGCTGCACCGCGACGATGGACTTGGCACTGTCTTCGATCGCGCGCGCGTCGTTCATGGTGAGCTTCGCGCGATCTTCCGCGGCGGCGACGCCGCGACCGAAGACCTGTCCCGGTGTCACGGTGAGCAGCGTGGTGCCGAGCGAGGAGATCCGGTCCTTGATCGCGGTCTGTGCGCCGCGACCGATGCCGTCCATCGCGATCACCGCCGCGACGCCGATGACGATGCCAAGCATCGTCAGGAGCGAGCGCAGCTTGTTGGCGCGGAGTGCCGTCAGCGCCACGCGGACCACCTCGCCGACGATCACGGCGCGCGCCCCCCGCTTGGCGGACCACCGCCGCCGCCGCCGCCCCCACCAGCACCGCCTCCACCGCCGCCGCCCTGCCGCTGCATGCCGGGCATTCCGCCGCCGGTCATGGAGCGGAAACGACTGTTCTGCTCGTCGCGCTTGGCCTGCAATGCGGCCACCGCGAGCGAGGCCACCTTGTCGCCTTCGGCCAGACCGCTGACGACCTCGGCGAAGTCGTAATTGGTTGCGCCCACCCGAATCACGCGCGGCTCGAAGCGACCGTCCTTGGCCACGAAGACGAGCGCCGGACGCGCGCGCGCCGCTGGGGCGTCGCCCGCACCAGCGGCGCCATCGCGTGCGCCGTTGGTCTCGCCGCTCCGCCGGCCGGTGCGCCCGCCACGCCCGCCGGTCGCGGCAGCGCCTGCGTCGCGCGCCGAGGGGACCTGTGCCGCGTTCGGCGCATCACCCGTCGGACGCCCGGGACGCGCGCCACCCATCGCACTCACCGCCGTCATCTGCGCCTGCACCGACATCGTCACGCTGTCGGGCGAGAGCCCCACGAGCGCCGCCGCCGTCGCCGCTTCGCGCGGCGAACGCACCGCATCGTTGGGCACCGAGAGCACGCCGTCATGCCGCGCGATCATCATCGAGGCTTCACCGTTCATGCCCGGCTTGAGCAATCCGTCGGGATTGTCGAGCGAGACGATGACCGGGAACAGCGTCACCGACTGCTGCACCACCGCCTGCGGCTCGATCTTCTCCACCGACCCGCGAAACGTCTTGTCGGGATACGCATCGACGATCACGCGCGTCGATTGGCCGGCCTTGATGTTGCCGATGTCCGTCTCGTTGACGAGCGCGCGCATCCGCACCTTGGTGAGATCGGCCATCTTGAGCAGCGTCGTGCCCCCGCCAAAGGCGCCGGTCGCCGAGGTGATCACCTGTCCCTGCGACACGGTCTTCTCGATCACCGTGCCCGCCGATGGCGCCGTGACGGTGGCATCCTCGAGGCGCTGCTTGGCGAGATCGAGATTGGCCTTCGCGCGCACGACCTGCGCCTGCGCCTGCGTCAGCGAGAGTGAGGCCTGTTCGTTTTCCGTTGCCGTGATGATGCGCGAGGCAAACAGCTCGTCGGAGCGCTTTTTCTGCGATTGGGCGACTTCCATCCCCGCCTGTGCGGCGCGCAGGTCGGCGGTCGCCTGGTCGAACTGATTCTTCACGTCGCGCGTGTCGACCTGCACGAGGAGGTCGCCCTCGGAGACCTTGGTGCCCGTCTCCACGGTCATCCGCGTGATGATGCCCGACGCCTTCGACTTGACTTCGATGACGTTGATCGGCTCGACGGTGCCGGTGGCCTGCGCGTCGATGACGAGGTCGCGCCGCTCGACCGAGATGGGCTGCACGGTGGGCGTGGCGACTGGCGGCTTGCTGCACGCGCCGACGGCACACAGCGCGAGGAGCACCGCGCGCGAAGATGGCCGTTGCGCGCTCACAGGTCGCGCCCCACGATCGCCTCGATCTGCGCCTTGGCGACACGCGCGTCCAAACGTGCCTGGATGAGCGCGGTGCGCGACGCGTTCAGTTGCGCCTGCGACGTGAGCACGTCGAGCAGCGTGGACGCGCCGAGATTGTACCGTTGCTGTTGCACCCGCAGATCCTCCTCGGCGGCTTCGATGGTCGCGAGCTGCACGCGCACGCGTGCACCGGCCGTCTCGAACGCCTTGAGCTGTTGTGTGAGCAGTTGCCGCGCCTCCAGGCGCGCATCGCGCAATTGCGCCTCCGCGTTCTGCTCGGCGACCGAGGCGTTCACCACGTTCGCTTCGCGCTGCCCCTGGTCGAAGAGCGGGAGGGCGATGGTGAAGTTGAGCGTCTGCCGCGACGGCCGGTTGCCGTCGCCGATGAGCCACAGATTGCTGGTCGACACGCCGCGCCCGGTGGCGTTGAGCGCGTAGTTGAAGTTGGTCGACAGCGTCGGCAGGTAGGGCGTCTTGGAGTTGCGCGACACCGCGCGCGCTGCACCGAGCGACGCACGCGCCTGTTCCACCGCCGGCCCTCCGAACGCCAGCCGTTCGAGCAGCGTGTCGGCCGGCAGCTCGGTGGGGACATCCAGCGTGTCGCGCGGGTCGGCGGTGACGGGTGTGGGCGACGCCACGAGTCGCGTGAGCGCCGCGTTGGCGATGCGCACATCGTTCTGCGCCGAGAGGA
This sequence comes from Gemmatimonadaceae bacterium, assembly GCA_025453745.1. GTDB lineage: Bacteria > Gemmatimonadota > Gemmatimonadetes > Gemmatimonadales > Gemmatimonadaceae > JALOPS01. Next base: position 3,756 of record JALOPS010000112.1, read on the forward strand.
GCTGCAACTCGGCGTTGCCGACCTGGATCACGCTGCGGAGCGAGTCCGACTTGGTCGCGACGCCGGCGGATACGCGGGCAACGGACGCCTTGAGCTGCTGTTGCGCCTGCTCGAGCTGCACCCTGGCGGCGGCTTCCGATTCGCGCGCGGCGAGGACGGCGTAGTACTGCTGCTTGACCGAGAAGGCGACGGCGTAGCGCTGCGCGACGGTGTTGGCTTCTGCGGCGTCGGCCTGCGCGCGCGCCTGGCGCCCCTGAAAGAGGCGCGCGCCACCGTCGAAGAGCACGAGATTCGCGCCGAGTCCGTTGTTGAAGTTCCACGGATCGCCGCGCAGCGGCACCAGTGTCCCCTGGAAGAACTGCACGCCCTGCGTCTTGCCGGCACCGGCATTGACGTTGACGTTGGGGAGCCAGGAGAGGCGATTGGAGCGAATGGCCGCGCCGGCGGTGCGTTCCTGGCCGCGGGCGGCGACGACCTGTGGCGCGTTGCGGCGCGCGGCGTCGACGGCCTGCGCGAGCGACATCACCTGCGCGGAGTCGGACGATTGCGCCAGCGTCGGCGCGGCGGAGACGAGAAGCGCGCCGGCCACCCGCACGGCGCGCTTCGGTGCTGCAGAGAGAGCGATCACTGTTTCGAGTTCGAGTCCGCGCGACGCCGGGCGTCGATTTCGGCCGTCAGTCGGGCGAAACGTTCACGCTGTTCGGGATTGAGCTGCGCGATGATGGCCTGCCGCGCCACGGCGCGCAGCGAATCCATCTGGGGGTCGAGCGGTTGCAGCAGCGCGCGCTGCTTGCGATTGCGGTCGTCGAGAATCGAGTCCATCATCACGCGCTGCGCCGCAGTGAGTCCAAGCTGTTGCGCCACATTGCTTCGCATCGCCTTGCGTTCTTCCGCGGCCGATGCGTAGCGCGCCGGTGTCGGCCGCGCGACCGTGCGGTCGACGGCAGCGCCCAGCGCGCCCCCGGTGACGAACGCGCCGAGAAGAAACATCAGCGCCTGCTGCTTGGCGTTGCGCATGGACCGCGCTCAGGGGGCGCTGGTGAGGACCAGCGCAATCGCCGGTTCCGTCGCATGGCCACTGTCCGCCGTCGACGTACCATCGAGGACGCTGCGCGCGGCCACGAGCGAGAGCGTGGGGTCGACTGCGCTGCGCTGATCGAGCACCGAGAAGGCATAGGCCATGATCGCTGCCACGGCCGCCACCATGCCCGCCTGTCGCCACTCGCCGAAGCCGCTCCACCATGGCGCGCGCCCCGACACGGAGCCCATCGCCATCGCGCCGCGCTGCGCCGCATCGGCACGCGCCACGATGCTGCGGCTCAGGGCGCTCCAGTACTGTGCGTCCCGCGGCGCCGCATACTCCTCGCGCAGCAACGCGGTCACGAGCGGGTCCGCGCCCGTTTCGAGCTTCTGCCGGTCGTTCATCAATCCGCTCTCCGTATCGCGATCAGCGCGCGGCGCAACGCCGCGCGCGCGTGGTGCAGGTCCGAGCGCGCCGTGCCTTCGGGAATTCCGAGCATCGCGCTGATTTCCGAGTGCTTGTACCCCTCCACGTCGTGGAGGACGATCACCGAGCGCTGCCGGGCCGGCAGCGCCTCGAGTCCGACCCGGAGCCGCGCGCGCAGTTCCGCGTGCTCGGCGGGGTCGGCCACACCACCAGCGGCGATCGTCGCCGGCAATTCGTCCGCGTCACGCACCTTGCGCCGTCGGCTCAGGTCGAGTGCCGCGTTCGACACGATCCGATGCAGCCACGCCCCGAACGGCTGGTGCGGGCGGAAGCGATCGAGTGCGCGAAAGGCGTGCAGAAACGCGTCCTGCACCGCGTCTTCGGCGTCGTCGTGCGAGAGCACGATGGACCGGGCCACGGCATACGCGCGCCGCTGGTGCCGACGCACCAACTCGCCGAACGCCACCTGATCGCCGTCCTGCGCCGCACGCACGAGCCGCTCCTCCTCACGACGCTCCGCAGAGCGTTCGTCATCGACGCCGTCGGCCGTGACCAGGCGCAAGGCCGGCAGGTCGACAGCCGCCGAAGGCTCCCGAAAGGGGAGCTCGGCGAGGACGGGATCGACCGGCAGCGGCGCGGTCACGTCGGGCGGGTCGGGAGGAATGGGCGCATCTGCCATAGCTACGCGCGTCCACTCGGGGGTGTTGGGCGACTCATGCGACGGGCGTGCCCCGGAGCCCCAGTGCATCGGCCGCCCCCTGCATCGCGCCGATCACGACCGCGATGTGCTCGTCGAGCGGGACGCCGAGCTCCGCGACGCCGAGCTGGATGTCATCCCGACTGACACCGCGTGCAAATCCCTTGTCCTTCATCTTCTTTTTCACGCTCGCAACGTCCACGTCGAGCACGCTGCGGCTGGGCTTGACCAGCGCCGTGGCGGTCACGAGCCCGGTCAGTTCATCGACGGCGAAGAGCGCCTGCGCCATGCGCGTCACGCGCGGCACATTGCAGTACGTCGCGTGGCCGAGAATTGCCTCGCAGATGTCGTCGGGCCACCCGAGCGCGCGCAGGTGCCTCACCCCTTCGGCCGGGTGCTCGAGGTCGGCAGCGTGCGCGTCGTTGGGGAAGCGCTCGTAGTCGAAATCGTGCACCAGCCCGGTCAATCCCCATCGCTCCACATCGGCCTGCTCGCGTTCGGCGTACGCGCGCATCGCCGCTTCCACGGCAAGCATGTGCGCACGGAGCGACGGCGAGGCCGTCCATGACTCGACGAGGGCGAGCGCGTCGGCGCGAGGGGGCAGCGCAGTCATCCGGTGGACTCTAACCCGCGCGTCCCGCTCGCGCAGTCACCGCCCCGGTCAACACGTCGCCGAGCGGGGGGGCTGCCCGCCCGCCGCGGGTCGCGCGGTCCCACCACGCCTCAGGGCAGCCGGGTCACGCTCCCCTGGGCGCGCGCGAGCGCGAGGCGCGCAAACTGGAATTGGGCAAGTGCGTCGACGAGGAGTGTGCGGGCCGAAGTGAGGTTGAGCGATGCCGTGATGACCTCGCCATTCCCCGCGACCCCACCGGCAAACCGCTCACGCGCCTGCGCGACCTCCTGCTCGCCCAGACGCACACGCTCGCGTGTCGCCACCGTCTGCTCGCGCGCCGCGACAAGGTCGAGCAGCGCCATGTGGACATCGGCTTCCACCTGTGCGCGCAGCTCCCGCTCGCGCAGGTCGAGTTCGCGCAGGTGTGCGGCCTGTTCGCTCACTCGCCCTTCGCGTCGAAAGCCGTCGAACGCCGGCAGCGAGAGCTGCACGCCCCACGTGTACGTGGAGAGCATCCGCGAGTAGTTCCTGCCGATGACACCGCGGTCGGCCACGAGACCGAGCGACGGGAGCCGCTCCGCACGCGTGGCACGGAGTTGGCTGGCGGTGGCCGTCTGCTGCGCGGAGAGGAGCTGCAGGTCGGCACGCGTGCGCAGTGCGTCCTGCATCGCCTGGTCCACGGACGGATCCGCCGTGTCGAGATGCGCGCCGAGCGAGTCGCCGAACGCGATTGGTGCGTCGAGCGGCAGCGCCAGCGCGCGGCGCAGATCCACGCGCGTGCGCTGCTGGTCTGCGCGCGCGGCGATCAGTTGTGCCCGCACGAGCGCCGCCTGTGCTTCGGCGCGCGTGACATCGAGCGCGATGCCCACGCCGGCGGCGAGCTGATCCCGCGCGATGCGCAGGAGCTCGGCCGCGAGCGTCGAGTCTGCCCCGCGCATCGCGAGGGTGGCCTCGGCGCGCAGTGCGCGCACATAGCTCGACGCCGCGTCGATCGCCGCACCCTCCGCCTGCGCGAGCACCTCACGATCGGCCACGCCGATCGCCGCGCGAGCCGCGCGCAGCCGGGCCCAGGCACCGATGTCGACCAGGTTCTGCTGCACCCGCGCACGGAGATCCACGGTGGGCACGGGCCCGAGCACTTCCCCGCGCGGGTCGAAGAGCGGGCGCCCGGCGCCGGGGAGCTCGAACTGCAGGCCGAGCGTCGCGGTGTTGAACGTGCGATCGGCCTGGGTGAGACCACCGGAGAGCTGCGGCAAGAGCTCGCTTCGCCGTTGCGTCAGACGTGCCTGTGCCTGGTCGACGCGGGTGCGGGCGATCGCGGCGGGTGCGGCGCGTTCGGCGGCGAGGCGCGCGGCGTCTCCGAGGGTCAGCGCAGGCTGCGCGTGGGCGACGGCGGCGGCCGCCGGGATCGCGACACACAGTCCGAGGCGGACGAACATGGGCAGGTGGGGCTGGCGGGACGGAGGGTGATGCTGGTGCGAGCAGCGGCCGTCTCGATGATGCCACGTCGAACGCAGTTGCGCTGGAGTGGTGGGGGACCGTGCGTTGAGGGCGCGAGCGGAGCGGGCACGGAAAAGGGGGGCGACGGTTGCGTCGCCCCCCTCTCGTCGATGCTCCGGACGCGATCACGGTACGCCTACTTGGTGGCCTCCGCCTTCGCCTCCGCCTTGTGTCCGGCGAACTTCGCGTTGGTCCACATCGTGATTCCGTAGAGAATCGTGCCGATCAGCACCGCGCCCCCGATCAATCCGGCGAACGCCGCGCCCTTGTCGCTCCCGTGGGATGCCGCATGCCCGCCCATGTTATGCCTCCTCGGTCACGCGGACCGTCGTCATCTCGTCGTTCGGCTGGATCGACAGCGCCACATCGATCCCGTCGCGCACCTGCCCGAAGACGGTGTGCACCCCGTTGAGGTGGCGCGTGTTGCCCTCGTGCAGCACCACGAAGAACTGGCTGCCTCCGGTATCCTTGCCGGCGTGCGCCATCGAGAGCGCGCCCACCGCGTGCTTGTGCGGGTTTCCGGCCGTCTCACACTTGATCTTGTAGCCCGGGCCACCCGTCCCCACGCGACGGTCGCCCGTCGGCAGGTCGCGCGAGAGCGGATCGCCGCCCTGGATCACGAAGTCCGGGATCACCCGGTGGAACTTCACCCCGTCGTAGAACCCGCTGTTTGCCAGCTTCTCGAAGTTCTCCACGGTGCCCGGCGCTTCGGCCGGAAAGAGCTCGGCCTTCATCCGGCCGCGATTGGTCTCGAACACTGCGTACTTGGCCACTGCTGCTCCTCTGATAAAGGGCCCACCGAACGCGGCCAAGCTACTGCCGGGCATCGAGCCGCGCGACGCGGTTCAGGCGGCCGCGCCGGCCTGCGCCAATCGGCCGGGCGTGACGCCGAAGTGCCGCCGAAAGTGCCGCGTGAAGTGGCTCTGATCGGCGAAGCCCAGCGCCGCAGCGACGGTCGAGACTCCTTCACCATGCAGGAGCTGCTGACGCGCGGCCTCGAGGCGGAGCGCCAGCAGATGCTGCCACGGTGACCGGCCGAACGTCTCGCGAAACGCACGCTGGAAGTGCGACGCGCTCAATCCCACCGCGCGTGCCATCTCGTCGACACTGGGCGCGTCGGCCAGACGGCCCTGCCAGAGCGCGTGCAGTCGGCGCCGCGCCGCCCCCGAGAGCCCTCCGCGCGACAGCGCCGCCTCCTGCCCGCGGGAGAAGTGCTGGGCGATCTGCATGGCCAGTGCGGTGGCGACCTGCTCGACGTAGGCAACGCCGCTGGGCCCGCCGGCCTCCGCCTCGGCCACCAGCGCGCGCACGAGGTGCGCGAGCTGCGGGGACCGCACACCGTACAGGCGCTCGAGCTGCGGCGCAGGCGATCCGCCGCCAGGGCCAGACAGCATCGACGCGAAGCGCTCCGGCGCCACCGTCACGATCGCGAAGTGGCAGGGCACTTCCACCACGTGCGAGAAGGTGACGCCGGCCGGACAGAACCACGTGCTCTCGGGCGGCATCACCTCCACGCGATCGCCGGCTGCCTCCTTGACGATCACCGGGACGGGCGTGGGCTCGAGACTGAGGCAGAGATAGTGCGAGGCGACCGTGATTTCGCCCGATGCCCACGACGACGCGAAGCCTTCCTCGGCCAGGATGCCGTGCCACCCGAGCGCCGCGCTCGTCACGCGCATCCGCGCGGCGGCCAGGGCATCGATCCGATGCTGCGTCGCGACGTCCACGAATCCGACAGCGCTGCGCTGAACGGGCGCGCCGGTCGGCGCGGCTTTCGTTCCATCGGCGCGCGCTTTGTCCAAGCTGCCGCGATTTCCGCGTACGATCATGCGGTCGTCTCCTTTCTCCCATCCGTCATGTCACTCACGTCCTATCGCACCCTCGGCCGCTCCGGCCTCAAGGTCTCCCCCCTCGCTCTCGGCACCATGACGTTCGGTACCGATTGGGGGTGGGGGAGCGACGAATCCGCCGCGCGCGCCATCTTCGACCGCTACGTCGATGCCGGCGGCAATTTCGTCGACACCGCCGATCTCTACGTCGGAGGCCGCTCCGAGGAGATGCTCGGCCGATTCATCGCCGATCGGAAGCTGCGCGACCGCATCGTGCTCGCGACCAAGTTCTCCTACAACGCCGAGGCGGGGAATCCCAATGCGGGCGGCAACGGGCGGAAGAACATCCACCGCGCCGTGGAGGGGTCGCTCGCGCGCCTCGGCACGGACTACATCGACCTGCTCTGGCTGCACACGTGGGACGTGCACACGCCGGTCGAAGAGGTCGTGCGTTCGCTCGACGCGCTCGTGCGCGCGGGGACCGTGCGTTACATCGGCCTGAGCGATGTCCCTGCGTGGTACCTCACGCGCTACAACACCATCGCCGAACTCCAGGGATTCGAGCGGGTGATCGCGTTGCAGCCGGAGTACTCGCTCGTCGAGCGCACGATCGAGCGCGAACACGTGCCGGCCGCGCGGGAGCTGGGGGTGGGGATCACGCCGTGGAGCCCGCTGGCCAGCGGCTTTCTCACCGGCAAGTACGTGCGCGGGGCGGCGAACACCGGGCGCCTCGAGACGGTGAAGGACTGGGGGAATCCCGCCTTCGACAAGCTCACCGATCGCAACTGGGCGATTCTCGAGGTCGTCCGCGCGGTGGCCGCGGAGCAGGAGCGCTCGCTCGCGCAGGTCGCGCTGGCGTGGGTGACGCAGCAGCCGGGGATCACGTCGACGCTCGTGGGCGCGACGAAGCTGGCGCAGCTCGACGACAACCTCGGCGCGCTGGAGGTGGTGTTCACCGACGACCAGCGGGCGCGGCTCGATGCCGTGAGTGCGCTGGAGCGTGTGCATCCGTACGTGTTCTTCGAGCCGTTCCTGCAGGGGATGGTGAATGGGAATGTGCCCGTGAGCGGGTTTGCGCGGTGACGGGCGTGCGCGTCGTCCCGAGCGAGGACCCGGAGGGTCCGAGTCGAGGGATCTCCGGGTGAGGCGCGGGGATCCCTCCACTCGCGGCTCCGCCGCTCGGTCGGGATGACGGGCGCGTCGTCCCGAGCGAGGACCCGGAGGGTCCGAGTCGAGGGAACTCCGCGCACATCACGGGGATCCCTCCACTCGCGGCTCCGCCGCTCGGTCGGGATGACGGGGGTACGTCGTCCCGAGCGAGGACCCAACGGGTCCGAGTCGAGGGACCTCCGCGCACGTCACGGGGATCCCTCCACTCGCGGCTCCGCCGCTCGGTCGGGATGACGGAGGTGCGTCGTCCCGAGCGAGGACCCGGAGGGTCCGAGTCGAGGGACCTCCGCGCGCGTCACGGGGATCCCTCCACTCGCGGCTCCGCCGCTCGGTCGGGATGACGGGGGTCAACGCCACTGCGTGCTGTGATCCGTCATCGACGGATTCGTTCGCCGAATCAACGCGAGCTTTTTCTCGCGACGCCAACGCTTGAGCTGCTTTTCGCGAGCGATCGCTTCGACAATGGTCGGGAACTCTTCGACGAGCAGAAGGCGATCGGTCTGGTATCGACAGGCGAACGACGAACGAATCGCGCGGCTCCGATGTTGGGCCATCCGCCGTACCAAATCACTGGTCACGCCGATGTAGAGCGCGCGTTCCGCGCGACTCGCGAGGATGTACACGAAGCCTGGCATACACGACCCACACTACCGCATCGCGTCACGGCGACATCACGTCGTCCCGAGCGGAGTGCCGCGTAGCGGCACGTAGTCGAGGGACCTCCGCGCATGTCACGGGGATCCCTCCACTCGCGGCTTCGCCGCTCGGTCGGGATGACGTCCCGGCTCGCGGCTTCGCCCCTCGGT
>JALOPS010000434.1 GCA_025453745.1 Gemmatimonadaceae bacterium
ATCGCCATCGTGCCGCCCGGCGCGAGCACCCGAAGCACCTTGTCACGCCGGTCGACAACAACGACGCGCCCGTCAGCGAGTTCGCGGACCGGACCGAGCGCGTCGATCTCTCCCACGTGGCTGACGGACGACCAACGCACGGAGACCTGTGCCACGAGGCGCGACGCAGGGCTGAGGTGCAGACAGATCCCGCAGAGCAGTGCAGTGGGTAGCAGGGGTCGCATTGCCTCTCCATGTTTGACCGTTGAACCACCACGCGCCGCATCGCGAGCAGTGCGTGCACTATCGCTCTCCCCTGCCGATCGCGCCGTCGGCGAACGCAGTGCATTCATGATGACTGCTGGCGTGGCGGTAGTGACACGCGACTCGGACAGCGAGCGTGTCGCCGGAACGATCGATTCCGGAAGCGACCGCCGACACGCCTTGGAGGCAAGGGTGTCAATGACGCGCGCACGGCGGGCATACGCCAGCGATCGCATCAGTCGCAGCGCCCCCTGTCGCTCAACGATTTCTTCCAGGAACCACTCGCCTGTCGCGCTGCGCACTCGCTGGCGTTGGCCGCGGAAATGGCGCACCGATGCCTCGCAAGCGACGAGTGGCCAAACGTTGTCGGGATCTGTCCGGGCCAGCGCTCGCGAGCAGCGGCAAGGCGCGTGTGAAACCGATGGCAGACACCGCGCTCCGCCGATCGCTGCGCGGGCCGAACTCGCCCATGCTGTTCGTGCCCTGATTGGCCTCCAGCGTCCAGATGGGCGGGCCCCTTCACGATCTTCACGCGCTCGATGACGGCGAGTTGCCGTGGAAGATGCGGATCCCGTCGACGTGGACGATCGGACGGTTGCCCGGGTGATGCTTTTGACGCCGCGCAGGCGGATCGTGCCGCCCGCGCCCGGCGTGCCGCCGTTGGCCAGCACGGTCACGCCCGTCGAGCGTCCATTCGGCTGGCCGTTGTCCGCGTCGGTGACGCGGCCGCTGATCGTCTCGGTGGCCTGGGCCGCAATGGGGCGTAATGAGGGAAGGAGACCGGCGGGCCGGAGCGTGGCAGTGCAAAGACGCCACTGCGGGCGTCCGGCCCCGCCCCGTCGCGGGGGCGGATTGATGAATACGCGGTATCGGGAGGTGGAAACGGACGACCCGCTGCATGAGCGGGCGACGTTCACGCGGTGAACGCACGATGATGCCATTCGTTCGCCCACACCGCGGCCGCCAGATCGGTTCGGACCGCGGTCAATCGTGCTGGTATGGCCAGTGATGGCAGGCATGCTTCTCGCGCCGTATGCTCTGCGGCACGCCGGGGCCATTCGACGCGCCACGGCTTCCCACCTCCCCTGCCCCATGCGACACCGCATCCGGTGCTTGGCCGCCACCCTGCTGCTGCTGCTCACGCCGAAGGTCTCCGCCGCACAGGAGGCGCACGGCTACCAGACCGACGTCACGCCGTCGGAGTTCTCCGCACGCCGCGCACGCATCTACGACGCCATCGGCGAACGGGGCATCGCCATCGTGCAGGGCGCCACGGGCGTGCCCGGGTTCAGCGTCTTCCGCCAGGCCAACGACTTCTACTATCTGTGCGGCGTCGAGTCCGCACACGCCTACCTGCTGCTCAACGGCCGCACGCGCACGACCACGCTCTATCTCCCGCACCGCGACGAGGCGCGTGAACGCGGCGAGGGCAAGGTGCTCTCCGCGGAAGACGCACCGCTCGTGCGGCAGCTCACCGGCATCGAGCAGGTGCGCGCCCTGGAGTTCCTCGCGGCCGACCTGATCGGCGCCGACCTGCTGCGCCCGCCCGCGCTCGCGCTCTACACGCCGCTCGCGCCAGCCGAGGTCGGCAATGACAGCCGCGACGAGCTGCTCGCCGGCCAGGCGCGCGCGGCGAGCGACCCGTGGGACGGCCGCCCCTCGCGCGAGGCGCACTTCGCACGCCTGGTGAAGGAGCGTTTTCCGCAGTTCGACGTGCGCGACCTCTCGCCGACGCTCGACAGCATGCGCCTCATCAAGAGCCCGGCCGAGATCACGCTCATCCGCGAAGCCACTCGACTCGCCGGCCTCGGCATCATCGAGGCGATGCGCTCGACCGCGCCGGGCGTCATGGAGTTCCAGCTCGACGCCGCCGCCCGGTACGTCTTCCACCTCAATGGCGCACGCGGCGATGGCTATGCCTCGATCATCGGCGGCGGGACCAACGCCTTCCTCGGCCACTACTTCCGCAAGGCCGACGTGCTGCGCGACGGCGATCTCGTCCTCATGGACTACGCGCCCGACTACCGCTACTACACCAGTGACGTCACGCGCATCTGGCCCGTCAACGGCCGCTTCACCGAGCGGCAGGCGGCGCTCTACGACTACATCGTGGCCTATCGCGACGCGCTCTTCCGGCACATCCGGCCGGGCGTCACCTCCGACCAGGTCCTCGACCGCGCCGCCGCGGAGATGACCACGTACCTCGCGGCCAAGCGCTTTCCCATCCCCGCACATCAGCGCGCCGTCGAGGGGGGCATCGCCTTCCGTGGCCACTTCCAGCACCCCGTGGGCATGGCCGTGCACGACGTGGGGCGCGTGCGCGGCGTGCCGCTGCGCGCGGGGATGGTGTTCACGATCGATCCGATGATCTGGATCCCCGAGGAGCGGCTCTACATTCGCATCGAGGACGTCGCCCTCGTCACCGCCGACGGCGTGGAGAACCTGAGCGGCTTCGTGCCCTCGCGCATCGCCGACGTCGAACGCACCATCGCCGAGCCGGGCATCGTGCAGCTTCGCCCGCCGTCACCGGCCCCCGCGGTGCGCGGAGGTCGCCCATGACTCGCGCGATGCGCGCTTCCACCGGGCGCCTGGCGCTGTTCGGTGCGTTCCTGTCGCCCATGGCGATGCTCGACACCTATCCGAAGAACCCGGGCATCGATGCGCTCAACTACGCGTTCACCCTCGAGCTCTCCGACACCACCGACGCGATCGCCGGCGAACTGGCACTCGATGTGCGCGTCGCGCGGCCGGGGCAGCGCACGGTGCGACTCGACCTGGTCACCGCCACCGCGGCGCTGAACGGCAAGGGGATGGTCGTCTCGGCGGTGACGGTGGACGGGGTAGCGGTGGCGTACACGCACCGCGACGACGTGCTGCTCGTGATGCTGCCGACCGCGCCCGCGGTCGACCGCCGCGCCCGCGTGGTCGTGCGCTATCGCGGCGTACCTGCGACGGGGCTCAGG
>JALOPS010000435.1 GCA_025453745.1 Gemmatimonadaceae bacterium
CGAGCGGGCGATCGAGGAGCAGGTTGAGCGCTTCACCGGCCATGCGCGCGGTCTGCTGTGCCTCGGCTTCCTTCTGCACGATCTCCGCGCGATCGGCGCGCGCACGGTACACCGCATCCGGCGTGGCCTTGCCGTTGGCCGCCAGTCGCTCCGCGACGCGCACCACTTCATCGAGCACCGCATGCGTGGAGGCGTAGATCTCGACGACCTGCGCGGCCTTCGCCTGGTCGAGATACGCGCGGCGGATGTCGGCGGCGAGCGTGCGCGACTGCTGGTCGAGCGCGGCGCTGTTCACGTCGCGCGCTGCGGAGGCAATGCGATAGGCCTGCAGCAGTTGTGGTTGGAAGAGCGGCTGCGCAAAGCGGATCGCCGTGGTCTGGCGCAGCGGCAACTGCAGCGAGACATCGGTGGGGAACTGCGGGCGCTGCAGCAGGCCGTTGAGGGCGCCGAAGGCCGGGTTGATGAACTGCCCCAGGTCGATGCGGTTGCCGGCCACCTCGATGCGCTGCGCGTTGAGCGTCGCACTCGGGAGGAACTGGCCGCGCACCTCGCGGACCGCGGCGTCGGCCCGTCGCACGCCGAGCTCCTGCTGCTTGCGGGCGAGGTTGCGCTTGAGGCCGAGTTCGACGAGCGCATCGAGGGTGGCCAGGTCTCCAGGGGCGACCGCCGGCGGCGTGGTTGGGGCGGGCTGGCTGCGGGCCGGCTGGGGGAGGGCCAGCAGCGCCACCGCGGCGAGCCCGGGCCAGACGGCCTGTCTAATGAAGAGGGGGTAGGGCACCGCGAACTCCGGGAGAACTAGAGGAATCACTCGTGTTCTCCGAAAGTAGAGTCACATCTCTACTTGTCAATAGTGGAGATCCCCCACTACTTTTGACCCATGACACAGATCACGGAACCGTTCGAATCGGAACCCGGGTCCGAGTCTGTCGGGGCGACCGTGGAGCGCGGTGGCTCGGCGGGCGGGGCGTACGCGGAGGCGCCGGTGCCGGCCGGGCAGCGCGCGCCCAGTCAGGATCGCGGGCAGCGGCGCGTCGACTCCATCCTCGACGCGGCGAGCGAGCTGTTCGCCGAGCAGGGGGTCGATGCCGTGTCGGTCAACGCGATCGCGCAGCGTGCAGGGTCGAGCGTGGGGTCGCTCTATCACTTCTTCCCCAACAAGGACGCGATCGTCGAGGCGCTCGCGGCGCGGTACTGCCGCGAGATGGTCGACCTCAACATCGCGCTGTTGCGACCGGAGATGGTGACGGCGCCGCTCGACGCGGTGCTCAGCGGCGTCGTCGAGGGCTTTGCGCACTACCACACGTCCAATCCCGCGTATGACGAGGTGTACCAGGCCGCGTTGCGGTCGAGTGGTGGACACCAGAGTCCCGTGTTCCAGCAGGTGCAGCAATCCATTCGTGCGACGGTGGATGAGTACCTGTCGCGTCGGATGCCGACGATGCCGGCGGAAGAGCGTGGGTACTACGCGATGACGTCCGTGGCGGCGGTGCATTGGTTGATCGCCGAGGCGACGATGCGCGACCCCGCGGAGCGACCGGGGCGCATGCGGCATCTCAAGGAGATGCTGGTGCGGTACTTCGAGCCGGCGGAGCGGGAGTACGGCGTGGTGCGCGGAGCGGCGGTGGGGTGAGCATTACCGCTCCCTGAGCGAGCGGCGAAGCCGCGAGTCGAAGGGCCGCCGGACGCGAGCGCAGCGAGCGTTCCGGGCAGTCTCGCCATGCACCCACCGCCGCGAATGGCGCTCCCCTTCGACTCGCCGCTTCGCGGCTCGCTCAGGGTGACGCGCCATCGCGAGGTCCTCGACTTCGGGCTGCTCCCCTTCGACTCGCGACCTGCGGTCGCTCGCTCAGGGTGACGCAGCCCTCCGCTCAGGACGCGATCGCCCACCGCCGCCTCCGCTCAGGACGCGAGGGTCCTTCGCCGCCTCCGCTCAGCACGCGATCGTCGTGACCCACGGCACGGCGCGAATCACTCCCATGCACCACCGTGCACTCGCGCGCGACGCCCCCACGGGATCATCCGTGACATGCATCGCGCCCGTCACACCAAGCACGGTGGTGCACCATGAGTCAACGCCGCTCGCGCGCCGCATCGGTGTCGCTGATCACGATCACCCTCGCTCTCACCCTCCCCGCCTGCGTCCCCGATCGATCCGTCACGGCGACCGCCGAGTCCGACCCCTCGCTGATCGTCGACAACGGCAAGTTCCCCACCAGTCGCGACCCCTGGCTCTGGCCATTCGACACGCGCTCCATCTGGAACATGCCGATCGGCTCCAACGCGCAGTACGTCCCCGCGGGCTTCCAGCGATCGCAGTGGCTCGGTGTGGACGTCGAGTGGCACCTCAAGGTGTCGAACACCGATCGCCTGGTGCCGCTGTACGCACCGTACAGTTGGACGCGACGGTGCAACGGCACCAGCAACCCGCAGTGGGACTGGCGCGGCGGCATCCGTATTCTCCTGCCGGACTCCCTCATCGTCCCCGACGCGGTGCCACCGTCGACACCCAACAGCGTCACCGCCATCCTGCAGCCCGACGGCCGTTCACTGCTGCAGGTCTCCCCGCTGGCACGCTGCGCCGCCGGTGGCCCCGCGTACGGGTGGACCACGCACAACGGCAACGAACCCCTCGATGACCTATATGGGGACGGGATCCGCGGAGGGCACGCCGGCTCGGGGCTCTCGAGCATCGGCGGCTCCATCCGTCGCGGCGAGCTCGTGAGCGGCCTGCCGATTCGTCACGCGCTCAAGCTCAACGTCTGGGCCAATCGCTACCTCTTCTATCGGGCGACCGATTCCACGCCGGGGTATCGCTGGCCCGCGCGCAACGCCGACGCATACGCCGCCGATGCCTATCGCGGCACCAACCCCGCCGTCGAGCAGGGCACGCTGGTGGCGATCCCGCCATCGGTGAACCTCTCCACCATCGGCCTCACGACCTCCGCAGGGCGGATCCTCGCGCGCACACTGCGCGACTACGGTGCCTACATCGTCGACGACGCCGCATGGAACGCGTTCGACTTCTCCGCGGAAGTTGGGGTCGCCGAGGAGTTCCAGCAGCGCTTCGGCTATGGGATGAACGCCGGCAGCGGGCCGTTCTACGAGGACATCATGCTGTTGCTGCCACTGCTGCACGTGGTGGACAACAATGCGCCGAACGCGATCGGGGGCGGTGGACGGCCGCGGCAACCGCTGGCGCCGCCG
>JALOPS010000113.1 GCA_025453745.1 Gemmatimonadaceae bacterium
TCCGTTCGGCCGCTGACCGTCGACACGTCGACGATTCCCCCCGACACCGTCGGGTGGCGACGATGGCTCGATGCCCCCGATGCGGTCATCGCGCATGTCGGCGCGTCGGGCGAGGCGCTGGTGGCGCGTGTGCGCGTCGTCCTGACGCTGCTGCTGGTGCTTGTGCCGCTGGCGTCTGCCGCAGGCGCCGGCATGACGTCGGCCAATCGCATCGGGCTCGCGGGCGCCACGAGTGCGCTGGGGCTGGCGCTCCTGGTGGCGTATGCCGTGCGAAGGGCGCCGCCACAATTCCCGCTGGCGGTCGCCACGAGCCAGTGTGATGTGGCGGTCGTCAGCGCGATCCAGCTCGGCTATGTGCTGGCCTCGATGCCGTCGCTCGCGGTCAACAGCCGCGCCACGTTCGCCTGCTACTGCCTCGCGCTCGGCGCGACCTGCTTGCGATGGGACCGGCGGGTGACCGCGCTCGCTGGTGCTGCTGCGATCGTGCAATACGTGGGCGTGGTGCTGCTGGCGCGAGCGCGGTGGGGGTCGGGACTCCCTCAGGATCTCATGCAACAGGGCGCATTCGATCTGGGACAGCAGGCCGCGCGCGTCGTGGTGCTCGGCGCGTGTACCGCGCTGTGCCTGGCCATCGTGCAGCAGTCGAGTGCGTTGCGCGTGGCCTCCACGCGCGATCCGATGACGGGGCTGACCAACCGTGCGTTCTTTCTCGAGCGTGTCGAGGTGGAGCAGGCGCGCGCCCGGCGGCACGGAACAGTGCTCGCCCTGGCGCTGCTCGACCTCGATCACTTCAAGCACATCAACGACACGCATGGGCATGAGGTTGGCGACGAGGCGCTCCGCGCCGTGGCCGGCATCCTCTCGCGCGCGGTGCGCGAGGGCGATCTGGTGGCCCGCTGGGGAGGAGAGGAGTTCGCGGTGCTGCTCCTGGACGCCAGCGCCGCGGATGCACTCCCACGCATCGACGCGCTCCGCCGCGACGTGCACGAGGCGCGGCTGAGCGGCACGGGCGGCGCGACGCTCACGCTGAGCCTCTCCGCAGGGGTCGCCGAGTGGGCGCCACCCGAAGAGACGTCGTCGCTCCTGCGCCGCGCCGATCGCGCCCTGTACACGGCCAAGGCGGGCGGGCGCAATCGCGTGGTGCTGGCCGAGGGGCGGGCGGCGCGGCCGATTGACCATGCGGCGCGGGTTGGCTAACTATCTCGGCTCTGGAAAATTGCAGGACAGGTGTCCGAGTGGCTGAAGGAGCCGGTCTCGAAAACCGGTGTGCCGGTAACGGTACCGTGGGTTCGAATCCCACCCTGTCCGTCTGATGGGCGGCGCGCCCGGGGGTGCTCCCGGCGCGCCGCGCGTCTATCGGCGGCGCGCGTTGCGTGTCCCGGGACAGGTGGCCGAGTGGTTTAAGGCGCACGCCTGGAAAGCGTGTTGGCGCGAAAGCGTCTCGGGGGTTCGAATCCCCCCCTGTCCGTGCACGCGCGCCCGGCTGATCGGGCGCGTGCCGTCGGCTCGCCGATGCTGGCGCCGCGGTCGCCCGGAGGTGCGACGGCCGAACCTCGCGCTCACGTCTTGCGCCGACACGTGCGTATGCCACGCTGCAGACGACGACATCATCGCATGGCGCACGCTGTATGCGCTCTGCTTGCATGGCGGGCCGTGTGCCCCGCGGCCGCCACTGCGCAGCCCCGCGCGACGCCGTTTGTGCAGGGTGCGCTGAGTATCGACCAAGCCAACGGTGGGAACTTCGTCAACCGCGATGGCGGCTCCTCGGAACTCCTGGCCGCCGTACCCGTGCAGGCGTGGCGACTCCCGCTGCTGGTTGGGTTATCGGCGAGTTGGCCAATTCGTGTATTCGCGAGCGAAGTCGCCTGTATTCGGCAGTCAGCGTGTGCTCCGTCCGTGCCGGCGATTGCGCAGGTGGCGGCGTTGATTGGCGTGGAACTGCGAGGCGACCTCGGATCGCTGAGTGCGCTGGCCGGTCCGAGCTCGATTACCGCGACTGGGCGCCGCCGCACCGGTGCACAGCTTCGATTGGACCTCGCCACGTCGCCGTGGAAGCGCATCGGACTTGTCGCGTCACCGCGTGTCCTCATGGCGCCCGGGCTCGAGGGCGCGACGGTGTACGTGCACAGCCTCGCCGTCGGGCTCCGCGTGCGGTAGGGGCCCGCGCGACCTCTCTCTTCGTCGGTGGACACCCGCAGCGCCACGCGCAACTTTGCGGACGTCGCCCTCCCCGAGCTCTCCCCCCATGCCCTTCGTGATCTTCACCGCACCGTGGTTCACCCCCGGTGCAACCCAGATGATCGAGGCCGCCGCGTCTCTACCCGGCGTGCGGCTCGCCGTCATCGCGCAGGACCCGCTCGAACGGCTCCCCGCCGAGCTGCAGCAGCGCCTCGCCGGGCACTGGCGCGTGGATGATGTGCTCGACGCGAATCAACTCGAGCACGCCGTGCGACATCTCACCGCACGTCACGGCGCGCCGCACCGGCTCTTTGGTGCGTTCGAACAGTTGCAGCAGCCGCTCGCCGATGTCCGCGAAGCGCTCAATCTCCAGGGAATGCGCCCCGCCACCGCGCGCCGCTTTCGCGACAAGGCGCACATGAAGGACACGCTGCGCGCGGCCGGTATCCCGTGCGCCCGGCACAAGCTCGCGACGAACTCGGACGACGCGTGGCGCTTCGTGCAGGAGGCGGGCTTTCCTCTCGTGGCCAAGCCACCCGCCGGGGCCGGCGCCAAGTCGACGTACCGTCTCGATGACGACGAAGCGCTGCGCGACCTCCTCGATCGCTCACCGCCGACGGCGGATGATCCGATGCTCCTCGAAGAGTTTCTTGTCGGCAGCGAGCACTCGTTCGAGACCATTTCCATTCGCGGTCGCGCGGTGTGGCACTCGCTCACGCACTACTATCCCACGCCGCTCGAAGTCGTCGAGCACCCGTGGATCCAGTGGTGCGTGGTGCTGCCCCGTGAAGTCGACGAGCCGCAGTTCGACGATATCCGGGATGCCGGTGCACGCGCGCTCGACGCCCTGGGGATGGACACGGGGCTCACGCACATGGAGTGGTTCCGCCGCAAGGACGGCACGCTCGCCATCTCCGAAGTCGCCGCCCGTCCGCCCGGCGCGCAGATCACGACGATGAATTCGCGCGCACACGACTTCGACTTCGTGCGGGCATGGACCAACGTGATGATCAACGAGGAGTTCGACCCACCGACACGCAAGTACGCCGTGGGCACGGCGTTCCTCCGCGGACAGGGGGAGGGGCGCGTGCGCCGTGTGGTGGGACTCGATCAGGTACGCCAGGAGTTGGGCAGCCTCGTCACCGATTGGCGTCTCCCGTTCGAGGGGCAGACACCCACCGGGAGCTACGAAGGCGAGGGCTTCATCGTGCTGCGCCACCCCGAGACCGCCGTGGTGACCGAGGCGCTGTCGCGACTGATCTCCGTGGTGCGCGTGGAACTCGGGTAGCCCCTTCGGGGGACACCTGACATGCGATCGGCGCGCGGGGGCTCGACAGCCTTCGCGCGCCGCATCATTGTCGGGCACCCGAGGCACACGCGGCGACGACGCCCGCGTGCCGGCGTCCACCCGCACGTCTCCGTCGATGTCCGCCACCGTCATCATGCTCATGCCCGGCTATCCGGGCGAAATGCCGTACTACACCCGCGGGCTCGACGTGCAGGGCGCGCGCGTCATCGGCCTGGCCGATCACCCGTACGACACGCTGCCGGCCCTCGCCAAGCAGCATTTGGCCGAGTATCGGCAGGTGCCCAACCTGTTCACCGATGAGCAGGCGGCGATTCGTACCGTTCGCGAGATCGTCGGCAATCGGACGATCGATCGCATCTCGTGCCTGTGGGAGCCCGGCGTGATCATGGCCGGTGCGCTGCGCGATGCGTTGGGTGTGCCCGGACAGACGCGCGCGCAGGCGGTGCTGTTTCGCGACAAGCAGGCCATGAAGGAGGCCGTGGTCGCCGCCGGCATCCGCGCCCCGTATTCGCACCGCGCGCAGAACATCAAGGAAGTGTGGGAGGGCGCCGAGAAGGTCGGCTACCCGCTCATCATCAAGCCGATCGCTGGTGCCGGCTCGCAAGACACCTATCGCTGTGAAGACAAGGCGGAGCTCGAAGCAGCGATCGCGCGCCTTGGCCACATCGACGAGGTCAGCGTCGAGGAATTCATCGAGGCCGATGAGTACACCTTCGACACGATCTGCATCGACACCGAGATCAGGTACCGGCACATCGGCTTCTATCGTCCGCGCCCGCTCGTCGCGCGCAGCATCGAGTGGATCAGCCCGCAGACGCTGAGCTATCGCGACATCGACGACCCGAAGCTCAAGGGCGGTCACGCGATGGGTGAAGCGGTGCTCAAGGCGCTCGATCGCGGTACGGGATTCTCGCACATGGAGTGGTACCTCAAGTCGGATGGCGAAGCCGTCTTCGGCGAGATTGCCGCGCGTCCGCCGGGTGCGCACACCGTCGACCTGATGAACTGGCAGTCGGACATCGACCTCTTTGTCGGGTGGGCAGAGGCCGAGCTCAAGGGCACGTTCAGCATCGAGTTCGAGCGGCTCTACAACTGCGCGAACATCACCAAGCGCGCGCAGGGACAGGGGCGCATTCGCTCGATCGAGGGAATGGAGAAGGTGCACAACCGGTGCGGCGCGAGTCTCTGCCACGTCGACCTGCTCCCCATCGGCGCCGAGCGACGCAACTGGAAGCACACGCTGCTCTCCGACGGCTTTCTCATCATCCGTCATCCCGACTGGCAGGAGACGATGGACATGGCGGACTACATCGGCACGGAGCTGCAGATGTACGCGAGCTGGTAGGGTCGGCGCCGGCGCTGTAACGCAGTCCGGTCATCCCCTCCGGCGGGCACGGCCGTCCGACGCCCCCCTTGCGCGCCGGACGGCCGTTGTGTGTGCAACGGGTCGTGTGGCACGGGCGCCGCAGCGCCGCAGGCGCACCACGGTCGGTGTCACGCCCCGCGAACGAATCATGCGGGACGCGTCCCACAACCGTTTCGCGACCGGGCTGGGCCGTGCGGCATGCCGCTTGCCCAGACTCACGGACGACGGAGCTCCCGTGGCGGCGGATCGCCGGTCGCCATGGTCGCACCCCCCTCCAGCACTCGGATGCCCAGGATCGTCGAAGAGCCACCGATGGAACCCGCGCGCGCGCACTTCTCGCAACTGTGCGTGCTCATGACTGGCGTCGCCGCCGGTGTGGTGGAGCCCTCCGCGGGCGACGCGCTGCAGTCGCCCAACTACCTCATGGGGCGGCGCGACGGCTACCACGTCGTTGTCGCGCACCTGGCCTCGAGCACCACGCTCAAGGACGCCGCCGAGAAGTGCTCGGCGTTCGGACGCGGCGTGGAGGAGCGCGCCGACTCGCACCCGTACGGACCCGACTGGTGCCACGGCTTCGCGCAGGCGACGCTCGATGCCGCCGGCGATCTCGCGATGTTCGCCGCCACCTGCACGTTGCCGCCGATCGACAAGGCGCGCCTGCGCGCCGCCCGCGCGGCGGCCCGTCACCTCTCGCCGTACCCGAGCGTGTGGCCGGCCTCGCGGACACCGATCTCGTCGGCCGCGATCGATCCGCCGGCTCCGCCGCCTCGGCGCGAGTGGTAACAGGGCGGACGCCACCGCCACGGTGAAACGCGCGGGCCCGGGAGCGAGACGCTCTCGGGCCCGCATGCGGTCCGGGACTCAGGTCGCGCGGCCATGTGCCGATACCCCGGAGCAATGCTCGCCTCCCGAACCTGGTCGACCGCCGGCGCGCGCCTCGCGCGATCGGCGCTCGCGTACGTCGTCGTGCTCTCGGCGATCGTCACGCTCGCACCGCTCGACTTCCGGGTCGGGCAGCCGACGGCGTGGAGCGTGCTGCTCCTGCCGGGCGACTTCGTACGCAACGTCGCGTTCTTCATCCCGCTGGGCTTTCTGGCGGCCTTGGCGGACGGGTCGCGCTTCGCGCTGTGGCGTGCGCCACTTGCCGCGACGCTCTACTCGGTTGCACTTGAAGCGGCGCAGCGCTGGCTCCCCGGTCGCTTTCCGTCGGTGGCAGACGTCGCGGCCAACGGATTCGGCGCGTTCATTGGCGCGCTGCTCGCCGTGGTGCTCGCCGGACAGGTGATTCACCGACAGGGCATGCGCGCGGTGGGTGTGCTGGGTGCACCCCTGCTCGGGTTGCTCTATCTGCTGACGCCGCTGCTCTGGATCGGCAGCTTGGCGGGCACACAGGATGGTCGACTGCTCGTCCTCGTGCTCGCCGCGATCGGCGGCGCGGTCGTGATGCGCGCCATCAGTCTGCACCAGATGCTGCATCTCGATGCGCGGGGCGTGCCGCCGGCGCGCGAACATCTGGGATTGGCCGCGCTGGTCGCCGCATGGTTTCTGATCGGCATCGCGCCCGGCGACTGGTCCGATGGGATGGGCATTGCCGCCGCGACCGTCGCGGTCGCGGCAATCGGCGCGGTGCCGTGGCTCGACCGCGAGCGTCGACTGGTCGCGGCGCAGGGGGGTGGGCGTCCCCGGCGCGAACGTCGATTCGAAACGCGCACACTGCTGCAACTGGCGCCGCTCTTCGCCACGTATCTGGTCGCACAAGCCTGCTGGCCGCTGCCAGACACGATTGTCGAGTGGCGCTGGGCCAACGGCTTCGCACCGTCGGCCGATGCGCTCGATCGGGCCGCGATCCTCGCCGTTGTCGAGCGCGTGGCCGCGTTCACGGTGCTCGGCTACGGCATGGCCGAATGGCGCTCGCGCATCACCGAGACGCCCAGTCGCATGCGATGGGCCAGTATGGCCCCGGTGGCGGCCGTCGCGGCGCTGCTCGAGGCGCTGCGCGGCGCGCACCCCTCGTTCGGGGCGAACGTGTGGCTCTTCGGCGCCTCCGTGGTGTCGGCGTGGGTGGGCGTGGAGCTCTTCCGCACGCACCGGGACTTCATCGTCGAGCTGCTCATGCAGGCCGCCGAGGTGGTCGACCGCGCGCGCGCGATGGCGATTCCCGCGCTGCGCGAGGAGATCCCGGTGCCGCTCGGTACCGGTCCGGTGCGCGCGTTGCCCAGCGGTCGCACCGACATCGCCGCCTGAGCGCCGCCGCGCGGGCGGCGTATATTGCGCGCCGATGCCACGGCGCAATACGACCCTGCTCGACAAACGCAGTCTCGACCGCACCCTCCGGCGCATGGCCGACGAGGTGCTCGAACTCAATGGCGGCACCGATCATCTGATCATCGTCGGCATCCAGCGACGCGGCGTGCAGCTCGCCGAGCGCCTGGCGGCGATCATCAAGGGCACCGAAGGGGTGGATGTGCCGCGGGGCGCGCTCGACATCACGCTCTATCGCGACGACTTGCAGACGGTCGGCCCACGCCCGGTCGTGGGCCCCACGCATCTGCCGTGGGAACTCGACGGGAAGTGCGTGGTGATCGTCGACGACGTGCTCTACACCGGACGCACGGTGCGCGCCGCGCTCGACGAACTCGCCGACTTCGGCCGCCCCGCACGGATCGCGCTCGCGGTCCTCGTCGATCGCGGCGGGCGGGAGCTGCCGATCCACGCCGACATCGTCGGGCGTCGCAGCGACGTGCCCAAGCCGCAACGCGTCGACGTGCTGCTCGAGGAGGTCGACGGGCGCGACGCCGTCGTCATCACCGCCGAGGACGACGCGTGAACGCCCCGCCGTCGGTGGCGCCCCTCGGCAAGGATCTGCTGGGGCTCGCGTCGCTGTCGGGCGACCAGATCCGCCTCATCCTCGATACGGCCGAGCCGTTCAAGGAGATCAGCGAGCGCGCGATCAAGAAGGTCCCGACGCTGCGTGGCATGACGGTGGTGAATCTGTTCTTCGAGCCGTCGACGCGCACGCGCATTTCGTTCGAGTTCGCCGAAAAGCGGCTCTCCGCCGACACCGTGAACGTGGCGTCGAGCGGGTCGAGCGTCAGCAAGGGAGAGACACTCGTCGACACCGCGCGCAATCTCGAGGCGATGCGCATCGACATGGTGGTCGTGCGCCACGAAGCCAGCGGCGCCGCGCGCTTTCTCGCCGAGCGCATCGAGTCCAACGTCATCAATGCGGGTGACGGCACGCACGAGCACCCCACGCAGGGGCTGCTCGACATCCTCACGCTGCGCGATCGGCTGGGCGACCTGCGCGGGCGGCGGATCTGCATCTGCGGCGATGTGCTGCACTCGCGCGTCGCGCGGTCGAACATTTTCGGGCTCAAGACGCTCGGCGCGGATGTGGCGGTCTGCGGACCGCGGTCGCTTCTGCCCAATGCCATCGACGAACTCGGCGTGACCGTGTTCCAGCGCATCGAAGCCGCCATCGAGTGGGCCGATGCGCTCAACGTGCTGCGGTTGCAGCTCGAGCGCATGAACGCGGGCTTCATCCCGTCGTTGCGCGAATACAATCGCGTCTTCGGTGTCACGTCCCGACGCCTCGCGGCCGCACCGCGCGACGTGCTCATTCTGCATCCTGGCCCCATGAACCGCGGCGTCGAGATCGATTCCGACGTCGCCGACGGAGAACACAGCGTGATTCTCAATCAGGTCACCAACGGCGTGGCAATCCGCATGGCCGTGCTCTATCTGCTCGCCGGTGGTCGGCCCGAGCTGGCCGGCGCGGCGCGTCGTGGAGGCGAGGCATGACGGTTGCCGCTGGGGTGACCTACGGCCCGGAGCCGACGCCGGGCGATCTGCTCCTCACGGGCGGGCGCATCATCGATCCGTCGCGCGGGCTCGACCTGGTCGGCGACGTGCTCATTCGCGACGGCGTGATCGCACACGCCGGGAGCGCGATCAGTGCGCCGGACGGTGCGCGCGTGCGCGACGTGCGTGGGCTCGTGGTGGCGCCGGGGCTGATCGACGTGCACGTGCATTTGCGAGAGCCCGGGCGCGAAGATGTCGAGACCATCGAGAGCGGCGCGCGTGCGGCGGCGGCCGGCGGCTTTACTGCGGTGTGTGCGATGCCCAACACCAAGCCGGTCACCGACAATCAGGCCGCCGTCGGCTTCATCATCCGGCAGGCGCAGCGCGCGGCTGCGGCGCGCGTGTATCCCATCGGTGCCATCTCCGTGGGGCAGAACGGCGAGGCGCTCGCCGAGATGGGCGAGATGGTCGCCGCTGGTGCCGTGGCCGTCTCCGATGATGGACGCCCGGTGATGAGTTCGCACCTCATGCGCACCGCGCTCGAGTACGCGCGCACGTTCGACATCCCCGTGGTGGATCACTGCGAGGACATGGCGCTCGCGCACGGCGGCTCGATGAACGAAGGGAAGGTGAGTGCCATGCTCGGCCTCCGTGGCATTCCCGACGAGGCCGAGGAGATCATGGTCATTCGCGACATTCTCCTCGCGCGGCGCACCGGTGGACATGTGCATCTCTGTCACATGAGCACGCGCGGCAGCGTGGAGCTCATCCGCTGGGGGAAGGAGCGCGGCGTCCGCGTGACCGCGGAGGTCTGTCCGCACCACTTCACACTCACCGACGAACGCGTCGGACACTTCGACACCAACGCGAAGATGAATCCGCCGCTGCGCACGCAGGAGGACGTCGACGCGCTCATCGCCGCAGTGAAGGACGGCACGATCGATCTGATCTGCACCGACCACGCGCCGCACCACTACGACGAGAAGGAGCGCGCCTTCGCCGAGGCACCCAACGGCATCGTCGGCCTCGAGACGTCGCTTGGCGTGACCATCACCGCACTCGTGGCAACCGGCGTGATCGATCTGGCGACGATGATCGAGCGGATGAGCTGCGCCCCCGCACGGATCTGGGGGCTGCCGGGCGGTACGTTGGCGGCCGGCCACCCGGGGGACGTGACGGTGTTCGATCCCACGGCGGTGTGGACGGTCGATCCGGCGCGCTTCCGCTCGAAGGGGCGCAACACGCCGTGGGGGGGCGTATCGCTCACGGGCGCGCCGCGGCTGACGATCGTTGGCGGCGGTATCGTCTTCGACGCGGCCGCCTGAGGCGATGCGCGTCGACGCGGCCCGGCGCGCGGTGGTCGCCGCCTGCCGACGGCTCGACGCGCGTGGGCTCATTGGCGGCCACGAGGGCAACCTCTCGGTGCGTCTGGCCGACGGCAGCGTGCTGGTCACGCCGGCCGGCCGGGCCAAGGGGGAGCTCGCGCCGCGGGACCTCCTTCGTGTGGTCCCGAGCGAGCTCGCCCGCTGGTGCACCGCACAGGGAGGGCGTGCGAAAGGTCACCGGACCGTGCCGTCCGGCCCGCGTCCATCGTCCGAGTTCAGCATGCACGCGCTCGTCTACGCCGCGCACGCCGACGTGGGCGCGATCGTACATGCACACCCGGCGGTGGCCACGGGAGCCGCCGGATGGCCGGTGCCACTGCCGTGGAACGAATTGCCCGAAGTGCGGGTCGTGATCGGCGGGGTGACAGTGGTCCCGGCGATCGAGCCTGGCACGCTGGCGGTGGGACAAGCTGTGGCGGCCGCGCTCACCGGCTCGCGGGCGGTGCTGCTGACGCGGCACGGTGCGACGACGGTGGGGGCGACCATCGACGAGGCGCTGGCACGGATGGAGAGTCTCGAGCAGGCGGCGCGGCTCCTCGTCACCGAAGCGGTGGGGCAGTTCATGCAGCGAGGTACCGCGCGCGCGCGACGGCAATCACCTTGAGACAGACCGAGCTGGAGACGACGTAATGGAGCACGCAACGCACGAGCACGACGAGGCGACGCCGCCCGCGCTCAACGAGGTGCGGGCCCTGGTACAGGAGCGCGAGCGCTTCGATGCCTGGCTCACCGCACTCGAAGCCAAGCGCGAGCAGACACCCGAGAAGGTGTATGCGCGGGTGCATGGCGACTATCGCGCCCGGCGCGATGCGGTGCTCGGGTCGTTGGCCGCGCATGTCGCGCCGCTGCGCGCATGGAGTCGGTCGCTCGCCGTTCGCCAGGAGGCGTTGGGCGACGCACGCGCCGGTCACGAAGAGGAGCGGGCCGAGGCGTCGCTCCGTCACGACGTCGGCGAGTTCTCCGATGCTCAGTGGGACGAGGTGCGCACGCGCGTCGACGCCGCACTCGAAGGGCTCGAGTCCGAAGAGTCGATCATTCGCGCCGAGCGCGACGATGTGGAGCGGTTGCTCGCGAGTGCAGAGGCCGGTGTGCCGGTCGCGTCGCCCGAGCCCGAGCCCGCGGTCGAGGCGCCGTCGAGTGCGGTGGCCTCGCCGGAGGGCGCGCCAGAGGTCAGTGGAGTCGCCGCGCCGGAAGGCGACAGCGCAGACGAGGCGATCGTGTCGATCGACGAGGTCACCGTTGTCGACGTGCGGGTGGCCACGCCCACGCCTGTCTCCATTCACGATCTCTTTGGCGTGGGCGCGTCGGCTCCGGAGTCGGCGCACCCGACGCCGACAGCGCCGCTGAACACGCACGACGACGAGATCGAGGCCGCGTGGCAGGAGTCGGCCGCGCGCGGCTTCGATCCGCCGAGTGGTGCGGTGCCGCGGGTGACGCAGGAGGTCGCGGCGCTCGAGCGGTTCGAGGTGTACACGGGCCCCAATCCGACCGTTGCCGACGCGACACCACCGGCGCCGATGCCGGCGGAGTCTGCCGCGCCGCTCTCGGAGTCCGAGATGTCGTCGACGGCGAACGCGTTCGACGATCTGGCGTTTCTGCGCTCGCTCACCGTGACGCCAGAGCAGACGAAGACGCTCCGCTGCACCGAGTGCAATACGATGAACTTCCCCACGGAGTGGTACTGCGAACGCTGTGGTGGAGAGCTGGCGGCGCTCTGACCGCAGCCCGAGGTGACATGAGAACGGGGCCGGTCTCTCGCGAGAGACC
>JALOPS010000436.1 GCA_025453745.1 Gemmatimonadaceae bacterium
GCCGCGCCGGGGCGATGCGTGCGGCCCTCGCCGATGATTTCCTTGAGTGCTTGGCCAGCGTGCCACGGTCGTGCGGGTTCGGAGTCCACGTGAAGGAGCTTCTCGCCGCGTCCGGACATCAACCACTCATGGCGGATTCCTAAGAGCGGTGAGATACGCTCGGCGATACGGAGCGGTAGTTCTGGCGCGCTGAACCAACGATCGAGCGTGACACGGGAGACGCCAAGTTTCTTCGCGGCCTCTTCCTCGGTCGTGCGGCCCTCGTCGATGATGTCCTTGAGTGCCTTGCCGACGTGCCATTTTCTCGCGGGGGCGGGCATAGTCTTCTCCGAGCGTAGAGGGTAATCGAACGACACGTATCCAAGCGAAAACGCAGCGGGTATCGTGTGACGCATTGAGTGTCGTACGCGTTGCATTATGTGCATCACAGTTGCGTTTCGCAAGGCCAAGAATCGATGTCGTTTCCATGCGGTGAGGCATCCGTCAAGCGACATTTTTTCTGAGAGACTGGTCGTCCGGCCCGTCTACGTTCTCCCGCCTGAGCCGCTGCGGCGTATGCGCGTCTGTTGCGATTGCGGTCTTGTGTCGCATGCAGGTCGGGCCGTCTCGCTGTCGGGGGCGTCCGGTGGGGGCGTCACCGTCTCCTCGAGCACATCTTCGTCGATTTTGTGCAGTTTGGTGATGATCGCCTCTACCTCCGCCTCGACTTCGAAGGCATCGCCGCGGTGTGAGAGGCGCACGGGGATCGAGCCGAGCCGCGACATCAGTACGTCAAGCATTCGGCCGAGGGAGCGCTCATAGTCGTCGACGGCCACGAGTTCGCCTCGTGCGCGCGCGAGCTCGAGACGGGCGAGGTCGATCTCCACGCGAAGCGTCTCGGCGCGCCGCGCTTCGACATCGTCAGGTTGAGCAGCCGCGACGATTCCCGCCTGATGCAAGCGGGCGAAGGCGGGCCACTAACCCAGACATGGGGGGCCGGCGACGCGCGCCGGGACGGCCGGCTTACGCGCCCACCTCCCGACGGTCGGGCAACTCCAGTGTCCGTCCGAAAGAGATCGGACGTGACTGCACCTCGAAGCGAGGAAGGTCGGAGCGGGCTCCGCGCAGGCCGCTGGACCCCGGCCTCACCGTCGGCGGCGCTTCGTCCCTACGGCGAGCTTCAACAGTGCGCCAAGCAGCCTCCCGCTGAGGCTCAGTCCCTGGATGATCAATTTGCCGAGGACGCTCGATCCCGCACGAATGGGAGGCGCCGGACTAGCGGAGGGCGCGCGGGAAGTGGTGCGCGCGCGGCGCTGGCTGGACCGCGCGAGGAGGTCCCGCTCGACGCCGCCGTAGACGGCCGCAATCTCGGATTCGCGGCCAGCCCAGGTACCGTCTTGGATCTGCTGCCACACCGCCTGATAGGCGGTGCGCATGACGGGACGAGGAATCGCCGCATCGCGGCCCAGAAAGTGACTCACGTGATCCTCATTGTGCTCATCCGCGAACTCCTTGAACGCCTCGCCCTGCGCGGAGAGGGCGTCGAGTTCCTCACGCGTCCATCGCTTCGGCCGCGTCATCCGGATGCCGAAGTATCGCACCTCCTCTGCGATCGCTTCCCAGCGATCCCAAGAATCCTGCCACAGCTTGAACTCGTCTTCGCTGATCTGCGCCGGCAGCTTCGCCCCCCGGCGTCGCAAGAGCCCGACCCAGTGGAGGTCGGAGGGATCGTCCTCCTCGGCGTCACCGTCCGCGTCTTCCGCCTCCTGTTCGGCGACCGCAGCCTGCAGCGCACGTCGCGTCGTGAGTTCGGCGGTGGTCACGCCAAGCGCCTCCGCTTCGGCACGCTCCTGATCGCTAGGCGGTTGGTTCAACTCTGCCTCGTGGATGAGGCAACGCGCGTCGTCGCGTGTCAGCGTGGCCGCATCAAAGTGAACGCCGAGTTTCGTCAAGCGTGTGCGCTGTGTCTGCTGAGCCAGCGGCATGATCAGGCGCCGGATCATCTCGGCCACCGAGATCCAGCCCGACACGCTGACACCCTGCGAATCGATCAACACCTCACACGTCTGTCTGTCGGCGTAGTTGCGGTAGATCCAGTGGAGGGTGCGCGGGCCATACTCCCGCCCCGGCGTTTCCGTGAAGCGATAGCGGGCCGTGAGGGAGTGCGGCAGGTCCTGTTCGCTTCGATCGGCCATCGGACAAATTCGGTGTTGGGTGAGGCGATCGGAGGGTGCACGGCTCGGGGGCGCCCGCGAGGATATGTGCCGACGATAGCCCCGATTCTTCGCCCAGTCGAGCGATAACGCGACCGCGACGGAGGGTCGTAGCCCAGTTGGCTGCGCTATCTGCTCCGAACGTCTATCGCGGTGACGGTCCGCGCGCACTGGTGTCGCCGCATCGCGGAGGAGGTCTGCTCGCTCGATTCCGCAACAGGACACGTGGACTGACCCCGAGGATGGTGTGCACACGCACCAGAAACCGCGCGGCTAACCGCAACTGCATCGCGAGTTTCGAAGCGTCGGGGTGGTAGTAGGGTTCTTGACGCTCGCCGTCTTGAGAGTGCAAATCATCGGCCTGAGAACGATGGCGGTCAGTTCGCATGGCCACGAAACGACGAGCAGCGTTGTTTGCAGGCGCCCTATGGCGGTCGTGCGGCGCCGTCTCGATGCTGAGGCGCCGCAGACTCGTTGACGGGATCGGATGATGTACGCATGTGACGATGCGAGTGTGTACCGCTCGACCGCATCGGCACAGTCGCCAGTTACCAAGTCAAGGCCGTGGGTCGCACCGCGCCACTCGGCGTCGCCCATCCCGGGATCGTGGTCGTGACGGCAGCTGCCCAGAGCCGAGCCTCGAAGGAGTTCTGAATGGGCTCGTCGGCAAGCCACGCCCGCACTGTGAGCGCCGAGACTCCAGCGGATATCGACCACGGTTCGAGAGCAAGGCGACCGTCAGTAAGCGCGGCGCGCACCGCCGCGACGTGGGGGCCAGCTTCGGGCGCTGTGTGGTAGACAGTGATCTGCATCTGGCGCTCGGCAGCTGAAGCTTCAGGTCATTTGTTCGCGCGGTCATGCTTAGGATGAGCGTGCTGTGAGTCCGTGTCTAGATTGTGGGGGCGATGCCCCCCCTCCCCACCGTCCCCGCCTCCCTCGACCCGCGCGACCCGGCGTTCGTCGCCGATCCGTACCCGGCGTACGCGCAGCTGCGTGCGCTCGGACCCGCCGT
>JALOPS010000437.1 GCA_025453745.1 Gemmatimonadaceae bacterium
GGCCGAGCGCTTCTTCGCAACGCTCGAAGTCGAGTGCCTCGCCAAGCATCGCTTTGCGACGCACCGCGAAGCGCGCCTGACCGTCTTCCGCTACATCGAAGGCTGGTACAACCCGCATTGCCGGCACTCAGCGCTTGGTCAGCGGTCTCCGCTCGCCTTCGAGCAGGCCCACGCCGTACAATCCGTAGCCGCCTGAAAATCCAACTCCACTGGCTCTACTGAACCGGGTGAAGTTCAAGTTCACTCTACAACGTGGAGTACCTCGCGGGTTGAGACGCCCCGAAGCTCTCACTGGGCCAGCGTGCTAGCAGCGCCTGCTCGTGGCCATGCTAGCGCACGAACAACGTCGGACTCAGCGCACTGGCGCGATCCCGCGAGATGCGGATTTCGCACTTTCCTAGGTGGCTGACGAGCCGGCGCGCTTGCGACCCGTCTCGCAACCCCTGCCGGGCCTCGCTGCGCCCTTACGGCGCGGCTCCGAAGAGCTGTGTAAAGTGGGCCCAACGGCCTACTGGGTCAACGTCTGCAGCATGGCGCGAGAGTGGTCGAAAAGCCGCGTGACAGTGGGGCCACTAGATTGCTGGAGGAGCCACTTCGGGCTACCATTCGCATCAGAATTGGTCATCGGTCGGCTTCTTGGCCTCGTGGGACGGCAACCCGACTGGTGAAGGCGGTCGCCCAGAAGATGGACGGTGGCCGTTTCTGCTTTCGAACAGGCGCCCCCCTACCGAACTAAACACGACAAACGACACTACGACCGCATACATCGGCGATCATGAAGATGAACGTCTCGCCCTCCAGCGACACAATCGGCACACTCGTACCCGGCGCGTTGGTGCTTGGTGGGCGTTATCGTGTCGAGCGGCTCTTGGGAGCGGGCGGTATGGGAGCCGTGTACTTGATTACGCACGTGTCGCTGAACGAGCCGCGCGCGCTCAAGGTTGTTCACCCCGACGTGCTGCGCGATGAAGGAGCGCTGATGCGGTTCCGACGTGAAGCACAGGTGCAGAGCCGTGTGCGTCACCCGAACGTGATCACCGTGCATGACTTCGGCGAGTCAGCCGACAGCAATGTGTGGATGGTACTTGAGTACGCCGACGGCATTCCGCTCGACGAACTGCTCTCCGTTGAAGGGCCTCTCTCGCCCGAGCGAACTGCCACCATCATGCTGGGAGTGTGTCGCGGTGTGGAGGCTGCGCACGCAGTCGGCATCATACATCGCGACCTCAAGCCGGGCAATATCTTGATCACGCGCGGTCAAGATGGGCGCGAGATCGCCAAGGTTCTGGACTTTGGCATCGCGCGCCCCCTGTCCATTGCCGGCGCGCCGTCGTCGGCGGTGGCAAGACTCACGAGCACCAACGTGTTCGTGGGCACGCCCGCGTATCTCAGTCCCGATCAGCTCACCGAAACCACCGAACAGCCGCTGGACGCGCGCAGCGATGTGTACACGATCGGTCTGATCGTGACGGAGCTGCTCACGGGTGCGGTTCCCACGCGCAGCGCGACGATCGCGGAGATTCTACAGCGCACCATGCAGCCGGTGCCAAGTCTCCGCAGCTTGCGCAGCGATGTGGACTGGCCGGCCGCAGTGGAAGCGGCGGTCGCTAGAGCCGTGCACCTCGATCGGTGCCATCGCACGGCGTCAGCGCAGGAGTTCGCTGACGAGTTCTGTCATGCCGTGATTACTGCTGAGCTGGGAAGTGCCTCAAAGATTTTTCCTGAGTGGACTCCGCGCGCGGTGCTGGCGGTGAAAGGCACATCTGGCACGACCACACCGGCGGTACCCGCCGCTTCGCTACAGGGCAGCGCGCCGACGCCCTCGGTATCAAGATCTAGCCGGTCGCTGGCCATACCGATCACCACATTGTTGACGGTGATTGCCGCGACGGCGCTCTGGTTGACGTTTCGATTCGCCGACACGGTCGTCTCCCAACCACCTCGGGATTCGCTCGCGACGTCGGGGGCAGTAGCTCTTGGAGGCTCGTTCTCTGTGGGTAGGTCGTCCGTCATACCCCCGCTTCCCGAAGGCGCTGCGAAACAGCCGCCCGTTGAGTACGTCTCAGTTGGACGAGGGGCCGAAGCGCTCGATTCCGCGAGCCGCGCCTTGACGGCTGCTCCCGCGCCGCCGGAAGCCACCGCTGTTGACGTGGCTGCGTTTCTGGCTGCGGCTGAACGGGAGGCGGGCGACGACGCAACGCTGCGCACTCGGCTGCGCGAGGCCGACGCGCTGATGCCCTTGCTCACTGGGCGCGCCGATTCCGTCGCTATTGGCTACGTCGCGCTTGAGGCTGAGGTGCTCCTAGCGCGTGACACCGCCGCTTGTCGTCGACTACAGTGGCTGCGGGGTCGATCGGCTGGTAGCCGATTCGCCGCGGCCATTAGCTTGATGGCTGACTCGCTCCCCTGCGCGCGCTGATGGTGCGGCCAGCGACGCCGAGCGGTGAAGCGCGGTCGGACCGCGGACACAAAACGCTTGATCCTTACTCCGTCGTTGCACCAGCGTTTCGCGAGAAAGCAGCCGTGTCCCCAAACTCGGGGCAGAAGCCAAGCCCCGCACACGACTGGACCGCTCCTTCGACCTCACGGGCGCGGCACCCTCGGTACCTCCTGCGGCATGCCACGCTGCGCGACGCCGCGTTTGCCGAGGATGCGCGACTCATGCAGACGGCTCGGCGATCCGTCGGTGGGGTTTCCCTACGAGCACTTCCTGCGCGAGGGAGAACGGCGCCGCTGGAACGGTGCCGTGTCGGACGATGTGGAGATCGCGATCCGGATGGAGGTCGCCGAGTGCGAACGCCTCGGGAATGGCATGGTCCACACGGAGCGGCGAGAAGGTCTGGTCGTGCACTTCCTCAACATGCCCTCGTCGCTCGCGGAGGCGGACGCCTACTGTGTGGCCGTCGCGCGTGGTGATCTCGCGGTCGGCGACACGGGCACGACCGGCGCATCGATTCGCTACTTCACGCTGAGCGCGCGAGGAGCCCGGGCAGCACGATGCTGTGCGAGTGGCGGGGCGGCGCACACCTGAGCAACGCCGAGGGCGTACCCCCGACACTCGACGCCTTTCGGGAGACGGTCATCGCGCACTTCTAGGTGAGGGGTAGACCGCGATGGCCGCCTCGGTGTTCCGCCCCCTCGCCGGCCATTCGCGTGGACCGACAGCCAATGGTCGGTGAACCTGCCCGAACGCCACCTCG
>JALOPS010000114.1 GCA_025453745.1 Gemmatimonadaceae bacterium
GCGCTTCTACGATCGCCGCGAAATCCGCGACCTGCTCGCCTATCTCAAGCTCGTCGCCAATCCGAGCGACGATGAGGCCTTTCGTCGCGCCATTGCCGTGCCGCGTCGCGGGCTCGGTGACGCGACCATCGCATGGCTCGCGGAGCAGGCGGCGTCATCGGGCGTGCCGCTGGCGGCTGCGGCGTCGCTGCCTTCGCTCCTCGAGGGCATGCGCCCCGGGCAACGGGCCGCGCTCACGGCATTTCTCGATCTGGTCGCGCAACTGCGTGCAGCCGCGACAGACGCCGCCGTCGATGAACTGCTGCGCATGCTCGTCGATGCCATCGGCTACGAAGACCACCTGCGCGCCGAGGGCCCCGAGGGGCTTGATCGCCTCGACAACGTGCGCGAACTGATCGCCGGCGCCGCCGAGGTCGTTGCCGACGACGGCGGCGAAGTTGGTCTCACGCCGCTCGAGCACTTCCTGCAGACCGCCACGCTGGTCGCCGGCATCGATCGCCTCGATGTCGACGCCGACGCCGTGACAATGATGACGATGCACAATGCCAAGGGACTCGAGTTTCCCGTCGTGTACATCGCCGGCCTCGAAGACGGCCTCTTCCCGCTCGCACGCGCGTTCGACGATCCCAAGCTGCTCGAGGAGGAACGACGGCTCTTCTACGTGGGCATCACGCGCGCGGAGTCGACGCTCACGCTGATGTGCGCGGAGCAGCGGCGTCGCAACGGAGAGCTGCTCCCCTCGTCGCCGTCGAGCTTTCTGCGCGCGATTCCCGACGGACACGTCACCCGATCGCGCACGCCACGCGCGCGCATGCATGGCCGCGCGGCGTATCGCGAGGCAACCGGCTGGGGCAGCAGCGGCGCATCACGCTCGTGGTCACGTCCGGCGCGCCCCGAGGGAGGCGCGTCGGAGACGAACTGGCTCGACGACACGCCGGCGCAGCGCCGCCCCGGGGTGCCGGTTGCGCTGGGCGGGCGGAGCGCGCCAGAAGACGAATCGCAGGACGCCGCCATCCTTCGCCCCGGCGAACGCGTGCGGCACGCGCGCTTCGGCACCGGGACCATCGCCGAGCTCACGGGTTCGGGGCGCGATGCGAAGGTGCGCATCGACTTCGACGACGCAGAGATCGGCCGGAAGACGCTGGTGATCGCGCAGGCGAACCTCGAACGCGGGTGGGAGTGAGTGTCTGTCTCCGAAGTCGATCTCCGGCACATCGCCACACTCTCGCGTCTGGGGCTCGACCCGGCGCGCGTGCCGGCGCTCGTGGGCGAACTCAATCGCATCCTCGAGCACATGGACGTGCTGCAGCAGGTCGACGTGACCGGCATCGATCCTGACGCGCGCGCGCTCGACAGCGCACCGTTGCGCCCCGATGCCGTGGCACCGCTGCCGTTCGCCCATCCACGCGAGCATTTCGCGCCAGCGATGCGCGATGGCTTTTTCCTGGTGCCGCGGCTGGCCACGCACGCAGATGAGGCCGCGGACGAATGAGCGCGTCGCTCGTCGCCGGACCCATTGCGGCACTCGTGGAAGCCACGACGCGCGGTGGCCATTCGCCGCGCGCCATGGTCGATGCCGCGCTCGCGGCCATGGATGCGGCACATGTCGGCCCGGAAGGACTCAACGCCGTCCTCTGGCGCGACGATGCCGAAGCGCGCGCGGAGGCCGACCGGCTCTCGGCCGCGCCGCCCGCGCACGACGCACCCCTCCTCGGCGTGCCGATCGTGGTCAAGGACAACATCGCGACCACGATACTGCCGACCTCGTGCGGTTCGCGCCTGCTCGACGGGTACGTGAGTCCGTTCGAGGCCACCGCCGTCACGCGGTTGCGGCACGCGGGCGCGGTGATCGTCGGCAAGGCGAACATGGACGAGTTCGCGATGGGTTCGTCGACCGAGCACAGTGCGTTTGGTCCCACACGCAATCCCGTCGATCCCTCACGCGTGCCGGGCGGCTCGTCCGGCGGTTCTGCGGCCGCCGTGGCGAGCGGTGCCGTGCGCGTGGCGCTGGGCTCCGATACCGGCGGATCCGTGCGTCAGCCGGCCGCGTATTGCGGCATCGTGGGGGTCAAGCCCACTTACGGCCGCGTGAGCCGACACGGGCTCGTCGCTTTTGGTTCGTCGCTCGATCAGATCGGCGTGCTCGCACGCTCCATTGACGACGCCGCGCGCGTCATGGACGTGATCGCCGGCCACGATCCGCACGACGCCACGTCGCTCGTCGCACCGCTCGCCTCCTGTCGTGAGGCACTCACCGCGCGTTTGGACGGTGTCGTCATCGGCGTGCCAAGCGAGTACTTCACCGACGCGCTCGATCCCGTGATTCGCGACCGGTGCGAACGCGCGTTGGATGCGCTGCGCGTGCTCGGCGCGACCACGCGCGAGGTGCACCTGCCGCACACGGGGCTCGCGATCCCCGTCTATTACATCGTTGCACCTGCAGAGGCGTCGTCCAACCTTGCGCGTTTCGACGGCATCCGGTACGGACAGCGTCGCGTACCGCCGGGTGGCGGGCTCACGGAGCTCTACGAGACCACGCGCAGCGCCGGCTTTGGTCCCGAAGTGACGCGTCGCATCCTGCTCGGCACGTACGTGCTGAGCGCCGGCTACTACGATGCCTACTACCGGCGCGCGCAGGCGGTCCGGCAGCGCATTCGTGACGATTTCGTACGCGTCTTCGCGAGTGGTGTGCATGCGCTCTTCACCCCCACGGCGCCCACGGTTGCGTTTCCGTTTGGTGCCAAGGCCGATCCGTACGAGATGTACCTGAGCGACATCTACACCGTGACGGCCAATCTTGCGGGTGTCCCGGCGCTCTCCTTGCCGATCGGTCGCGTGGGCGGACTGCCGGTGGGCGGTCAACTGCTCACCGCCCACGGCGACGAGACCACGATGTTCCGTGTCGCCGGTGCGCTCGAAGCGCTGCTCGGCGAGGAGGCACACCGATGAGCAGCGCGGTGACGGACGGGTTCGAACTCGTCGTCGGGCTCGAGGTGCACGTGCAGCTCAAGACGGCGAGCAAGATCTTCTGCGGGGCAAGCACGAGCTTCGGCGATCCGGTCAACAGCAACACGGATCCCTACACACTCGGCCTTCCCGGTGTGCTGCCCGTGCTCAATGCGCACGTCGTCGAGCTCGCGACACGCGCGGCGCTGGCGCTCGGCTGCGTCGTGCATCCGGTCTCCATCTTCGCGCGCAAGCACTACTTCTATCCCGATCTGCCCAAGGGATATCAGATCTCGCAGTTCGACCGGCCGCTGGCGACGCACGGTCGCCTGCCGGCGGGGCGGGCGGCCGATGGGTCGCCCATCATGATCGGCGTCACGCGTGCGCACCTGGAAGAAGACGCGGGCAAGTCAATCCACGATCGCTATCAGGGGTGGTCGGCGATCGACCTCAATCGGGCCGGTGTACCCCTCATCGAGATCGTCAGCGAGCCCGACATTCGCTCGGCACAGCAGGCGGGCGCGTATCTGCGCGGGCTCAAGCAGATCCTCGAGTACACCGACGTCTCCGACGCGAACATGGAGGAGGGGTCGCTCCGCGTGGACGTGAACATCAGTGCGCGTCCGCTCGGCAGCACCGCGTTCGGCACGAAGACCGAGATCAAGAACCTCAACAGCTTCTCCGCCGTCGAGCGGGCGATCGACGTCGAGTTCGCGCGGCAGTGTGCGATCCTGCGTGCGGGCAACCGTGTGGAGCAGCAGACGTTGCTCTGGGACCAGCAGCGGCAGACCGTGCGCCCCGCGCGATCGAAGGAAGGCAGTCACGACTATCGCTACTTCCCGGAGCCCGACCTGCCACCGCTCGTGTTGGACCCCGAGTGGATCGAGGCGCAGCGCACCGCACTTCCCGAACTACCCGTCGCCAAGCGTGAGCGCTTCATCGCCCAACACGGTTGCTCTGCGGCTGAGGCCGAGCAGCTTGTCGCGACGCAGGCGCTGGCGGCGCGCTTCGAAGCGCTCGCGGCGGCGTGTGGCGACAGCAAGCGCGCGGCCACCTGGATGCTCGGTCCGGTGCTCGCGGCGGTGAATGCACGCGGTATTGCGCTGCACGACTACCCCGTGTCCATCGCGCGGCTGGCCGCGGTCATTCGGCTCGAGATCGATGGCGTCGTGTCCAACACGGCGGCGCGGCAGATCCTCGCGATGCTCGAGGAGAAGGACGAGGACGCTCGCGCGGTGGCCGAGCGGGAAGGATTGCTCAAGGTCAGTGACGATGCAGCACTCGTCGGATGGATCGACGAGGTGCTGGCCGAGAACCCCGCTGAGGCCGCGCGTTATCTGGGCGGCGAGCGTCGCCTGCAGGGTGTGCTGGTGGGGCTCGTGATGAAGAAGTCGAAGGGGAGCGCCGATCCGAAGAAGGTCAACGCGCTGTTGGCGGCGCGGGGGGCATGACGCTGACGTCGCGCTCCTAGCTCGTCAGTGCCGGCGTCATACTGCCGCGTGTCTTTGGGCTTGCGCGTCGTAGAGGCCGGTCGTACCTTTGAGGCAACAAAACCCGCCAAGGCTATGCGCGAAAGCGTATCCTCAAACCGGCGGGTTACTTTTTTGTGTTCAGCGTGGTCTGCGCAACGGACGGCTGATGGCGCTCCAGGGATCACGAAGCGGAAAAACCGCGTTCGCCAAGGCGGCGCTGACCTACGATGCACAGGTCGAATTGCTGCTGTCTCGTGGAATGCGCGTCGATGACGTGAGTGTGGCCAAGTTCTACCTGCAACACCTGAACTACTATCGCCTCGCCGCATACTGGTTGCCGTTCGAGTCGGACCACACGACGCACGCGTTTCGACCCGGGACGAAGTTCGGAGACGTGCTCCGGCTCTACGTTTTCGACAGAGAGCTTCGCCTGCTGCTTCTCGACGCGATCGAGCGTGTGGAAGTCTCGGTTCGCGCACAGTGGGCGTATCGAATGGCGCATGAACATGGTCCTCACGCGCACCTTGACAAATCGCTCGCTCGGTCGGTGGCGAACTGGCACAGCAACGTCGAGAGCCTCAGGAGAGAAGTCGCTCGGGCCGATGAGCGATTCGTCAGGCACTTCATGGCCGCGTACGAGGAACCGTTGCCGCCGATCTGGGCTGTGTGCGAAGTCATGTCGCTGGGATTGCTCTCGAAGTGGTATGACAACCTGAAGCCGAAGTCCACGCGGTCACGCATTGCATCAGTGTTCGGCGTGGACGAAGCGCAACTTGCGTCATGGTTGCGGCATCTGACGTCCGTGCGAAACGTGTGTGCGCACCATAGTCGGTTGTGGAATCGGGAGTTTACCGTCACCCCCGAGCCACCGCGCAGCAAGCCGGTTGGGCCGCGCGGTCAGTGGCAGGTCGACTCGCGCAACATCTTCAACGCGCTGTTGATCCTCTTGCACTTCATGGATGTTGTGGCGCCCGCGCACACGTGGCGGCAGCGGGTGCTCGATCTGCTCGAGACAAGCGCTCAGTCCACCTCGTCTATGGGGTTTCCCGACGGATGGAAGGCACTACCGATCTGGTCGACCGAGCGGACGATCCGCTGACCGACGCGCGGACTATCCGCTCCGGATACGGTCAGCGTCGGAGACTCGGCGACAAAGCGGCATTCCGGGGCCGGCACCGTTCAATGCCCGCCGAGATCATCTTCACCGCTCCGTCCCCGCCCGCACCGCACCACCACGCGGCGCCACCCACGCCGTTGTCACCGATGCCGCGTGAGCCAGCGTGTTCTCCGGCATGCTGAACGCCCGGTCGGCTTCCAGCGCCGCGCGCACGTGCCCGCCTTGTCGCAACGCGGTCCGCCGCAGCCGCTTCGCCGCCGTCAGTGGCGCCTCGCCCGACGGATCGAACTGCGCCGGCACGCTCGACTCCCAGCGCTGGAAGAAGTCCACGATGAAGTCGAACGAGCGCATCAGATAGCGCTGAACATCCGCGTCGGGGAGATCCCACCGCGAGTGCTCACCGACGAGATGGAAGATGCGCTGCCAGCTCTCGGTGTCGGTGACGACCACCATGCCGCGGAAGATCCGGCGATTCGTCGGGGTGCTGAACAGCGTCGGACTCAGGATGCGATCAAGGTGACCGTCCGAGTGACTGTGATCGCGGAACAGCAGCTCGCGCGCGCGGCGCGCATGTGCCTCGCCCAGATGCGTTTCGAAGCGGCTCTCCCAGTAGCTGTGCCCGAGCGCGGCAGTGGTCGACGTCACCGCGAGCTGCCGCGGGACGAACCAGTTGTGCGCCACCACGTCTGCCGCCAGATGGGCGAGGTGGCCCAGCGCAAAGGCCTTCAGCGCATCGCTGTCGGCGCGATCGTGGATCTCGAGCCCAACCGGCCAATGATGGCAGTGCCGCCCCACATCCGCGTACTTCTTGGCGATGCTCGTATCCGCGGCAATCGAGCCATAGAGGAAGTCGTCGGGATGCCGGCGCAGCAGCAGGCCGAGCGACGGCGGAATGAGCGCCAGATGCCGGAGCAGCAGATCGCCGAGGAAGACATGCGTGCCCGGCGTCCACGCCCAGGCATCCTGCGGGAGCAGCGCGATCCAGAGCGCCGCCACGGCCAGCATCGCCAGCACACCGCGCAGGCTACGCGTCCTCATCGCGTGGCCTGAGCCGCGGCGCTTCACGCCGGCGACGCGCAAAGCGGCGGCGATGGCGCGTTGTTGCCGGCTCTTCGCCATTACGCGCACGGCTCGGGCGCGGCCCGCCATTGCGAGAGCCACCCAGCCACTCCATTGCCCCCACGCGCAAGCCGCGCATCAGCGACGAGGCGACGAGAATCGACTCCTCCACTTCGCCCTGCGCCACCGCCAGCGTGCGATCCACCGCCGCGAGTCGGCGCGCGGTGCGTGTCGCGGCCCGGTCGAGCGTGTCGCCCATGCGATTGGCCGCATCGGACACGCGCACCACGTCCGTGCGAAGTCGCGCCGTCACCACCCGCGCGTCGGCCGCCACATCGTTGAGCCGCGTCAACAGCGGCGTCGCGTCGGTGCGCAGGCTGTTGAGCTGCGCTTCGAGCCGCGTGAGCGTGGTGCGCAGCCCGAGCAGGAGGGCGACCAGCGCACCGAGCGCCGCGACGCCCAGCACCAACACGATCAGTTGCAGTGTGCCGGAGGCGACGTCGAACACCGTGCGCTGCGCCGGCATCGTGAGCGCCACGATCGTGTCCACGGGCGCCGCCCGCTGCAGTGCCAGGAGGCCGAGCATGCCGGAGCGTAGGCACACGCCCGGGCAGGGTCAAGGAAGGTGCGCCCGCGCACGGCGCCGCTTGTCGGATGGGGGGACGACGGTGACCTTTGCGCCGCCTGAGCCCTCACCCGAGAACTGCACCCATGGCCGCTGTCCAGTACATCGTCGAAGGGGGCCGTCGCCTCCACGGATCGATCCGCCCCGCCGGCAACAAGAACGCTGCGCTCCCCATCGTGTGCGCGGCGCTCCTGACCGACGAGCCCGTGCTCCTCGAAAACGTGCCGCGCATCCGCGACATCGAGACCTTGGTCGACCTCCTGCGCACCGTGGGCGCGCAATGCGAGTGGACGGCGACCAACACGCTCCGCATCGTCGCGCGCGACATCCGCGCCGCCGACTTGGATCCGGTGCTGTGCGCGCGGATTCGCGCGTCGATCCTGCTGGCCGGTCCGCTCCTGGCCCGCTGCGGCGAGGTGACGCTCCCGCCGCCCGGTGGGGACGTCATCGGCCGCCGTCGGCTCGATACGCACTTCCTGGCCCTCCGGCAGCTCGGCGCGGAGTTCGACGTCGGCGAGCGGTACACGCTCCGCGCGCGCGCCTTGACCGGCGCCGACGTCTTCCTCGATGAGCCCAGCGTCACCGGCACCGAGAACGCGCTCATGGCGGCCGCGCTCGCCACGGGCACCACCGTGCTGCGCAACTGTGCGAGCGAACCGCACGTGCAGGATCTCGCGCATCTCCTCGTCAAGATGGGGTGCGCCATCGAGGGGATCGGCACCAACACCATGACCATCCACGGCGTGCCGCGCCTGCACGGCGCGACGCATCGGGTGGGCCCCGACCACATCGAAGTCGGCTCGTTCATCGGCCTCGCGGCCGTCACCGATTCCACGCTGCGCATCGAGGACGCGGGCGTCGAACACCTGCGCTCCACGTTGATGGGCTTCGAACGCCTCGGTGTCTCCTGCCAGATCGACGGCGCCGATCTCGTCA
This sequence comes from Gemmatimonadaceae bacterium, assembly GCA_025453745.1. GTDB lineage: Bacteria > Gemmatimonadota > Gemmatimonadetes > Gemmatimonadales > Gemmatimonadaceae > JALOPS01. The sequence goes on from JALOPS010000114.1 coordinate 8,156, forward strand.
TTCCGTCGGGGCAGTCGCGCAAGATCCAGGCGGACCTGGGCGGACACGTGCCCAAGCTCGAGGACCAGCCGTGGCCGGCCTTTCCGGCCGACGTGATGTCGATCGCCATCGTCACCGCGACGCAGTGCGAGGGGCTCATCCTGATGCACGAGAAGATGTTCGAGTCGCGCCTCTTCTTCGTCGACAAGCTCGTGGGGATGGGCGCGCGTATCGTGCTGTGTGATCCGCATCGCGCGCTCGTCGCCGGCCCCAGCAAGCTGCGCGGCGCGACTGTCGAATCGCCCGACATTCGCGCGGGGATGGCGATGCTGCTCGCGGCGATGTGCGCGACCGGCACCAGCGTGATCAACAACGCCGGGCAGATCGAGCGCGGCTACGAGCGCATCGACCAGCGGCTGAACGCCCTCGGCGCGCACATCACCCGCATCGAAGGCGCGCGGTGACGCCGTTCGCGAGCGCGGAGCCGCTGCTCGCCGACGCGGAGTGGGCCCCGGGCTTCGACGAGCTCGGACTCAGGGCGTTCACCACGGCGCGCGCGGCGGGATCATTCGGCGTCACCGATCCTGACGCGCGGGTCGCCGATATCATCGGTCGATGGGATGCGTTGCAGCAGTGGACGGCAGGGCAGGGGGCACCGCGACTCGTCGCCGCGCGGCAGGTGCACGGCACGCGCGTCGAGTGGCACACCGGCGGCGCGCCGGGGTGGCTACGTGGGGCCGATGCCGACGGGCACGCGACCGTCGATCGTGGGATCGCGCTCGCGGTGACGATCGCCGACTGCGTGCCGGTGTTCGTCGCACATCCAAGCGGTGCCGTGGCGCTCCTGCACGCCGGCTGGCGTGGGACGGCCGCCGGTATTCTCTCCGCCTGTGTCGATTCGCTGGCGGCGCGCGGGTTCGACCCCGCGCACCTCCGCGTGCACCTCGGCCCGTGCATCTCGGGCGCCGCCTACGAGGTTGGTCCCGAGGTGCAGCGCGCGGTCACGGGACGGGAGGTGGCTGGCCCGTCGCGGCTCGACCTGCGTGCGACGCTCGCGGAACAGGCGCGCGCGGGCGGGGTCGAGCGAGTGACGATCAGCCCGGCCTGTACCGTCGGCGACCGGCCGCGCTGGTTCTCGCACCGCGGGGGCGACGCCGGTCGGCAGCTCGCGGTACTCGTCGTCCCGTCGCCTTGATTCCCCTGACGGCGGGTTCTACCTTAGTGAGGCTGGCGGGGTTGGCCCGCCGAAAGTGTGGGGATGCCCCCACACTTTTTTGTTCTCTGCAGGACCGGTTCGGCGGAGCTTCGGGCGACGGCCTCACATTTCTGGCGAGGCGGGCCGGCGCTCCGGATGGGCGGGAGTGAACGACACGTGGCAGACGCGATCGAGACGCTGGTGCGCGCAGGACTCGACGCGCTGGAGTTCGACCTGGTCGAGCTGCGGCGCGGGGGCTCGCGTTCCCGGCCGGTGCTCGAGATCCGGATCGACCGGCGCGATGGCACGAAGGTGACGATCGACGATTGTGCGCGCGTGTCGCGTGCGCTCGAAGGGCAGTTGGAAGGATCGGGATTGGTAACAGATCGCTATGTGCTCGAGGTGTCGTCCCCGGGCGCCGATCGGCCGCTGAACAGCGCGGCGGATTGGCGCCGCTTTGTCGGGCGGCGGGCCACGGTCACGAGCGTCGTACTCGCGGGAGGCCGGCAGGAGGTCGACATCGTCGCCTTCGATGGTCCCCCCGATGCGGAGGTCGCGCGGTTGCGCCTCCCCTCGGGTGAGGAAGTCGAGGTGCCGTACGCCGAGATCACGCGAGCGCGGTTGGCGTTCCACTGGAAGCGATAGGGGCAGACGCGATGGTCGGGTCGGCAGACATCCTCAAGGCATTTCAGGAACTGAGCAGTTCGAAGCAGCTCGACAAATCCGAGCTCTACGACCTGCTCAAGGACGGCATTCTGGCCGCCCTCGCGAAGAAGTACGGGCCGAACGTGGAGGCGGAGGTCGAGATCGACGACCAGAAGGGCGCGATCAAGATCATCCGACTGCAGACGGTCGTCGACGAGGTCACCGATCCGAGCCGCGAGATCTCCGTCGAGGAGGCGCGCTACGAGGATCCCGAGTTCGAGGTGGGCGACGTGCTCGAAAAGCCGATCGACTTCTCGGAGTTCGGGCGCATGGCGGTCATCGCCGCCAAGCAGAAGATCATCCAGCGCGTCCGCGAGGGCGAGCGCAATCGCATCAAGGACGAATTCGCCGGCCGGGTCGGCGACCTGCTCTCCGGCGAGGTGCAGCAGGTCGAGCGCGGCAAGATCGTCGTGATCCTGGCCCGCTTCCGCGAGGCCGAGGCGATCATCCCCTATCGCGAGCAGAACCACCGCGAGCACTACCACCAGGGTGAGAGCGTCCGGGCGGTCCTCAAGCGCGTCGAGGAGACGCCCAAGGGGCCGCGCCTGATCCTCAGCCGCGCCGACGCGCTGTTCGTGCAGGCGCTCTTCAAGCTCGAGGTGCCCGAGATGCAGGCCGGGATCGTGGAGATCAAGGCGGGGGCGCGCGAGGTGGGGAGCCGCACGAAGATCGCGGTCTTCTCGCGTGACGATGCCGTCGATCCCGTCGGGGCCTGCGTCGGCCTCAAGGGGTCGCGCGTGCAGGCGGTGGTCAACGAGCTCGGCGGCGAGCGCATCGACATCGTGCCCTGGTCGCCCGATCCGGAGCGCTTCGCGAAGCTGGCGCTGGCGCCGGCGCGCGTGGCGCGGGTCTTCTCCGATCCCGCCACGCGCACCATTCAGGCGATCGTCGACGACGATCAGCTTTCGCTCGCCATCGGACGCAACGGGCAGAACGTCCGCCTCGCGTCCGAACTGACGGGGTGGAAGATCGACCTCTTCTCGAGCCGCGAGTGGATGGAGAAGGCAGGGGAGTCGCCCTTCGCGCCGTTGCCCGGCGAGGAGGAAGGGGACATCGCGCTCTCGGAGATCACGGGGCTCGAGATCGCCACGGTGGCTGTCCTCGAGAACGCCGGGTTCCGGACGCTCAACGACATCATCGATCTCGAGCGCGATGATCTGCTCAAGCTGCCCGGGATCGCGCCGGCGGAAGCCGACCGCATCATGTCGATTCTGCAGGAGCTGACGACGGAAGACGAAGAGCAGGAGCCCGGTGCGGCCTCGGGCCACGGGTGAGCATGGCGGACGGGCGCGACGCAGAGCGGGATCGGCGCGTGCTCGGCCTGGTGGGGTTGGGACTGCGCGCGCGCACGGTGGTCGTGGGCGTCGAGCAGGTACGGCAGGCGGTGAAGGGCGGTGCGGTGTACGTGGCCTTCGTTGGGCACGATGCGGCGGCGCACAGCCGGGCGAAGGTCGACCCGCTGCTCCGTGCGCGTGGTGTGCGGGTACTGGACGAGTGGTCGGCAGCGGCGTTGGGCGCGGTCGCCGGGCGTGAAGCGGTCGCGGCGCTCGCCGTGATCGATCCCGCTTTGGCGCGCGGCATCGTCGACGTGGTGGATGGGGTCGAGGGGCAGCAACACGGGCCGCGAGCGGCGTCGCGAGGGCGACGCGGGCCGCGGTCCACCGGGAGGGCGGGTTGAGCAAGCTCAAGGTCAATGACATGGCGGTCGAGTTCGGCATCTCCACTGAGGAGCTGCTGAACCTGTTGCGCGTGATGGTGAGGAGCTGCTGAACCTGTTGCGCGTGATGGACGTACCGGCGCGGAGTCCTGCGACGCCGCTGACGGACGACCAGGTCTCGCGCGTTCGTGCGCGCTGGGAGCGCGAGAAGCGGCATCGAGCGGCGCCTGCGCCGGCCGAGGCGGCGCCGGCGCGTCGTCGCAAGACGGCGGCGCCCGCCGCACCGGCGCCGGTGCCCGAGCCCGACCCCGTCGCAGCCGAAGCGGGCGCGGTGCGCCGCCGTCGCCGCGCCGACCTCCCGCCCGTCGTGGAGGTCGAGCCCCCGGTGGTGGAGGAGGCCGAGCCTGTGGTGAGCGCGCCGGTCGTCGAGCGCGTCGTCGAGCGCGTGGCGCCCGAGCGGCCCGCCGCTCCGGCGCCGGTCGAGGTCGTGGCGCCGCCGCCGGTCATGGCCACCCCGTCCACTCCCGTCACGCCCATCGCCCCGTCCGCGCCCACTCCCGTGGCGCCAAGCGGTGGGGCGCCCGATCGGCCGCGTCCGCGCCCGGTCGTGCCCGGCGCGCCGCGCCTCAGGCCCATCGCGAGTGCCGCGCCGTCGAACCGTCCGAACCCCATCGCCTCGGCCTCGCCGTCGAGCGGCGGTGCGGGGACCGCGTCACCGCGGCGCGATGATCCGCGTCGCGGTGGCCCTGGCGGCGGCGGCCAGCAGCCGTCCATGCCCGCCGGGGGCAGCGCGCAGCAGCGCCGTGGCAAGAAGGGACGCCGCGGCTCGGTCGACCAGGATGCCGTGGCGCAGAACATCTCGCGCACCATGACGGCCATGCGCGGCGCGCCGTCGCGCCGTGGCGGCCGTCGCTTCGACGAGTTCTCGCGCGAGGAACTCGCGCAGCAGCGCATCGATGCGCGGGAGCGCGAGCGGAAGACGGTGCGCGTCAACGAGTTCATCACGGTCAGCGAACTCGCACAGACGCTCAACATCCCGCCGACGCAGATCGTCGGGTTCGCCTTCAAGACGCTGGGGCTGATGGTCACCATCAACCAGCGCCTGGACTTCGACCAGATCGAGCTGATCGCCGGCGAGTTCGGCTTCCAGGCCGTGCGGGAAGCCGACTACTCGGCCGACCTGGCCGAGTCGACCGTGGAGGACGCCGCGGAGGATCGCGTGCCGCGTCCGCCGATCGTGACCATCATGGGCCACGTCGACCACGGCAAGACGTCGCTGCTCGACTACATCCGGCGCGCCAACGTCGTCGCGGGCGAGGCGGGCGGCATCACGCAGCACATCGGTGCGTATCACGTCAACCTGCCGAGCGGGAAGGCCATCACCTTCCTCGACACGCCGGGCCACCAGGCCTTCACGGCCATGCGTGCCCGCGGCGCGCAGGTCACCGACGTCGTCGTGCTCGTCGTGGCCGCCGACGACCAGGTCATGCCCCAGACCGTCGAGGCCATCTCCCACGCGCGCAACGCGGGCGTGCCGATGGTCGTGGCGATCAACAAGGTCGACCTGCCGACCGCGAACGTCATGAAGGTCAAGCAGGACCTGCTGCAGCACGAGGTCGTCGTGGAAGACTTCGGCGGGCAGACGCTGTCCACCCCCATCTCGGCCAAGCAGGGGACGGGCGTGCCCGAACTGCTCGACCAGGTGCTGTTGCAGGCCGAGATCCTCGACCTGCGCGCCAATCCCGATCGCCGCGCCATCGGTGCGGTCATCGAGGCCCAGCTCGATCCGGGCAAGGGCCCCGTGGCGACCGTGCTCGTGCAGAACGGCACGCTCAAGGTGGGTGACGACTTCATCGTCGGCATCCACTCCGGCCGCGTGCGCGCGCTGCTCGACGAGCGCGGCAAGCCGCAGAAGGAAGCCGGCCCGGCGATCCCGGTGCAGGTGCTGGGGCTCACCGGCGTGCCGATGGCGGGCGACCAGTTCGTCGTCGTCGAGGATGCCACCGAGGCGCGCGAGATCGCGCAGAAGCGTGAGCGGCTCGACCGCGAAGCGAAGAGCCGTCGCACGTCGAAGGGGATGGTCTCGCTCGAGGACTTCATGAAGGAGACGGCGGCGGGGCAGAAGCGCACGCTCCGCATCGTCATCAAGGCCGACCAGGGCGGTCCGGCGGAAGCCGTGGCCGACGCGCTCGGGCAGCTGTCGAACACCGAGGTGGAGGTGCAGGTCATCCACCGCGGCGTCGGCGCGATCACCGAGAGCGACATCATGCTCGCGAAGGCGTCGGGGGCCATCATCATCGGCTTCCACGTGCGCCCCGACAACAACGCCCGCAACGCGGCCGAGCGCGAGGGCGTGGACATCAAGCTCTATCGCATCATCTACGAGGCCGTCGCCGACGTGAAGGCGGCGCTCGAGGGGATGCTGCGCCCCGAGCAGCGCGAGGTGGTGTTCGCCGAGATCGAGGTGCGCGAGACGTTCAAGGTCGCGCGCATCGGCACGATCGCCGGCTGCTTCGTGCGCAGCGGCACCGTCACGCGGCAGGGACGGGTGCGCGTCATCCGCGACGGCGTCGAGGTCTTCGATGGGGTGCTCGCCTCGCTGCGGCGCTTCAAGGAAGACGTGCGCGAGGTCAAGGAAGGGTACGAGTGCGGCATCGGCGTCGAGAACTTCAACGACATCAAGGTCGCGCTGGACTCCGCGCCGGCCTCCTGAGGACGGGACGTGCGCGCTGAACCGCGTCGCCCCGACCGGGTCGCCGAGTCCATCCGGGAGCAGGTGGCCCAGTTCCTGGCGGACGGGGTCAAGGATCCGCGTGTGCGTGGCCTCGTCACGGTCACCGCC
>JALOPS010000115.1 GCA_025453745.1 Gemmatimonadaceae bacterium
GTCGGCCGGGCGGGGGAGAGCTCGCGCATGAGCATGCGCACTTCCTGTTCACTGGTCTCCGGGAGCGCGGCCAGCGAATCGGCGTACACGAGCGCCAGCGATCGGGTCGAGGAATCTCCGCGCAGCGTAGTCACAAGCTCCCGGTAGAGACGACCGCGCATCCATTGCGAGATCCCCGGCGTCGCGAGCGCGCCCTGCAACAGCTCGCGCGCGCGAGTGCGCATTGCCGAGTTCTCTGCGATTGCCATGCCGCGGACAGTGGGGAACTCCTCCGCCAGCAACGCGCCGGAGAGTGCCATCGGATACCCGTAGTCGGCAGCAACGGGTGACCGCGGATCGAGCGCGAGGCGTGCGCGCCGCGCCTCCGCCACCGAGAGATCCGGCCAGAAGGTCAACAGGAGCGTGTTCGCGTACGCCTGGCGTACGATGGGATCGCGTGCCGCATCGAACGCACGCACCGTACGCCGGGTCAGCGAGTCCTTCGTGATGCGCGCGGTGACGGTGTCGCCCTTCCGCCAGAGCATCGACACACGATAGAGCGTGTCGGAGATCGCGGAGAGCGCTTCGAGCCTGCCGGCGGTGCTCGCAGGGTTCGATACGCGCGCGGTGGATTCGGTGGTGTCGGAGGGCAGTCTGGTCGGATCGACGATGATCGTGGCGACCCCGTTCTCGACCCGCGCCAGTGAGACGAAGCCCGGCACGTCGGCGTCCTGAAGCGCGCTTTCGATGCGTCCCGCGTCGGGTGTGTTCGTGTTCGTCCGTCTACCGTATCGCACCCGATAGCGAACCACTTCCCGGTCGGTCGGCACGACGGCCCGCCATCGGCCATCGGGCATGCGCGACATCGGGATTGCATTGGCCGTATCCAGCATGCGGCCCGCGAGGAGGAGGATCTGCGGTCCCGATGTGCTGTCGAATTGCTGCCGCTCGCCATGCATGGTGACGAGCAGGTCGCCCATGTCCGGCGTGACAAACAGGCGGGCACCGGCTCGATTCGACAGCGGCGCGTCGACGGTGACGTCCACCAGTTGCCGGGTCGGCGCGGCGACCGAGAAACGACCTTGGTCGTCGGTTGTCGTCAGCGCGAGCGGCACCATGAAGAACCGCGTGGCACGGACTACGGCGCCGCGCACTGGCCGGCCGTCGGTGTCTCGGACGATACCCGTCACCACCGTGATCGCGGGCGCCGGCACTACCCGAGTGCGTTCGGCGGCGCTGCGCTGCGCACGTCCGACTGCGGCGTCGAGCCCCAACACCACGCAGGTGACCACCAGGCCGCGCGTGATCGACCACTGTCGACGCATTCCCCGTTACCTCTGGTGTGGAGGCAGTCGCCATTCGCTGCTGGGCGGTCCCGGCGTCGGCGTGCCGTCCCGCCTCGAAGCTAGCGATCACTCGCCCGGAATCACCCGCACGCCGGCGCTCGCGCAGGTGCCGTCGAGGAATGCGCGGTGCGGTCAGGGGATGGTGCCGGTCGGCCCGCCGGCGCGCGCCACCAGGGCCGGAAAACGAACATCAGCCTTTGGATTTCCGGCACTCGGCGGGCGGCGCCCACCGATCGTGGCACCGCGCCGCAGCGAGCCCGGGCGCAAGGTCCAAGTCATTGATGCGGAATAGCTTACGCCAGCTAATCCGCCCTTGGTTTACCCTCGCCAATCGGCTACATTTCGGGGTTCCCGACCGCCGCCATCCGGTGCCCGCCGGACGCCGCGATTCGCGCGCTGCTTCACCCAGCGCACCCCCGCCAGTCCTCCGTCGCCGTCATGACCGCACCTACCGGACGCGAGCGCATTCTGCCGCGCCTGATCGACGAAGAGATCAAGGAATCGTTCATCAATTATTCGATGAGCGTGATCGTCTCGCGCGCCCTCCCGGACGTGCGCGACGGCCTCAAGCCGGTGCACCGGCGTGTGCTCTACTCGATGTTCAACAACCTCGGCCTGCTGCCGGGGCGTGCGTTCAAGAAGTCCGCGACCGTCGTCGGCGACGTGCTCGGCCAGTATCACCCGCACGGTGACTCGAGCGTTTACGACGCACTCGTGCGCATGGTGCAGGACTTCTCGCTGCGCTATCCGCTCATCGATGGGCAGGGGAACTTCGGCTCCGTCGACGGCGATCCGCCGGCCGCCTATCGCTACACCGAAGCACGGCTGACCCGCGTGGCGGTGAGCATGCTCGCCGACATCGACAAGAACACCGTCGACTTCCAGCCGAACTTCGACGATCGCCTGCAGGAGCCCAAGGTGCTCCCGTCGGGGATCCCGAATCTCCTGGTCAACGGGTCGAGCGGCATCGCCGTCGGCATGGCGACGAACATCCCGCCGCACAATCTCAAGGAAGTCGTCGACGCGCTCATCGCGCTCATCGACACGCCCGACCTCACGGCCGATCAGATCCGTCGCTTCATCAAGGGACCGGACTTCCCCACCGGCGGCTACATCTACGGCACCACCGGCATCGGCGAGTATCAGACGACCGGTCGCGGCAAGATCGTCATGCGGGCCCGCGCGGTCATCGAAGAGCGCGAGTCGAGCAACAAGTCGCAGATCGTCGTCACCGAGCTGCCGTACCAGGTGAACAAGGCGCGCCTCATCGAGTCAATCGCCGATCTGCACAGCGAGAAGAAGATCGAGGGGATCTCTGCGCTGCGCGACGAGTCCGATCGCGACGGCATGCGGATCGTCATCGAGCTCAAGCGCGACGCGATCCCGCGGGTGGTGCTCAATCAGCTCTACAAGCACACCGCGATGCAGCAGACCTTCGGCACGATCATGCTCGCCCTGGTGCCCGATGCGGCAACCGGGCGCCTCGTGCCCAAGGTGCTCACGCTCAAGCAGTGCCTCGACCACTACGTCGCGCATCGGCACGACGTGATCGTCCGCCGCACGCAGTTCGATCTCGACAAGGCGCTCGATCGCGAGCACATCCTCGAAGGGCTCAAGATCGCCGTCGACAACATCGACGAGGTGATCGCGCTCATCCGCGCGGCCGCCGACACGGAGACGGCCAGCACGCAGTTGCAGACGCGCTTTGCGCTCTCCGAGCGCCAGGCGGAAGCGATCCTCAACATGCGCCTGGCCAAGCTCACCGGCCTCGAGCGCGAGAAGCTCGAAGAGGAGCTGCGCGAGGTGCGCACGCTCATCGCCGAGCTCAAGGGGATTCTCGAGTCGCGTCCGCGTCGCATGCAGATCATGAAGACCGAGCTGCGGGAGATGGCGACGACCTACGGCGACGAGCGGCGCACCGAGATCGTCGCCAGCGAAGGCGAGTTCACCATCGAGGATCTCATCGCCGAAGAAGACATGGTCGTCACCGTGTCGCACTCGGGGTACATCAAGCGCACGCCGGTGACGACGTACCGGCGCCAGCGGCGTGGCGGGCAGGGGCTCACCGGGTCGGGGCTCAAGGACGAGGATTTCGTGGAGCGGCTCTATGTCGCCTCCACGCACGACTACATCCTCGTCTTCACCAACGACGGGCGCTGCTTCTGGCTCAAGGTGCACGAGATCCCGCAGGCCGGCCGGGCGACGCGCGGCAAGCCGATCGTGAATCTCATCAACGTCCCCGCCGACACGCAGGTGCAGGCGATGGTCGCCACGCGGGACTTCCCCGACGACCAGTTCCTGCTCTTCTGCACACGCGGCGGCACGATCAAGAAGACCGCGCTCTCGGAGTACTCGAACGTTCGCAACACCGGCATCAAGGCGATCAAGATCGAGGATGGCGATTCGCTGATCGACGTGCAGGTGACGAACGGGCAGAACGACATCATCCTTGGCACCAAGCATGGGCTGTCGATCCGCTTCCACGAGCAGGAAGCGCGTGCGATGGGGCGCGATACGACCGGCGTGAAGGGCGTCGAGCTGCGCCCTGACGACGCCGTCATCGGCATGGTCGTCATCAAGCGCGAGGCCAAGCTGCTCTGCGTGACCGAGAAGGGGCTGGCCAAGTGCACCGACCTCGACGAGTACCGGGTGCAGAAGCGCGGCGGGAAGGGGATCCTCACCGTCAACCGCACCGACAAGACGGGCGACGTGGTGACGCTGATGGAGGTCCAGCCGGCCGACGAGGTGATGGTCATTACCAAGCTCGGCATGCTCATTCGCACGCCGGTGTCCGATGTCAGGGAGACGGGGCGCAATGCGCAGGGCGTGAAGCTCGTGAAGCTGCATGCGGGCGACACGGTCTCGGCGGTGGCGCGCGTGGTCCCCGAAGACGTGCAGGGCGAGGCAGGAGGCGATGGGGCCGTCGAGGAAGCAGGCGGCGATGCGGGCGAGGCATGAGTCCGACGGTCTCATTGCCTGCCATGTGACGGTTGTGCTAGATGGAGCGATGTCGGTGGTGGTCACAGCGTGACGGCCACCGACTGACCTCCGTCCTACCTTCATGGCTGGCGCACGCATTCTGATCGCCGATGACGACGCGGCGATCCTCGACTCGGTCGGGTGGCTGCTCCGTGAGAGCGGCTACGACGTCACGACCGTGCCCGGAGGCGTCGCGCTCTTCGAGGCGCTCGAAGCGCGCCAGCCCGACGTGCTGCTGCTCGACGTGCTCATGCCGGACGTCGACGGCTATCACCTTCTCGAGCGCATTCGCACCGACGAGCGCTGGCGCGACCTGCCGGTGCTGATGCTCTCGTCGATGCCGCCCGAAGAGGCGAGCGTGCGCGCGCTGGGGCTGGGCGCCAACGACTTCATTCGCAAGCCGTTCCGCCCCAAGGAGCTGCTCGCACGCGTGCAGGCGCAGTTGCGGCTGGGGGCGATGCTGCGGCAAACGCGGCAGGCGTTGCTCCGCACCGAGGCTGCCCTGGTCCGCGCCGAGGCCGACGCGGAGACGCGCCGCAAGCTCGTCGACATCCTGCACGAGGTGACGGGCGACCTGTCCGTCAATGAGGTCTATCACCTGCTCGTGCGGCGCGTCGCGCGCGCACTCGGCGTGTCGCATTGCTCGATCGTGCAGGGGCAGCCGGCGGGGCGCATCGGCGTGGTGGTGACGAGCTTCGAGAACCCCGCGCTGCACAACCTCGAGATCCAGCTCGACCGGTATCCCGAGCTGCGCGCCGCGCTCGAGTCGGGACAGCCCGTGCTCGTCGAGGATCTCTACACGCACCCGCTCTACGCCGAAGTCCGCCGGGTGTGGGATCTCGAAGGGATCGAGGTTCCCGTGCGCTCGGTGATCGCGCTGCCGTTCACCATCGAGCGGGGGCACTACGGGGTGTTCATGCTGCGCCGCACGCGCGACATGCCGCCCTTGGGCCCGACCGACCTCGAGTTCGCGCAGGCGGTGATCACGGCGGCCGTGGCGGTGATCCAGCGCGCGCAGACGGTCGAACTCACGCGGGCCGACAACGCGCGGCTCGAGCAGCTCGCGCATACCGATCCGCTCACGCAACTGCTCAACCGGCGCGCGATGACGGAGCGGCTCACCGAGGAGATGGAGCGCGCGCTGCGCTTCGACTCCTCGCTGGCGCTGCTCATGGTGGACCTCGACCACTTCAAGCGGATCAACGATACGTTCGGGCACCTCGTGGGCGACGACGTGCTGCGAGAGGTCTCGCAGCTCATCCGCTCCACGATCCGTGGGAGCGACCTCGTGGCGCGCTACGGCGGGGAGGAGTTCGTCGTGCTGCTCCCTGACACCACGCACGACGTGGCCGCCGCACTCGCCGAGCGGCTGCGCGAGCGGGTCGCCGAGCACAGCTTCGGCGCGCACGAAGGGCTGGCGCTGACGTCGAGTGTGGGGCTGGCCAGCTTTCCCGCGGCGCGCATCGAGAGTGTGGAAGACCTCTTCGTGCGCGCCGATGCGGCGCTCTATCGCGCCAAGGCCGACGGGCGGAACTGCGTGCGGATGTAGCGGCTCGTGTCGACGCGGGTCATCCCGTCGCCGACAACTCGTCGCGCAATCGTCTGACGTCGGCTCGGCATCGTCGCCGATCGGGTGGGCTCGTGCGTGGCGATAGCTACATGATTCCCTGTCGCCCGCATCCTTCCGCATCCATCCCTGTGTCGCTCGCTGAACCTCACCCTGCCCGTGCCAACGAATCGACGCTGGCCGTCGGTGTCCTGATTGTCACCGCCACGCTGGTGCTCGTCGTCACCGGGGTCGCCCTCTTCGAAGGTCGCGTGGTCTATCGCTCCTGGTTCGACCTCGCGTCGTTTCCCGGCTTCGCGACGTATCACGCGCGCTTCGGACGCGCGTTGCTGCCGTGGTTGCCGGTACCACTGGCGCTGACCACCGTGCTGAATGTCGTGCTGCTGCGGTACGCGCCTCGCGCGGTGCCACGGTTCGCCGTGGTGGCCGCGTTGATCGGTCAGCTCGTGGTGGTGGGTGTGACCGTGGCGCTCGCCATTCCGGTGCAGCGCGAATTGAGCGTGCCTGGCCACGCGCCCGCCGAGATCGACGCGCTGGTGGCGCGGCTGATCACGGTCAATCTCTGGCGCGAGATCCCCGGCGTGCTCGTCGCGCTGCTGTTTGCCTGGATGCTGTGGCGGACCGCGCGCAGGCCGACGCTCGCGTCGGCGCGCCCATAGCGTCGACGCGCTAGTCGCACCGTGCCGATGCCGTCGGCCGGTCGACGAGGCAGCGTATGGGACGAGCGCCGCCGACCTCACGCACCACGAGCGCCCGGTCGCCCGAGAGATACGTCAGCGACCCACGACGCGTGAAGGCGCTGGGGACGTCCGTCACCGAAAAGCGCATCTCCTCGATCCGCTCTCCGCGTGTGGCCCATGGTCCAGTCGCGGAGAGGAGTGCCACGAGCGAGTCCATGCTCTCCACCGGCAGCCCGGGGCGAGACAGCGCCGATGGGTCGGGGTTGAACGTCACCGCACGACGCGGAAAGTGCAGATCCCGCCACTCTGTTCGGCCATCGATCATCGTTGTTGCCGTATCTCGACCGGAGACGCTGACACTGCGTGATCGAATCGACGATATCCCGGAGAGGATCTGCTCCTCGGAAAGAAGTCCGCGTCTGGTCATCTCGCTTGTCGTTTGCAGCGAGTCGATGGACGCACTACTCCCCACCGACCGCGATCGGGTCCCTTGAATCGTCGAGCGTTCAATGCTGACGTCGGTGGCTGTCGAGTCGAAGCGCGTCATCGGTCGTCGCGTCCGATCGAGAAATTGGAACGACGCACGGTATGGGAGCCCTTCGCGGACGATCGAATCGCACTCGATGCGGCCCGTGTCAGCGACAAATCGACAGCGCATCGAGGGCGGTGGCGTCATCGTCGGGCTGGAGATGAGGCTGGGCGCGCCCTGCCCGAACGTGGGCCGCAACTCCATCTCCGCACTCTCCGGCACGGCGGTATCGCCCCAGTTGCAGGCGGTGGTGGCCAACATCGTGGCGGCGAGTGCAACACGCACTCCACGGCGAGCGATCAGTGCGCGCATGGAAGTCCTCCGGGGAACGGTGACATCCGCGCCGCGTCGCGCGAGCTACGATGAAGAGTGCCGTGCATGAACCATCCGCGCCGTGACACAGCGCACGTCCGCGACGCTAGGGCGTCTGACAGACCGCGCTGAAGGACAGCCGATCGACGCGACAGGTGGAGGTCCGCTCGCCACTCGACGTGCTCGTTGTTTGCAACACGCGTGCGGCGTCGGCGGACTCGTACGTGAGCACGGTGCGCTGACGCGACGTGCCGGGTGCGATCGGACCATTCCTCGTGTTGATCGTCTCATCGACTCGCTCTCCACCAACGGCCCACGGTCCCGAGAGGCGCACCACCGCGGTCAACGAGTCGAAGTTCATGCCTGGGGGAAAGGTCCCCACCGACACCGGGCGAAACTGCTCCGGGCTTCGCGGATAGCGCAGGGCTCGCCACTCCGAGGTTCCCTGGATGAGCTGCCGCGTGGTGTCGCGCCCGCTGATCAGTCGCGAGGCCGCGAGCACGCGATGGGTTCCCGTGATCGTGTTGAACGGGGCGGTCAGCCCTCGTCGCGTGATGTCGCTCACGCTCGCGATCGAGTCGAACGCCAGGGCCGAGGCGCCTGCAGCCCCGGGCAACGCCGGCCGGCCGCGCATCTCCGTCTGCTCGTTGATCACGTCGGTACCGTTGTCGCGCTGCGCCTGCGGACGTCCGGCGGCATCGACGAACTGGTACGACGCGCGATAGGTGACGCCGTCGAGCGACAGCGGGTCGCACTCCACGCGTCCGGTGGCACTGGTGAAGCGACACGTCATCTGCAGCGGCGCGCCAACACCGGCGAGTGCGTTCGACGCGGAGCCGCCGTTTCCCGAAAAGGACGGGTGGTAGAGCTGCGCAGCGCCGTCCGCCGCAGAAGGGCCGCTATCGAGACACGCCGCGAGCGCCGGCACGAGCACGACCGTGATCGCGCGAGCGATGAGACGATGGAAATGGGAAGTCGACATGAGCAGTCCATCCGGGGACAGGAACCGCACGAGCACCGGCGCCGGCGTCAGCGGCGGCTCCTCCGATATACCCTCACCGTCCCCGCGCCATCAACTCGATCTTCATGCAGTGGTCCTGCACGACGTCGATCCCCGCGCGGGCGAGCTGCTCGGCGACCGCATCGTGCCGAATGCCGAGCTGCATCCACACGGCGCGCGGACGCGCGGCCAGGATCTCGTCGACGTGCTTCGGGATGTCCACGGGGCGCCGGAAGAGCTGCACGATGTCGATGGGGCCGGGCACGGTCCCCAGCGTCCGATGCACCGGGACGCCCAGGATCTCCGTGACGTCCGGGTAGTAGACGGGCACCGGCACGATCTCGAACCCCGCACGCTGGACGTACGCCGGCACGCCATGGGCCGGTTGTCCTGAGTCTTCCGTCTTGATGCCGATGACCGCGACCCGGTACGCGGTGTCGAGCAGCAGAGTGATGGCCTCGTCCGACGTCAAGAGATGCGACCGCCAGTCCGCATGGGTAGACTGCCCGCCGTCCACTGATCCATCCCCGTAGGAGGGGTGTTCGTTCATGCGCTTTCTCGTGTTGGGCGCTGGCCTGCAGGGCTCGGCCTGCGCGTTTGATCTCTTGCAGAACCCGGCGGTCGCCGCCGTACATCTCGCCGATCAGCACTTCGACCGGCTTCCCGACTTTCTCACCCCGTATCGTACCCAGCGGCTCCACACGCTGCCGCTCGATCTGCGCGATCACTCGGCGGTACTCGCCGCGATGGGGCAGGTCGATGGCGTGCTGTCGGCCGCACCGTACTACTTCAATTTCCCGCTCGCCGAACTGGCTGTCGAGGCAGGGGTGCACTTCGCCGATCTGGGCGGCAACACCGACATCGTCTTCCAGCAGAAGGGGCTGCACGCCGCGGCGATCGCCAAGGGCGTCACCATCGTGCCCGACTGCGGCGTGGCGCCCGGGATGGTGAACATCCTCGCGGCGCACGGCATGTCGCAGCTCGATCGCGTGGAGCGCGTGCGCATTTATGTCGGCGGTCTGCCGCAGCATCCGGAGCCACCGATCAACTATCAGGTGGTGTACTCGCTCGAAGGTGCGCTCGACTACTACACCACGCCGAGCTGGGTGCTGCGCGACGCCAAGCTTGCGCAGGTGACGCCGCTGACGGAGCTCGAGGCACTCGACTTCCCCGCGCCGATCGGGACGCTCGAGGCGTTTCACACCGCCGGCGGGCTCTCGACGCTGCCGTTCCGCTTCGAGGGGAAGGTGCCGACGATGGAGTACAAGACGCTGCGCTATCCGGGTCATGCGAAGATCTTCGAGGGGATTCGCTGGCTTGGTTTGCTGGGCACTGAGCCGGTGGACGTGAAGGGGCAGGCGGTGGTGCCGCGACAGCTTTTCCTCGAGGTCGCCGGCAAGAAATTGCGCAAGCCGGGGTCGCCCGATCTCGTTGCGTTGCGCGTGGTGGTCGAGGGCGAGAAGGATGGCGCGCCGACGCGACGCGCGTGGCAACTGGTCGATCGTTTCGATACCGCGCGCGGGATCACGGCGATGATGCGGTGCACGGCGTACTCGCTCTCCATCACGGGGCAGTTGCAGGTCGCACGCGCGTGCGGCCCTGCGGGCGTGCACACGCCCGACGAGTGCATTCCGGCGGAGCGGTACATGGCGGAGCTGGCGTTGCGCGGGGTGCACATCGAGCCATTGGTGTAACGCGGGGGCGCGCCGAGCGCACCCGCATGCGGGCGCGTTGCGACAGCGGTGTGGCATCTGCGCCGCTCGCGAGGGTGCGTCCGTGACAGTGACGTGACGCAGGCGAGGGAGACGCGGGGGCGTGACGGCCACCTCGTGTGGCACTCGACTTGCTACTTTCTCACGCGTATGGGTTGCCGTGGGTGTGCCGATCGTGAGGCACAGCCGGCGGCGTGACGGTGGATCACTGCGGTCTCTTTGCCGGGAGCGAATGCATGCAGGGGATGTCGAGGATGGTGGGGCGGGCGATCGTGGCATCGGTCTTTGTGGTCGCTGCAGCGAGTGCGCAGACGACGACCACGTGGAGCGGCCTCGAGCCGACGATGACCAGCCGGCTCTTCCGCGATGGTTCGCCGTCGGTGCCCGGGACGGCCAATCCGTTCCCGGGCACGGTCGACGAGCCCGACGGCGTGTCGTACCAGACATTCACCTTCGTGAATCCCAACGCGACGGCGAGCAATTTCTTCGCGGGGTTTCTGCGCGCCTCAGCGCTGTTGCCGTTCTTCTCGCTGTACCTGGGCAGCTTCGACGCGGGTAACCTGGCCGCCAACTACCTTGGCGACTCGGGGAACAGCTGTATCGGCGCTGTCTCGTGCAACGCCGTCACCGAGTTCGGCGTGACGGTGGCCGGCAATGCGACGGTGGTCCTCGTCGCCAACACCGTCGACTTCCCCGCCGAAGGGGGCGAGACGTTTGTGTGGCAGCAGCGGTGGGCGCCGGCGACGGTGGTGCCGGAGCCGTCGACCTACGCGCTGCTGGCAACGGGATTCGTCGCCCTCGTCGCGGTCGCGCGTCGTCGACGCGCGTGAGTTCGCGGTGTGATGCACAACGCCCCCCGGTCACGCAGACCGGGGGGCGTTGTGCATCGATGCGGTCGACGCGGTACGACTACCGCTGCCACGCCGCCATGGTCGCGCCCATCGCGTCGATCGATTCGCGTGCGCCCCATCCCTCGCGCCCGTTGTAGACGAGCGAGAACGCGAGCATCTCACCGTTGACGGCCGTGACGTATCCGGCGAGCCCCACGACATCGTTGAGCGTGCCCGTTTTTGCGTGCAGGTTGCCCTGCGCGGCGGTGTAGCGCATGCGATGGCGCAACAGGTCGCTTTCGCCGGCCACCGGCAGCGACGCGTGGAATGCGCCCGCCCACGGCGCGCGATTGGCGTAGTCGAGCAGTTGCACCATCGCACGCGGCGTCACGCGATCGAGCGTGGAGAGCCCGCTGCCGTCGGTTGCATAGACGGCGCCCGCATCGCCGCGCACGCGGTCGCGCAGGAAGCGCTGCAACTCGGAGAACGCCGCGTCGGCCGAGCCCACGCCCTGCCGCTCGCGACCGCGTGCGGCGTTGCGATAGAGCAGTTCGGCGTAGTGGTTGATGCTCTCGCGATTCATCACCGAGACGAGCTGCGCGACACGCGGGCTCGAGAGGCCCGTGATCGGGGACGCCGCGCCCGGTGCGGCACCGGTGCGCACATCGCCGTCGACCTGCACCCCCGCACGAACGAGGGCGGCGAGCAGCGCGCCGGCGGTGAAGCGCGCGGGATCGTTGACCACGGCGTTCCATCGGCGCACACCGCTCCGGGCACCGATGGTTCCGCTGACGGCGATTTCACTGTCGCTCACGCGGCGGATCGTCACGCGTGAGCG
>JALOPS010000116.1 GCA_025453745.1 Gemmatimonadaceae bacterium
GCCGCCGGGCACCGATCGCTTTGCGCTCGAACCGGCGCGCGGTGCGCTCTGGATGATCGATCGGCGTCCCGACCCGAATCGGTCGCCGGAGGTCACGGAGTCGGTCTTTGCCCGGTTTGCCACGAGCCTGCGTCGCCTGAGTGCGCGGCCGGTGTTGCGTCGCGTCCTGGTGACACATGCCGCGCCCGCGCACGCCGCGACCTACGACGCGGTCTTCGGCGTGCCCGTGCGCTTTTCGGCGGGACGCAATGCGCTCGAACTCGAGCCGTGGTGGGCGACCTTTGCCCTGCCGCCGCAACCGCGCCACCTGCGACCGATTCTCGAGGCACACGCCGAGGAGGCGCTGGCCGCGCTCGATGCCGCGGCCACCTGGCACGGACGCGTCGCGGCGCTCGTGACGACGCGTCTGGGTACCGACGATGTCCATGTGGAGTCGATCTCGCGGGCGCTGGGCATGAGCCGCCAGACGCTCTTCCGGCGGCTGCAGGGCGAGGGGACGACCTATGCTGCGGTGCTGGACGGGGTCCGCCGTCGGGCGGCGGAAGCGCTGATGACCGACCCGAGGGTCCCGGTAAAGCAGGTCGCGGCGCGCACGGGCTTCAGCGACCCGGCGGCCTTCTCGCGGGCCTATCGACGGTGGACCGGGCGGCCGCCGAGTGCGGGGCGCGCCGGTTCGACGGGGTATGTGGCGGGCGCGACGGGACGCCGGCCGTCGTAACATTGCTATAACAAATAGTCGCTCAGAAGGCGGAATTCGAGCCGATTCATCGCCGATAGTTGCCTTATCAGCATGCCGCGCGTATTCTCGGGGAAGCTAGGTCGGTGGACCTAGAGAATTGATATATCATTTACCCGGGAGACTCCCATGCGCCGTATCGCTCCGCTCGCCGCCTTCGCTGCTCTTGCCGCCGTCGCCACCTCCGCCGCTGCCCAGACGGGCGCCGCACAGACCGCCGTCGCCCGCACCGTGGCCAGCTACGCCTTCCAGTCGGCGCCGAGAGACGTGGCGTTTCCCCATTCGGTCGTGGTGACCGATTCGGCCGGCACACTCGTCGCCGCCGCCTTCGACGCGCGCCGGCAGCGCCAGATCCCCCTCAATGTCACCGTGCTCCAGTCCGACCTGATCCTGCAGGGGCGCATGGCAGATGGAGACCTCACGCTGATCCTCAACCGCGGGAACGACGGCCCCGACTCCTTCCCGCCGCGCGGGATCTGGACCCTGGGCGAGCGGCAGGGCGCGCTGGTGGGCGGCAAGCGGCAATAACAGCTCGCCGTGGCGGGGTGCACCGCACCCCGCCAGACTTCCCGTCGTGAAAAGTCGCACTACCGGACCCAAGCACCACGAGGTGTTCACCACCCTCCTCAAGGAGATCCAGGAGGGCGTGTGGCGTGAAGGACAGCGCCTCCCCAGCGAAGCGCAGCTCACCGAACGGTTCGGCCTCTCGCGTATCACCGTCGGACGTGCGCTGCGCGATCTGCAGGCGGCCGGCGTCATCAGTCGTCGCGCGGGCGCGGGCAGCTTCGTCAGTCGCAGTGCGGAGAGCGCCGGCGCCCGCTCCTTCGGCGTCCTCATTGCCGACATCACCGAGACCGAGATCTACGAGGCCATCTGCCGCGGCATGATGGCGTCGCCGCTCGCGCAGGAGCATGCGCTGCTCTTCGGCAGTGCCTCACGCGACCTGCCCCCGGGCGATGCCGCGCGACGCGATGAACGTGCGTGGCATCTCTGTCAGCAATACATCGAGCGCGAAGTCGACGGCGTGTTCTTCGCGCCCGTCAGCACGCTCGTCGAGCCCGACGACATCAATCATCGCATTGTCCGTGCGCTCGACGCGGCGGGAATTCCCGTGGTGCTGCTCGATCGCCCGGTGACGAACTATCCCGATCCGGGGTGGCACGATCTCGTGGGCATCGACAATCGCCGCGCGGGTTATGTCATGACGATGCATCTGCTCGATCGTGGCGCGACGCGACCGATCTTCTGTCGGCGCCCCAACAGTGCGCCCACGGTCGATGCCCGCGAGTCGGGGTACCGCCAGGCACTCAACACACGCGGCCGCCTCGAGCAGGCCCGCGCCGCGCGCCTCGACCCGGACGACGCCGACGCGGTGCGCGCGATGCTCGACGCCGAACATCCCGACGCGATCGTCTGCTCGAGCGACCGGACCGCCGCGCGGCTCATGCACACGCTCCTGCGGCTGGGTGTCCGCATTCCGCACGACGTGCGCATGGTGGGGATCGACGATGTGGACTATGCGTCGCTCCTGCCCGTCCCGCTCACGACACTCGCGCAGCCGACGCTCGAGCTCGGCGTCGTCGCGCTCTCGATGATGCTCACGCGCGTCGCGCATCGTGATCTGCCGGCACGCGACACGCGCCTGCGCTGCGAGATCGTGGTGCGGGAGTCGTGCGGCACACCGGCGCCGAGTCCGTTCTAGCGCCGATCGCACCACGCCGCGATCCGACACCGACCGGCGCGCACCACGCTGCTCGTCGCCGGCCTACGCGCCCGGTGGCATCGGCGCGGGCCAAGCGATCGGAACACCGTCGGTTGCGAGCGCCCCCTGCAGCGTCGCCGTGCGCGCGCGCGACGCATGCACCGCGTGCGGCGTCGTCCGTTGTGCGATGCACTGCGCCACCAGCACGCCGACGCTCTCGCCGATCGCCCACTCGATGGGATGCAGGCGATGGCAACCGTTGCTGCGATGTGTCGTGCCAATGTTCTTCGCGGCCGGCAGCAGGTTGACCACGCGCTGCGGCACCAGCGCACCGAGCGGAATCTGGAACGGGAGCGTCTCGGCGTACGCGCTCGCATCACCGCGCGTACTGCGATGCAAGTCGAGATGATAGTGCCCGATGCCAATGCTGTCGGGCCACACGCGGGCGGTGACCTGCGCACGCGACGCCCCGGTTTCGCGCATGCGCCCTTCGACGGTCACATCCTCCTCGCGAATCGTGGCGACGGCACGAATGCGCCGCGCCTCGCGCACGTAGGGCGCCATCGAAAGGCCGTCCTCCGTGCCCACGATGTCCGGCCGCAGCCGCAGTCCGGGCCAGCCCACGCCACCATCGGCACGCGGGCACTCCGTTTGCAACCAGTACAACAGTGACCGGCTCAGCGCACCCGCACGCGTGAGGTGGTGTGCGGCACTGGTTGCATCGCCAAGCAGGGAGCCGAACGCATAGTCGTTCTGCCCCCAGTTCACGAGCGTGACGTCGCTCGCATACGCACCAGGCGCAAAGAGCTCGCGATCGATGATGCGCCGATACGACCAGTAGCCCGTCCGAGCGACCGGGTCGAAGCCAATACGGCGCGACGTCTCGTCGTCGAGGCTCAAGAGCCGCGGACCGCTCGGCGGGTCGGGAATGCAGTCCCGCCACGTGGCGTACTCGGCCGGCCGGTCGATTACGTGCGACTCGCCAGGACGATGCTCCATCGCAAAGCACACCGTGAACGACTGCACATTGTCGGGCTGCGCGACCTCGGGGGCGTGCGCTTCACCCGTCTCCCGTCGCGACTCCGCACCCGTGACGAACTCCGTCCCCGTGAGCGGGAGCAGGTCACCGAGCTCGGTGGCATCGATGAAGTACGGGGCACGCAACACGGTGTCACGCGGTGCGCCGCGCGTGCGCACGCTCACCGCGCGCACCCGATCACCCGTGACGTCGGCTGCGACGGCGCGCGTGTGGTGCAGGATGCGCAATCGTCCGCTGGCGATATGTGGCGCGTACTGCGCGTGCAGCACGGTCAACCACACGCGCGGCTCGGCGCACAACCGTGACACCCACCCACGGCCGGGATTGAGTCGTGCGTTCGCGCGCGCAGCCGTGGTGAGCGGCGCATGCTCACGGTACCATGTGCGCACGCCGTCGCGCAGTGCGCGATAACGACGCGTGCCACCGATGGTTTCGATCCACGCGTTTTCGTCGGGCGGCACGGCCTGCGCCGTGAGCTGCCCGCCGATCCACGCGGTCTCCTCCGTGAGGATCACGCGCAGCCCATGCTCGGCGGCGGCGAGTGCCGCGGCGCAGCCGCCCAGCCCGCCACCGACGATCACGACATCGGCCACGGCGTCGTCGTGCTGTGACCACTGTGTACGGCCCGCAGTCGCCAGCCAGAGCGGGCTGCCGATCAGGGCGCGAAGCACATCGCGGCGCGAGGACATGCGCGGTACGATACGCTCGTGCGCTCGCCTCTGCGGCCGCATCGCTCGCGCACCGTGGCATGCGACTTGTATCGTTCCCATAGCGACCGTTCGCGTTCCGCCCCCATCCTCCGCACGTGACACAGATCGAGTTCGACGCCGAGACCACGGGGGAGATCACGCGCTGGCTCGTCGCATGGCGCAGCGGCGACGGCGAGGCGATGGAGCGCCTGATGCCGCTTGTCGCGCAGGCGCTGCACACTGTGGCGTCGCGCCACTTGCGCCGCGAGTCCGACGGGCACACCCTGACGCCCACGGCGCTGGTGAACGAGGCATGGCTCCGGCTGGTCGATCAGCGACAGGCCACCTTCACCGATCGCGTCCACTTTCTCGCCGTGGCCTCCCGCGTGATGCGCCGCGTCCTCGTGGACTACGCCCGGCGCACGCGGGCCGACAAACGCATGATGCCCGCCACCTTCCCGATCGATCTCGCCACGGCCACGAGCGACGAGTGGGCGATCACCATGCTTGCCATCGATGACGCGATGACGGGACTCGCCCAGGTCGAGGAGCGCCTCGCCCGCGTCGTCGAGTGCCGGTTCTTTGGCGGGCTGACCGAAGAGGAGACCGCGCGCGTGCTCGACATCAGCGTGCGCACGGTGCATCGCGACTGGCTGCGGGCGCGCGCCTGGTTGGAGCTCGCGTTGCGTGACTGACGCCGCGCCCGATCGCGACGAGCGGGCGACGTCCGCCTCGGGCGCGGTCGCGAGTGCTGCCGTCGAGCAGTGGCGTCGGGCCGCCGCGATCGTGGATGCCGCGCTCGAGCTCGACGCCGATGCACGAGACGCCCACGTGCACACCGCGTGTGCAGGAGACGCGGCACTCGAACGTGACGTGCGGCGCTGGCTCGCGGCCACCGATCACCCCTCGGCGCTGCTCTCCGGACCCGCCGTGCCGCAGGGTGCGGGGCCCTCGTTCTCGTCGATCCGCGGGTTGGCCACGAGCACGCTCAACCCGGACGATCGCGTGGGCGCGTGGCGCATCGTGCGACTCATCGGGCGCGGCGGCATGGGTGACGTGTACGAAGCGGAGCGTGCCGATGGCGCGTTCGATCGTCGCGTCGCACTCAAGGTCGTGCGCGATCTCCCGGGTCGCGACCGGCTGGTACGGCGCTTCCAGCGCGAGCGCATACTGCTGGCAGGGCTCGATCACGCCGGCATTGCGCGACTGCTCGACGGCGGCGTGCTCGCCGACGGCACGCCGTTCTACGCCATGGAGCTTGTCGATGGCGAGCCGATCGATCGCTGGTGCGATGCGCGTCGCCTCACGCTCGCCGCGCGCGTCACGTTGGTGCGGCAACTGTGCGCGGCCCTTGCCTATGCGCATGCCCGTCTCGTCATCCATCGCGATCTCAAGCCGTCGAACGTGCTCGTCACCGCAGACGGCGTGGCGAAGATCGTCGACTTCGGGCTCGCCACGCCCATCGGCGATGCACCGGATGCGCGTCTCGTCAGCACACCGCTGCCCCGCGCGCTGGCGGGAGATCTGCTGTCGCTCCTGCCGACGCTCGCACTGACCCCGGCGTATGCCAGTCCCGAGCAGTTCCGTGGCGAGGCGACGACGGCGGCGACCGACATCTACTCCCTCACCGCAGTATTGCACGCGCTGTTGACCGGCGCGCCGCCGCACGGTCGCGTGGCGACCTATCGCGACGCGGAAGACGCCGCACTGCATCGTGATGCACCGCTGCCATCGGCGGCGATCACGACAGCCGGCGCGCGCGCACCGACGATTGCCGCCGAGCGCGGCACCACACCGCGCGCGCTCGTCTCGCAACTCGAAGGGGACCTCGATGCCGTGGTGCGTCGTGGACTCGCACGCGATCCGGCACAGCGCTATTCGTCGATCGAAGCACTCGACCGGGATCTCGCCGCATGGCTCGATGGGCGCGCCGTCTCGGTGCGCCCGGATGGGGTGTGGCAGCGCATGCGTCGATTCGCGCGACGTCATCGCACCGCCAGTGCGGCGGCGGTGGTGGGGCTCGCCATGCTCGTGACAACCACAGTGGTCGCAGTCTATCAGGCGCAGCGCGCCGCGACCGCCGCGCGAGACGCCGCGGAGACCAACGACTTCCTGCTCGCACTGCTCGAGCTGCCCTATCCGTTCGATTCCGGGTCGACGAGCCAACGGTCGCTCCGCACGCTCCTCGACTCCGCACGCACACGTGCGGAACGGCAGTTTGCAGGCAGCGATGGGCGCGGGTCGGACGTGCTGCTGGCGCTGGCCAAGGGATACGATGGGATCGGCGACAGCAAAGAGGCGGTCGCCCTGGCCCGGCGCGCGCTGACGTCGCGCGCCGCGGTGCATGCGCCGACCAGCGATGCCGTCATCGGAGCGCGGGCGCTGCTCACCGAAACACTGCTACGCGCGGGCCGGAGCGCCGAGGTGCTCCCACAGTTCGACACGCTGCTCACAGCCCTCGCCGCACGGAAAGGTCCACGCGCCGTCATGGTCGCCACGTATCGGCAGTCGCGGGCGCGGGCCCTGCACAGTCTTGGGCGACGCGCCGAGGCCACCCGCGAACTGCGCGAGGCGATCGCGATCCTCGAGGACTCCAGCGGACGCGCGCTCGGCTCGCAGGCGCATGCGTGGCAGACGCTCGGCCACATCGCGCGCGCCCGACGCGATTACGTGGCGGCGGAGTCGGCGTATCGCCGGTCATTGACGCTGCGCGTGGCCGCCGGATCCAGCGTTGCCGAAGTCGCGAACAATCAGGGTGACCTGGCGTTGGCGCTCCTGGGACTCGGACGCACCGAAGTGGCTGAGTCGCTGCTCAAGCAATCGTATGCGACCAAGCTGCGCGTGCTCGGACCGGAGAATCCCGAGACGGGAGATGACGCGCTGTCGCTGTCTCACATGGCCGTGCAACAGGGGCGTGCTGCGGACGGCCTGCGGCTGTTCGATGCGGCGCGACGCGCGTATGGCGCGACGCCGCGCCCCGATCGTGCACTGGCGATGTTGCTTGGCGAAGCGGAAGTACGGTTGGCGACGGGCGATGCAGCAGGTGCGTCGCGTGCGGCGGACTCGGTGCGACGGGTGCTGGTGCGCAGCGGCCCATCCAGCGCGACGGTCGATGCGCTCGTCCTGCTCGCCCGTGCGGCCACGGCACGCGGCGCGATACGCGAGGCAGAGAGGTGGCGCGCCGAGTGCAAGCGCGTGCGCATCGACGTGATGGCGACGACGGAGAGTGTGCCGGGGGAGTGTCCGTAAGCGGGGGCGCGCCGAGCGATCTGTCTCCTGCTGCGCGCGTCGCGCGGAGCGACGCACCTGTCAGCGGGCGCGGCGACTACCGCGTGCTCGGCAGCGCGGCGAGTGGCAACTCGAATGGTGGCACGTCGGGCCGAGGCACCCACCGAATGGGGTCACCCATCGGCTCGGGGAACTCCGATGCGGTGGTCCACCGCTCGATC
Organism: Gemmatimonadaceae bacterium; assembly: GCA_025453745.1. GTDB lineage: Bacteria > Gemmatimonadota > Gemmatimonadetes > Gemmatimonadales > Gemmatimonadaceae > JALOPS01. The sequence goes on from JALOPS010000116.1 coordinate 7,616, forward strand.
TCGAGCGTGGTCGGATCGAGTGTCCAGACCTCCGGCACGCCGTGCGCGAGGTAGACGGGGCGCTTGCGATGTCGGTCGCGCTTGCGTGTCGACGGGCTGAGCACCTCTACCACGAGCACAGGCACGGGGAGCGCGCGCCAGTCAGTGACGCCGTCGCCGGAGGCGGGATACACAACCACGTCGGGCTCGAACCAGTTGGTCTGGCTCACGTAGACGCCACCCCGCGGGAGCACGGTCCAGTCGGTGTGCGCTTCACACCACCGGATAAGCTCGACGAGCAGCTTCGTCCCGACGCGCTCGTGGCCGAAGGCCGGCGGCGGGGTCACCAGCAGCTCGCCGTGCAGGATCTCGTAGCGATTGCCGTCGTCCGGCAGATCGAAGAGATCGTCGTACGTCCAGACCGACAGCTCCGGAATCGCGAAGGGCATGACCATACGCTCGGCTCGGCGAGGGGGGATGCGCAAGGGGGGTGCATGCGCTACGGTAGCGTCTCGCATGCGACCGTCCTTCATCATTTCCATGCAGCACGAATCATCCACACGCGCAACGCAGTACTTTCTCGTTGTGCGCCCCCACTCGTTCGTCCTCGCTGTGCGAAGTGCGCCGAACCTCGTGCGCGTGACCCGCCTCGCGCGAATGGCGCTCCTGGCGAGCGTCGTCAGTTGCGCACGGCCGCCCGCACAGACGGCTGCGTCGCCGCTGTTCGCGGTCGATCGCACGCCGCGCATCGCGATCATGTCGGCGATCCAGCCGGAATGGGAGCGACTCCGCGCGGCCACGACCATCACGGGCACGCGCGTCGTCCACGGGCGCACGCACTACCTCGGCCAACTGGCCGGACACGACGTCGTGCTGCTGCTCTCGGGCGTGAGCATGGTGAATGCGGCCATGACCACGCAGGCGCTCCTCGACCGATACACGATCACACGCATCGTCTTCTCGGGAATCGCCGGTGGCGTGAACCCGTCGCTGGCAATCGGAGACGTCACCGTGCCCGCCCGATGGGGGAACTATCAGGAACAGGTGTTCGCGCGCGAGAGCAGCGGGGTGTTCGTTCCGCCGCCCACGACCGGCGCCGGACTTGGACTCGGCGAGTTCGCGAACTTCGGCATGATGTTTCCGCGCGGTACGCGCATCGCCCGCGCCGACACCGTCGATGGGACGACGGTGCGCTTCTGGTTTGCCGCCGACTCCGCGATGCTGGCGGTCGCCCGGCAGATCGCCGGCACCGCGCGTCTCGCGCGGTGCACGACGCGCGGGGATTGTCTCTCGCACGAACCGCGTGTCGTCGTCGGCGGGAATGGTGTGAGCGGACCGACGTTCGTCGACAATGCGGCGTACCGCGAGTATGCATGGTCGGTGTTCCGCGCCGATGCGCTCGACATGGAGACGGCAGCCGTGGCGCTCGTGGCGCATCACGCCCGCGTGCCCTACATCGCCTTTCGGTCGTTGAGCGACCTGGCTGGTGGAGGCGCGGCGGCCAACGAGTCGCGCACCTTCGGGCAACTGGCGTCCGACAATTCGGCGACGCTCGTAATGGCGTTTCTCCGCGCGCTCCCACGGCGATGACGACAGCATCGCATGCCACTGTCGCGGTGGTCCGGCCGTGACGTCACCCGTGCATCGCTACTTCGATTTCGCACGTCACGAGACGACGGTGGCGCGAGAGGCGCTCGCCGGCGTCGCGACGTTTCTGACGATGGCGTACATCATCGTCGTCAATCCGATCATTCTTGCCGGTGCAGGCATCCCGCAGGACGCGTCGGTGACGGCGACCATCGTCGCGGCGACGGTCGGCACGCTGCTGATGGCGGTGTACGCCAAGCGGCCGTTTGCCATCGCGCCGTACATGGGGGAGAACGCGTTCATCGTCTTCACCGTGGTCAAGGGGATGGGATTCTCCTGGCAGACGGCGCTGGGCGCGATCTTCATTGCCGGAGTGCTCTTCACCGTGCTCACGCTGCTGCGCGTGCGCGGCTGGCTCGCCAATGCGATTCCCGCATCGCTCAAGCACAGCTTCTCGGTGGGGATCGGGCTCTTCATCACGTTCATCGGCTTGAACGAGACGGGGATCGTGGCCCTCGGGGTGCCCGGCGCACCGGTGGCACTCGGCAATCTGGCGGATGCGAAGGTGCTCACGGCGATCGCCGGATTCGTGCTGACCGCAGTGCTGCTCGCGCGGCGCGTGCATGGCGCGCTCGTCGCCGGCATCCTCACGACCGCGGTACTGTCGTTCATCGTTGGCGTGGCGCCCTGGCCCACCGCGCTCGTGAGCGCGCCGCCGAGTCTCGCGCCGATCGTCGGTGCGCTCGATGTGCGCGGTGCGCTGACGCTCGAGGCGCTGCCGGTCGTGGTGATCGTGTTCGTGATGGCGTTCGTGGATACGATCGGGACACTGATCGGACTGTCGTCGCGCGCGGGGCTGCTGGATGCCGACGGCAGTCTCCCCGAGATCGAGAAGCCGATGCTGGTGGACGCGGTCGTGAATCTCGTTGCGCCCGTGGTGGGGACCACGACGAGCGGTGCGTATGTCGAGTCGGCCGCGGGGATCGCCGAGGGCGGACGCACGGGATTCACGGCGCTCGTGGTCGCGGCGCTGTTTGCGCTGTCGCTCTTTCTGGCGCCGTTGCTCACTGCCGTGCCGCTCCATGCCACCGGCGTGGCCATGGTGGCGCTCGGCGTGTTGATGTTGCGCCCGGTCACGCAGCTCGACTTCGACGATCCAACGGAGTTGATCCCGGCGTTTCTGGTGATCGCACTCGTCAGCTTCACGTACAACGTCGGCGTGGGGATGACGGCGGGATTGCTGGCGCACCCCGTGCTCAAGGTGCTCACAGGGCGTGTGCGTGAAGTGCGTGCAGCGCAGTGGGTGCTGGCGGCGATGGCGGCGGGGTTCTTTGCGGTGTATCCGTATCGGTGAGAGGGCAGTTGCCGTTCTCTGAGCGAGCCGCGTAGCGGCGAGTCGAAGAGCCGCCCGACGGGCGCAACGCGCCCGTTCGGGGCCGGTGTCGTACCACCCGCACTGCCCCGAACGGGTGCTGCGCACCCGTCGGGCGGTGTTTCGACTCGTGCCGGCTTCGCCGGCACTCGCTCAACACACCGCCGTTCTCTGAGCGAGCCGCGTCCTTGTCGTTTCCTGAGCGGCGGCGCGCAGCGCCGACGGCGAAGGACCGCCCGACGGGCGCAACGCGCCCGTTCGGGGCCGCTGTCGTACCACGCGCACTACCCCGAACGGGTGCTGCGCACCCGTCGGGCGGTGTTTCGACTCGCGCCGGCTTCGCCGGCACTCGCTCAACACACGACAAAAGGTCGCACTCGCTCAACACACGACAAAAGGTCGCACTCGCTCAACACACGACGAAGGGTCACCCTCGCTCAACACACGGCAGTGTCGCGACGCACGGCGATAGACTTCCCTCCACCAGCATCGCAGCGCCGCACCCACACCCGCCGACATGTCCGCCACCGCTGCGACGCCGCAGCCTGCACGCCATACCATCGCACTCCCCGACAGCGCCCTGCTCGTCATTCCCGGCGCGATCTGGGGCGCGAGCTTCCTCTTCATCGCGGAAGGGCTGGAATCGGTCGGCCCCTACGGCCTCACCTTTCTGCGCATCGCGATCGGCTTTGCCGTGCTCGCGTGTGCACCCGGTGCCCGGCGTCCGGTCGCGCGCGCCGACTGGCCGGCCGTCGCCGCGCTCGGGGTGATCTGGATGGCGGTCCCGCTGTCGTTCTTCCCGCTCGCGGAAGCACACGTCTCCTCGGCGGTCACGGGAATGCTCAACGGGTCGAACCCCATCTTCACGGCGATCATCACGTCGCTGATCGTACGTCGCTGGCCCTCGCGCGGTGTGATCGTCGGCCTCCTCGTCGGCGTGATCGGCGTGGTGCTCATGGCCCTGCCGACGATCGGTGAAGGACGCAGCGAAGCCGGTGGCGTCGCGCTCATCCTGGCGGCCATGGTGTGCTACGGACTCGCCCTCAACATCGCCAAGCCGTTGCAGACCACATACGGCGGCCTGCCGGTCATCTGGCGCGCCCAGTTGATCGCGATGCTGCTCACCGCGCCCCTTGGCGTCCCCGAGGTGGTGCGTGCGCAATGGCGCTGGTGGCCCGCGCTCTCGATTCTCGCACTGGGCGCG
>JALOPS010000438.1 GCA_025453745.1 Gemmatimonadaceae bacterium
ATCGGTTAGCGCCAAGCATTTGAGGTTGCTCCGGAATTCAGGCATGTGCTTGCAGGTCTGGTTTCGGCCGCTCTGGAGGATCATCCTCGACGGATCGTGAGCGATCTCGACGTGTGTTTCGCCGAAGCGTTGGCCTACACGGCCTCGATGACGCCGGGGGTCTACCCGACGTTTCAGCAACATCTCGACCCAGCGTGGATTGACGAAGCACTGGCGACGACCGGAACCGCCACGTGCGCAAGCGTCGTCTTCCCGCAGAGCGAGTCGTGTGGCTCGTCATCGGGATGGCGTTGCTGCGCGATCGACCGATTGCCGAGGTGGTGCGGCAGCTCGATCTCGCCATGCCCGACGGGGACGGCCGCCGAACCGTCGCCTCGAGTTCGGTGAGCCAAGCGCGCGCGCGGCTGGGCCCGGAGCCAATGGAGTGGCTCTACGAGCGTACGGCGACCTTGTGGGCAGATGCGAGCGCCGACCGCAGCCGATGGCGCGGGCTGGCGCTATACGGGCTCGATGGCACCACGGTTCGCGTGCCAGACAGCGAGGCGAACCGGGCCTACTTCGGGGGGCAGGAGGCGGGCGTCGACCGAGAAGGAAAAGACCTAGGCGCCAGCGGGTACCCACTGGTGAGGCTCGTGACGGTGATGGCGTTGCGCTCGCACTTGGTCTCAGCGACCTGCTTCGGCCCCTATGCGACCGACGAGCGCCAGTACGCAAAGGCGTTGTATGGCTCGATCCCTGCCAACTCCCTGGTGTTGATGGATCGTGCATACCTCGACGCGGCGGTGTTTCATGAGCTGTCCGCGGGAAATCGACACTGGCTCACGCCTGCGAAATCGACGACGGCGTGGCGGGTGATCGAGGAACTCGGCAAGGGCGACCAACTGGTCGAGATGGAGCTCAGCTCGCAGGCGCGCCGGAAACACCCGCATCTGCCAACGCGCTTCGACGTTCGAGCCATCCGCTACCAGCGCAAGGGCTATCCACCGCGCATACTGCTGACTTCTCTCGTCGACGCGAAACAATTCCCAGCAGATGAACTCCGCACGCTCTATCACGAGCGCTGGGAGGTCGAGCTGGGCTTTGGCGAGATCAAGACCGACATGCTTCAGCGTCTCGAGGCGATCCGCAGCAAGAGCCCCGATGCCGTGGCGCAAGAGTTGTGGGGCTTGCTCCTTGCTTACAACCTCATCCGGCTCGCGATGGAACGCATCGCCGACGAGACCGGCGTGGCGTCCACGCGCATCAGCTTCGTGGCCGCCCTGCGCCTGATCATCAACGAGTGGAGCTGGGCCACCATCACCACGAGCCCCGGCGCAATTCCCCGTCATCTAACGGATCTTCGCGACAAGATCCGGATCTTCGTGCTGCCGGAACGACGACCTGAACGCGTTTTCCCTCGCGCTGTGAAGCTCAAGATGAGCGGCTACGCCCGCAAGCGCCCCTCGGCCTCCTCGTCGAGGAGCCGTGTCAAGTGAGCGGCGAGCGTCTGCCGCTATCTGCGGGGCCTCGAGCCGCGGAGCAGCGAGCGTCCAGGTCCCGTTACGATCCAACCACCTGACCCCTTCTCTGTACATCCAACAAAATCCTTCACTCCCTTTCTGAACAGTCTCCGCCGGAAATCTTTCTATCGACGACGTCACGCCGCCATCACGACAAAAGATCGGATGAGCCGTGGATATAAAGATAAATAAACATCTCTCCCACTCGATATTGTCATCGGCTGTTATTTCCTCGTCGATCGCGTCGTTGTACAATGCCCCATGCGGACTTCGCGTCCTCGTCGGCGCCCCGCTGCGCCAGCGCAGCTCACCCTGGACAGCGCGCGCAAGCCGACGGGCCGCGGTGGCTGGCGCCCGGGCGCGGGTCGCCCGCGTGGACGAAAGACCTGCAGCCACGACGCGCGCCCCCGGGTCACGACGCGCGCCCCCTTCCATGTCACCTTGCGCATCGTCCGCGACTTGCCGTCGCTGCGCGGCAGCGCCCCGGTCGCTATCATTCGCGATCTCATCGCGCACAGCCACACCGACACCTTCCGCATCGTCGACTACTGCGTCCTCGGCAGTCACGTCCATCTCCTCGTCGAGGCTGACTCTAGCGATGATCTCTCTTCGGCCATGAGGACCTTTGGTGCACGACTGGCCCGCCGACTCAACCGACAGCTTGGGCGCACTGGCCAGTTGCTCGCCGAGCGCTACCACGCCCGCCGCTTGAAGACTCCACGCGAGGTTCGCAACGTCTTGCGCTACATCTTGCTCAATGCTCGTCACCACGCCGCTGAGCGCGGCCAGCGCCTGGCCCGCGGCTGGGTCGACCCCGCGTCGAGCGCCATCTGGTTCGACGGCTGGCGCGATCCCGAGCACCTCGACCGCGCCGCCTACTGGATCGCCCAGCTCCTGCGCGTCCCTCGTCCGACGTCACCACCTCGCAGCTGGCTGTGCACGACCGGCTGGCGCAAGCATGGGCTGCTCTCGATTGACGACTGCCCGGGTAGGGCGCGAGCACCCTGACGGTTGCCCGACGACGACCGGAGCACTCGCGAGCCGAAGAGCGGCGTGCATCCGAGCCGTCTAGACGCAGCGCCGGAAAGGTGCGAGCTTCTTTGGTGGAGGGCGCTTGAAGAACGAAGGGGCCTCGCGAAGAGTCGATGTGGTGATCGTGACGGCGATTCCGCTCGAGTACGAGGCGGTCTTGAAGGTAGATGCCGGAGCGGTTCCCGGCTCGGTGTGGCGCGAGGCCAAGCAGCCCAACGGCGTAGCTATGGCTTACCGCGCCTTCGAGGTGCCCGACGGCCGGCCGCTCGAGGTAGCCGTCGCGGTGGCTCCGGACATGGCGACCGCGGCGGCGCTGGCCACGCTGATCCCGCTCATCGAGAAGCTCCAGCCGCGCTGCATCGCGATGTGCGGGGTGTGCGCGGGTCGACCGGGCAAGGTGCAGCTCGGCGACGTGATCGCTGCGGAGCGGCTCTACCATCACGACACCGGAAAGCAGACGCGCAAGAAGCGCGGCGCTCCGGTCGTGCAACAGGATCTGCGGACCTTCAACCTGCGGCCTGACTGGAAGAGCACGCTCGACGTGCTGGCGGAGGGGACGAAGGTCGCAGCGCACTTCAAGGGGCAGCGCTGGCTCGAGACGCGACCGCTGCCGAGCGAGTGGAGAGAGCGGCGCGCGCTGCTGGCGCTGCAGGACGAGC
>JALOPS010000439.1 GCA_025453745.1 Gemmatimonadaceae bacterium
ACTGCTCCTTCATGATAGCGGACAACGACCGGTGCACCGTCACGCCGCGCGCACGTCCCTCACGGCGTCATCCCCATCCCCGCCATCACCACCGCCACAATCTCGATCGACTGCCAGAACTCCTTGAGCCGCACGTTCTCGTTCGGCGCATGCTGGCTGTTGTCGTAGTTCACCGTCGGCACCGTGATGATCGGCGTCTTGAGTACGTCGGCGAAGATCGCCAACGGCAGCGACCCGCCGAGCGTCGGCAGGAGCGCCACTGAATCGCCGACCGCTCGCTGCACCACGCGCACCACCTCGCGCGCGATCGGCTCGTCGAGTGCCGTGCGCTGCGCGGGATACCCACCCTCGGCAAAGTCGGCTACCAGGATCTTGTCATGCTGCCGTCGCAGCGCCGGCGTCACCTCCGCCGTGTCCCCCACGACGTGCCACCCCTGCGCGCGCGCATGCGCTTCCACGAGTTCCTTGATCCGCGCGGGCGTCTGATTGGGCACGAGGCGGAAATCGATCGACGCCCGCGCGACGGTGGGCACCGCGTTGGTGGCCGCGTTCCCCACGCCACCGCTCGCGAAGCCGCGCACGTTGAGCGCGGGGCGCGTGATGCGCTCGACCAGCGCGGCGCCCTTCGCCTCGGTGCCGCCGAGCAGCAGCTCCTCCCGCAACGCAGCGTCCACGTCGGGCACGGTCGCGAGCGCGGCACGCTCGGCGGCGCTCAGCGATCGCACGTCGTCGTAGAAGCCGGCAATGAGAATGGTGCCGTCATCGTCCCGCATCGAGGCGAGCAGTCGCGCCAGGCGCAGCGCCGGGTTGGGCGCCCAGTTGCCGTAGTGCCCGCTGTGCAGCGGACGCACCGGCCCGTATGCCGTCAGCGAGACGCCGTACGATCCGCGCACGCCGAAGACCACCTGCATGGCGCCCGACTGGTGTCGCGGCCCATCGAAGAACAGCAGCACGTCGGATGCGAGCAGTTCGCGATTCGCCGAGAGCACTGCGCGCAGGTGTGATGAACCGGCCTCCTCTTCGCCCTCGAAGAAGAACTTGAGATTGGTGGTCAGTGGCACCTTCGCGTCGCGCAGCGCATCAATGGCTGTGAGCATGGCAATGATCGGCGCCTTGTCGTCGCTCGCCGAGCGCGCGTACAGGCGCCACGACTCGTGCGACGGGTCGGCGCCCTCGGCGAGCGGATGCTCGCGCGCGCCGTCTTCCAGGCGGCCATCGAGCAGCACCGGCTGCCACGCGTTGGTTTTCCACTCGATGGCGCGCACGGGCTGGCCGTCATAGTGCGCGTAGAGCAGCACCGTACGCTTGGCACCGGGTACGCGTAGCTCACCGTACACCGCCGGTGGTGCACCGGGTGTCTCGAGGCGTCGTGCCGCAATGCCGCGCCGCGAGAGCTCGGCGACGAGAAAATCCGCGTTGCGCCGGATGTTGAGCGAGTCGTTCGCTTGGTTGGGGAGTGCGAGAAAGGCGGCGAAGCGCTCGAGGATCTCGCGCGCGTGTGTGACGCGATACGCGCGGACGGTGGTGACCAGCGGATCGACGGGCTGTGCGGCGAGTGGCGTGGACGCGCCGATCAGGAGGGCGAAGACGGCGACGCGTCTGTGGGCGGGGGTGAGCGGCATTGGGAGCGTCGGAAGGACGGGGAGGCGCGACGGCACGCAGTGCGTTGATGATGATGCCGTGTGCTCTGCAGCACGATACCGTCGTGTCCTGAGCGGAGGCGCGCAGCGCCGAAGGCGAAGGACCGCCGGACGGACGCGCAGCGTCCGTTCCGGGCAGTCAACGCGGTGCGAGAACGGTCGGGAACGCTCGCTGCGCTCGCGTCCCGGGGTCCTTCGACTGCGGGCTGCTCCGCAGCCCTTCGCTCAGGACACAAGCAAAAGTGCAGCCCTTCGCTCAGGACACAAGCAAAAGTGCAGCCCTTCACTGACGACACCGGTTCGCTACTCCCGCACCGCGCGCACCAACCGCTCCATCACCTGTCGCTGCGGCATCGACGGCTGACCGGGCAGGATGTTCCACGCGTTGAACACCACCACGAGATCGAGCTCCGGAAAGACATACGGCAACTGCCCACCAAACCCGGACCCCGCCCACACGGTCTTCGTGGTATCCACCGGATTGCGATACAGCCACCACTTGTATCCGTAGCGCGCGCCGCCCGGCCGATTGTCCACCGCCACCGCCGGTGTCACCGACGCGCGCACCCAGTCACTCGTCAGCACCCGCGTGCCGTTCCATTGCCCTTCGCGCAGCATCAGGTACCACAACCGCGCCAGATCGGTCGCTTCGAGATAGAGCCCGCCTTCCGTATCGAGCGTGCCCGCCGGCGTGCGCTTCCAGTGCCACTTCGTGATGCCGAGCGGCGTGAAGAGATGCCGCGCGGCGTATTCCTCCACGTCGAGCCCGGTGGCCTTCTGAAAGACGTGCGCCAGCAGCATGCTCTCGCCACTCGAGTAGTTGAACATCGTGCCCGGCTCGCGTGCCATCGGGCGATCGATGGTGAACTGCACCCAGTCCGCGCTCGCCTCGAGCTGGCTCGCCGAGTTGTTGGGGTCGATGTACGGCAGATTCTCGTTCCAGTCGAAGCCGCCGGTCATCGTGAGCAGGTGCTTGACGGTGATCCGCCGCTTGCGTTCGTCGATGCGCGCGACGCGCGTGCTGTCGAAGAAGCGCAGAATCGGTGTGTCGATCGACGGGAAGTCGCCGCGCGTCACCGCCGCGCCGATGACCATCGACGTCACCGTCTTCGTCACCGATTGCAGCGTGTGGAGCGTGCCGCGCCGATAGGTCGGGTGCCACCACGGATTGAAGTAGTTGTACGGGCCGCCGGGATCGTGCGCGTTGAGGGCGCTTGGCACCCGCGCGGAGTCGCCGTAGATGCGATCGTAGTCACGCGGGTAGCGCCGGTCGTACGCCACGCGCCCGCGGCGAATGACCAGCATCCGGTCGATGTGGCCGAAGCGACCGGCCCGGATGTCCGCGTCGAGGCTGTCGAGGACCCTTCGGTCGAGCCCCACCGCGCTGGGCAGCGCCGCGGGCCAGCGGGCGCCCGGCGCCGGGGCTGCCGTCTCCGGCTGGGCGCCTAGCGTGGACCGGGCAATCGCGAGTGCCGAGAGGGCCAGCGCGGCAGGGAGGAGGCGAGTATGCATGGGCCAAACGGTACCGCGCGAACCCTTCG
>JALOPS010000440.1 GCA_025453745.1 Gemmatimonadaceae bacterium
GGATGCGCTGAGCTTCGCGCGGGTGTGCACACGCTGCTCGAGGAGCAGTTCCGTGGTGTGCACGCGCTCGGGGCGCACATTGGGATTTGGTGTGAAGTCGAACGCATTGTAGAAGCGCTCGAAATTGTTGGGTGCGCGAAACGCCGTGCCGTAGAGCAGCTTGAGCGCGGAGCCCGCACCCAGATCGCGAATCACGCCGAGGCGCGGACTCACGTTCACCCCGAATGTGCCGGCATAGTCGACTCGGACGCCACCGCTGAGAATCCAGTTTGTGCCGACGCGCACTTCGTCCTGCGCGTACACCGCACCGAGCACCTGTCGGACGTCATTGAAGAACGCACCGTCGACAGCATCGCGCGTCCCTTGCGCGGCCTTGAGCGGCACCGTGCTTTGCGCGCCGAAGACGGCGCGGTGTCGCGTGCCGAGCGGCCGGGTGAGCTGCCCTTCGCCCACGAGCCAGTAGGCATCAAGGAAGTCGGCGTTGCGCTCGCCACCGTAGATGTAGCGACCCTCGTACCCCGTATGATTGAGCGAGAACTGTGCGCGTGCCGTCGCCCCCTGCGCGAGTGACCGCTCGTACGTCGCACCGATGAACATCTGCCGGTCGCGCACCGAGTTCCCCGGCACGCCGTAGTCCACGAGATAGCGGGCCGTCGCGTAGTCCTTGCGCCGCTGGTTGGCCATCGCCGTGATCGTCAGCCCGTTCCAGGCGAGCCGGGCCGTGGCGCGATCGCGCGCGGTGCCGTCCAGCCCTCGCGCCCACCCACCCGCGGCCGACGTGTCGAAATCGGCAAAGAAGAAGTCCCGACCGTCGCTGCGGCGCACCGTGCCGGAGACGTACACGTCCAGGCCGCGCGTGGTGCGTCCGCCGACGGACAGCGTGGCTTCCCGCGTGCCGAATGATTCAGCGGCGACACGCGCGCGCACGCCGCCAAGCGAGCGTCCGCGGACGGTGAACACATTGATCACGCCGAAGAACGCGCTGTTGCCATACAGCGACGAAGACGGACCGCGGATGATCTCGATCCGGTCGATGTCCGCGATGTCGAGAATGCCCTCGAAGCCGGGACCGAACGCGTCGTACAGGTAGTCGTTGATGCGGTGCCCGTCGATGATCAGCAGCAGGCGCGAGTTGTAGTCCCCCGGTCGACCGAAGGCGCGCGCGCCGACGGTCGGGTAAAGGCCATCATCGGTGACGTAGAAGCCGCGTACCATCTGCAACGCGTCGCCCAACGTGCGCCACCCGCGTCCCGCGATGTCGTCGGCAGAGATGACGGTCACCGATGCTGGTGCCTCGGTCGCCAACTGATCGAAGCGCGACGCGCCGAAGACCAGGGGAACGCTCTCGAGTAGCGCGGTCGTCGGGTCTCCCCCCGACGGCCGCGGTCCGGAGGACTGTGCCGCGACAGGAGCAGCGACCAGGGCCGCCAACACGACAGCGGCGATGCGACGTGCAAGCATCCGAGCGGTGACTGAATGAGGATCGTGCCGATCTGCGTAACACGAGGCGGGCCGCAGACGGGCTCGCCGCGCGCGAGCCTGCACCGAGGAGTCTCGGCATGCCCCCGGTGCCGGATGAGCACGCGTGAGGTGCCATGGCCGTGACGATTCGTGCCCATTGCATGTCACGGCGCCCGGCACCGTTCCCCGCACAGCGACACCCACGCACATTGGCGACGTGACCGAACTCGTCGGCTGGCGCCGCGCCCGCAGCGCGATCCTCTTCGCCGGCCTCGGCTACTTCGTCGACATCTTCGATCTGCTGCTCTTCGCCGTGCTCCGCGTGCCGAGCGTGCGCGACCTCGGTGCCGGCGACCGCATGCTCGAAGTGGGCACGCTGCTGCAGAACACGCAGCTCATCGGCATGATGCTCGGTGGCCTTGCCTGGGGGATGCTCGGCGATCGGCGCGGGCGCCGCACCGTGCTGTACGGCTCCATCCTGCTCTACAGCCTCGCCACACTTGGCAACGCCACGGCGACAAGCATCTCGCAGTACGTCGCGTGGCGCTTTCTTGCCGGCATCGGCCTGGCCGGTGAGCTCGGCGCCGCCCTGACGCTCGTCAGCGAAATGGTGGACCCTCGCGAGCGCGGCACCGCCACCACCCTCGTCGCCACACTCGGGGTGATGGGGGCCGTGGCCGCCGCACTGGTCGGTGAGCTGCTCCCCTGGCGCACCGCGTACGTGATTGGCGGCGTGCTTGGTCTCGCGCTCCTCGTGTTGCGACTGCGCATCGCCGACTCGGCGATGTTTCATCGCACTCGCGCCACGGCACACGGACGCGGAGACCTTCGGCGACTGTTCACCTCGCCCGCACGCGCGCTGCGCTATCTGCGTGCGATCGGCATCGGCATGCCGATCTGGTTCAGCTCCGGCGTGCTCATCACCTTCGCGCCCGAGTTCGCCACGGCGCTCGGTGTCGCCGAGCCGGTGACGTCGGGGCGTGCCGTGCTCGCGTTCTATGCGGCAACGACATTGGGAGATCTCGCCAGCGGATTGCTGAGTCAGCGCCTGCGGTCGCGGCGAGCGTCGGTCGCGATCTTCATGGCGCTCAACGTCGCCGGCATCGCCGCGTACCTGCTGGGCACGGCGTCGACTGCGGCGGGCTTTTACGCACTGTGCGCATGGCTCGGTGTCGCCACGGGCTACTGGGCGGTGATGGTGACCATGGCGGTCGAGCAATTCGGCACCGACCTGCGGGCCACCGTGGGCACGAGTGTCCCGACGTTCGTCCGGGCGACGGCAGTCCCCATGACACTCGCCTTTGTCGCGCTGCGGCCCGGCATGGGGATGCAGGTGGCGGCCGGGGTGATTGCGGCGGTGGTCTGCGGACTCGCGGCGGTGGCAGTGGCGACGCAGCGCGAGACGTATGGCGTCTCGCTCGACTTCACGGAATCGTAGTGGTCGGAGCGCTCGGGGCACCTCGTGCGTTGTCTCGACGACGCTCCGCATCCCCACCGATCGCTCCTCCTGCCATGCGCGCTCGCCGTTCCCTCGTTGCCGCTGCGGCCTCCCTCCTTGCCGGTGCACCGCTCGTCGCGCAGCCGGCCACACGCGTTCCTCCGCCGCTCACCGACAGCACCGACGCCGTCGCCACGCTGGTCGCCCAGCTCGACCTCGAGCGCTACAAGGCCACCATCAAAGGGCTCACGCAGTTTGGCGATCGGCGGCAGGGGACG
>JALOPS010000117.1 GCA_025453745.1 Gemmatimonadaceae bacterium
GCTGCTCTGCCCCTCCGTCCCACGCGCACGCTGTCGCTCGATGCATGGCGCTTGCAGCTCTCCGGTGTCACCACCGCTGCCGGCACGCCGCTCGCCTTCACCGTCGACACGGCCGACCGCGATGACGCGCTGCGCATCCGACTCGATCGCGTATACGGTCCCCGCGACACGATTCACGTGCGCATTGCCTATCGCACCGGCTGGATCAACCACGCCGATCCGAACGCGCTCGGTGGCAGCAACGGACGCGGCGTGCGCTTCTTTGTGCCCACGACGACCGAGCCGATCAAGCGTCGTCAGCTCTGGACCATGGGAGAACCCAACGGCAACCGCGCGTGGTTTCCCTCGGTCGATCGACCGGAGGACCTGCGCACGAGCCGGTTGCGCGTCACGGTCGCCGAGCCGTTGCGGGCGGTGTCCAACGGCGTGCTGCGTCGCGAGGCGAGCAATGGCGACGGCACACGGACGTTCGAGTTCCACATGGATGTGCCGCACGCCAACCACCGCACGGCACTGGCCGTAGGCGAGTGGACGGATGTCGTGTCGACGTTCGACGGCGCGCCGCTGCGCAGCCTGAGCTATCCGGACGAAGTCGCGGCCACCAGCGCGTCGGTGGAGCGGCTCCCCGAGATGATGGCGTTCTTCGCGCGCATGACCGGCGCGCGCTACCCGTACCCGTCGTACGCGCAGGTGTTCGTGCAGGACGTACCGTGGGGCGTAGGGGCTGCGGCACTGCCGATCCTCACCGACAACATGGTAGACGATGAGCGCACGCACGCCGAATACCGATGGTTGTGGGATGGCCTGCAGGCGGAGGCCGTGGCGTCGCAGTGGTTTGGTGGGCTCGTGTCGCCCGGCGACTGGCGCGATGCGTGGCTGGCGCGCGGACTGGCCCACTACTTCGACGGGCTGTTCAACGAGTATCGCAACAGCCGTGCGGAGTTCCTGCTCTGGCACATGGGCGGCGATCACCTGACATACCTCGCCGACTGGAATGGCGGCGTGCGTCACCCGGTGGTGCCGGCGCGCGCCGACGATGGCGTGGCGTTCGCCACCGACAACTATCCCTCGGCACGCGCCGGTCTGGTGTTGCACATGCTGCGCCACGTGATGGGCGACTCGGCGTGGTGGCGGGGCATTCGCGGGTACGTTGCCGCGCATGCCGGACGTACCGTGCGGACCGTCGACTTCCAGCGGAGCATGGAGCGGGCGCACGGCGCGTCGCTGGCGTGGTTCTTCGAGCAGTGGGTGCATCGCATGGGGCATCCGGTGTTCGAGGTCTCCACGCAGCACAACGCGACGGCGCAGACGTTCACGATGATTGTGCGGCAGGTGCAGCGACGTGACACCACGTCCGCCTTTCCGCAGGTCACGTACTTCCAGGGACCGGTTACGATCGCGCTCGACGATCGCGTGGAGACGGTGCGACTCACACCACGCGCGGAGAACCGCTTCACCTTCCGCGTGGCTGCGCGCCCGACGCTCGTCAGCTTCGATCGTGAAGGTACGTGGATCAAGGAGCTGCGCTTTCCCCGGTCGGTCGATGAGCTCGTGCATCAGGCGCGGTTCGATACCGATCCTGTGGGACGGGTCTTGGCCATTCGAGCGCTGGGCACCGCGCTGCGCGCGGACAGCACGAACGCCGCCGATCGGTCGCGTGTCGTCACCGTGTTGCGTGCGCTGAGTGCCGACACACTCTTCTGGCGCGTGCGGCTGACCGCACTCACCGTCCTCACGGGGTGGGTGACGAGTGCTCCGCCTGCCGACCGGCCAGGGCGCATCGATGCGTCAACGCGTGCAGCGCTCCTCGGGATCATTCAACGCGATACGTCGTGGGTACGGGCGCAGGCGCTGACCATGCTCGGCGAAGCGCGGGATCCCCGAGATGCTCCACTGCTCTGGCCGCTGCTGCGTGACCGATTTCACACCGTAAACTACACCGCCGCCATCGCACTCGGGCGCGGTAACGGGCCCGGGGTGTTCGACACGCTGGTCACCCTCATGCGTGAACCATCGTGGAAGGGAGAGAATGTGCTCGCCGCGCTCGCAGGGTTCGGTGCACTCGGCGACGCGCGCGCCGTCCCGATTGCATTGCAGGTCTTTGCCGACACCACCTCGCGGCGGTGGTTTCTGGCCACCCCGCGCTGGGACACGCGCATCGCAGCGGCCAACCTCCTCGCGACGCTCGGCGCTGCCGAACAGGCGTGGTCGATCCTCGAGCGTCGCTTTGCGGGTGCGATGGCGGAGGGCGATGTGAACGACATCTTCAGCAATGTGCTGCTGATGGCCACGCTGGGCAGTGCGCGTGCAGGGGGTGCATTCGAGCAGGTGCGCGCGCGCTTTGCGACGGATGCGAATGCGCTCGCTGCGCTCGCTGGTTATCAGAAGCAGTGGGAGCAGGCGCGGGCGACCGCCGCGAAATAGCATGATCTCCGAGCGGCGACCACGTTCCCGGTGTCGGCATGCTCGGCAACTGATTCACGCAGCATCGGTGTCCAAGACGGACCCCGTTGCCGCCGCGTACGTCTGGCGCGCTCCGGCGCCCGATGACCCCCTGACACTTTCGGACATGTACATGGTTCGGACTGCGATCTCCGCTGCGGCCATCGCGTTGCTGTCCACCGCGACGCACGCCCAACCCGCCCCCCTCACCGAGCGGCAGCTCGTGGAGCGCACGATTCAGATGTACTTCGATGCGTGGGCCGTGGGCGACACGGCACTCTTCAATCGCGCCATGCATCCGTCGCTCCACCTCAAGCGATCGCTCGACGGCAAGTTCGTCGACATGACGCGGGAGGCGTACGTGGGCGGCACACGACCGCATGCGCGCGACAGCACGCTGGCCACGCGCATCGCCTCCATCTACATCGTCGGGCCCATCGCCAGCGCGCGTACCGAGATCAGCATCAGGAACCTCACCTTCGTCGACTTCTTCAACCTGCTCAAGGTCGATGGGGGGTGGGTCATTGTCGACAAGATTGCGACGTCCGTGCCGCGCGGTACGGCACCCGCGGTGCCGCCCCACCCCGTCAAGGAAGTGGTGCTGGAGGGGCTCAAGCGCCCGTGGGGGATGGCCTTTCTCTCCGCCACGGACGCGCTCATCAGCGAGAAGGAGGGCGACCTGCTGCGCGTGAACCTCACGACGCGCGCGCGGACGCGTATTGCCGGCTTCCCGACCGACATGGCCGACAGCGTGGGCGCGTTCGGTCGTGGCGACAACACGGGCAAGTTCGACGTGGTGATTGATCCCGCCTTTGCGTCCAACCGATTCGTCTACCTGTCGTATGCGGCCATGAGCGGGCGGGGACGCACCACCAAGGTGGCACGTGCGCGATTGGCCAATGACTCGCTGCACGATCTGCGCACGATTCTCGTCGCGGAGCCGTACACGACGGAGCGGCATCACTTCGGCGGCGGCCTGGCGTTTGGCGTCGATGGCAAGCTGTACGTCACCGTGGGCGAGCGACTCTTCAACGAGCGCGACGAACCCGCCTGGCCGATTGCGCAGGATCGGACCGATCGTCGGGGCAAGATCTACCGCGTCAATCCCGATGGCAGCATTCCCTCGGACAATCCCGACTTCGGTCCCGGCGCAGTGCGAGGGCTGTACGCGCTCGGCATTCGTGCGGCGCAAGGGCTCACGGTGCATCCGGTCACGGGGACCATCTGGTTCAGCGAGCATGGCACGAACCAGGGCGACGAGATCAACATCCTGAAGGCCGGCGCCAACTACGGCTGGCCGCTGCGCACCACGGGGACGTACCGGCACAGCACCTACGCACCGCCGACGCCGCGCGACTCGCTCACACCGCCCGTCTGGTCGTGGGCGCACACCGTGGCGCCAACGGCGCTGCACTTCTACACCGGCGACGAGTTCCCTGCGTGGAAGCACGATCTGCTCGTCGGCGGGCTCGGGCCGGGCAGCGTGTGGAGGCTGCGGATCGACGGCGAGACGGTGGTGAGTGCCGAAGAGCTCTTCGTGAACGCCCGCGATCGTGTGCGCGAGGTGGTGCAGAGTCCGAGTGGTGAGCTCTACCTGCTCACCGATGACACCAATGGGAAGCTCATTCGTGTGCGCAACGCAGCCGGCTGAGCGCGTCCGATGAGCGACTGACCTGCCGGGCGCGCAGCAGTCGGCAGGTCGATGCCGCAGACTGCGTGCGAGCCAGCACTCGTCACCGCCGGCGCACGGCGACCGCCTCGCGCACGTGCGGGGCCAGCGCCGCGACGCCGCGTTCGATCGACGCCGGCGTCGCGCCGCCGTACGAAAGCAGCAGACCGCGCGCGGACGATGCGGCGGCGTAGTGCCGGGAGAGCGGTCCCACTCCCACGCCATGCCCCACCGCGCGGCGCGCGAGCCGCACGTCGTCGATGTGATCCGGGAGGTGAACGACAAGATGCAGGCCGGTGTCGTGCGGCCCGACGCGCGCCACGTCGCCCCACTCCCGCGCAATCGACTGCACGAGGGCGTCCCGACACTGTTCGAAGTGCGCCCGCGCCTGCCGCAGATACGCGGCGAAGTGTCCCCCCGCGAGGAAATCGGCGAGCACCGTCTGCAGCATCGGCGACGAGAACCCGTCGGTAAGTCGCCGAGCGGCCGCGAACGGCTCCACCAGTGCTGGTGGTACCACGAGATATGCCACGCGCAGTCCGTTGAAGAGCACCTTGTTCCAGGTCCCGACATAGAGCACGCATCCGTGCGTGTCGAGCCCCTGCAGGGCGGCGATGGGCCGACCGGCATAGCGGAACTCGGAGTCGTAGTCATCCTCCATGATCCACGCACGCCTGCTTTGCGCCCACTGCAGCAGTGCCAACCGGCGCGCCAGCGACATCGTGACGCCAAGCGGATACTGATGCGAGGGCGTCACGTAGACGAGTCGCACGGTGTCGTGAGTGGCCAGCGCCTCCACCTGTATACCATCCGCATCGACGGGGATGTGGTGCACTACGGCTCCCGCCGCCCGCAGGCCAGCGCGGGCACTCGGATAGCACGGCTCTTCCACCGCCGCGCCATCGCCGGGATCGAGCAGCAGGCGGCTCGCCAGGTCGATGGCTTGCTGGGTGCTGCTCACGATGACGACCTGGCTTCCATCACAGCGCACACCACGCGTGAGCCGCACGTAGTCGGCAATGGCGTCTCGCAGCGCGCGCACCCCGAAGGCATCGGATGCGCGCAACATGGCATAGCCGCCATCGCGTGCGCGGCGCGCGAGCAATCGCTGCCACGCGTCGCTGGGAAAACCACGGGCATCGCTCGCGCCCGGTGTCGAGACGCGGTCCTCTTCGATCTCGGTGATGCCAAGTGTGGCGAGCAATCGGCCGCGCACCGACAGCGATGCCGACGGTGGCCCGGACGGCGCAGGCAGTGCAGACGACTCATCGCCGGCGACGGCCGCGAACGGCACCACCTCGCGGACCGACCCCGCCACCACCGTGCCCGCGCCCACGCGTCGTTCGAGAAACCCTTCGACCGTGAGCTGCGCGAGCGCGGCTTCCACCGTATTGCGCGAGACACGAAGGTCGGCCGCCAGCGTGCGTGCCGAGGGGAGCCGCGTGCCGGGGCGCAGGGCACCGCGCAGGATGTGTTCGCGCAGTTGTCGATACACCTGCACGTGCAACGGCAGGCGTGCCGTGCCGGTGTCGAGCACCACGCGGATCTCGACGCCACTGCGCCCGCCACCTCGTCGATGGGCGATGCTCACGTCACCGCCGCCGCGTGTGCGTCACATGCCACGGCGCGTGCTGCCGAAGCCCCGGACGCAACCGGATGCGCCGTCGGCCTGGGAGGACTCGGTGTGTACGCCAGAGTCGCGATGCGCATGCTCGTCGAGATGGCCGAGTATACGACGTGACGACCGATGGCGTGAGCGTGGTGCGAGAGCGCGCCGGCAGCCCCGCGTGCCGTCAGCGTCCCCTCTCCCCCCGCGCTACTCGTGCGCGTGCAGGACGACGCGCACCGATGTCCAACCGGGCGCGCGCATCGACGTCACGCGCGAACGGGCCGACGTGCGCGGGAGACGGGGAGTGAGCGGGCGCCGCTGCGCGACGGGCCGGCGCGCGCACGAATGAGCGATTCCGCCACAATCGCGTTGATCCCCCAGCCTGTCGCCATGAGGACGGCACGGAGCGTCACGCCTGGCGTGATCCCCATGAGTGCGACCGGCAGGTGCGTGAGTACCTGCGTGCCGGCGCCCATCCCCAACGCGTATGCGCGCGTCATCCAACGGCCGTGCAACGCGAAGTCGCGACGCCGGATGGCAGCAACACCCAGCAGCAACTGCACCAGCATGACGGCGCCAACCACGAGGCGTATGGCGAACAGTGCGTGACCATCGCCGGGAGGCCACGGGTAGGTCAGCGTCATCCAGAGCCCGGACATCACGGAGAGGACACCGGCCGGCAGGGCCACCCGGCCCAGCCTGCGATGCAGCCCGGGCCGGCGGCGCAGCCGGGGGGCGAACTGCAGCGCGCCCGCGAGTGCGAATACGAGGCTTCCGATCACATGCAGCACGATGGGAACCGGTGCCGCATGAAAGCGGGCGGTCGCGGCCGTCTCGGAGAGCGCAGCAATGTCGTGCAGGCGTACGATGCCGGCGATCGTTGGCACGACCCCCAGCGCCAGCAGACCCGCCAGTGGCGCCCAGTCGCGGGCAATACGTGTGGCTGACATGCGCCGCACCTACGGACGGTGGCGGGTGAAAGTGACCGGAGGGGGGACCACGCGTCTCGGGCCGTGGCAGGATCACCGCGCGGGCGGGCAGCACGTCGGGCGGTCGTGTCCGGCCGAAGGCGACGCCACGTCCGCTGCTCGTCGAGCCAACAGCGCACGGCCACAACTTGGCCGGCGTTCTATGTCCGCCGGACGAGCGAGGCTCCGTACGTCCCCCTGGTCACACCCCGTGACCATGTCTCGTCGACTCCCCGGAGCCAATCTCATGTCTCAAGTCCCAGGGGCGCACACACGGCTGCGCACCATTCCACGTCTTCTCGCTGGCGCGTTGCTCGCGACGGCCGGGGTCACGCACAGTGGCCACGCGCAAGTCATCGATACCCGCACCGGCGAGCGGATCAGTGCGGTCACGGTGCCACGCTTCGGCCAGACCTTCACCGTCCCGGTGGGCGCCACGTCACTCATCGGCTTCTCCTTCTTCCTGCGTGCCAGCGGGCCGACGCCGGCGACTATCCGCGGCGCATTGATGCGGTGGAACGGGTCCGCGGGCGTCGGCGACGTCCTGTACGCGAGCGCGTCGCGCCAGGGCCCTCCGGGCGCGTTCATCGAGGAGGCGTTCGTCACGAACGTCCTCCCTGTAATGGCTGGCGAGCAGTATGTCGCGTTTCTCGAGCAGGCGGTCGGGACCGTGCAGCACGGACGCGCAGCGAGTGGAGGGGTGCTCGTCGACTCCTATGCGGGCGGCGCGGCAGTGATCACGTCGTGTACCGCGTCGGTCGTCGTCGGATGCGGGTGGGGCGTCGAACAGGGACGGGACGCCGAGTTCGTGGCGCGGTTCAACTCCACGACCGTCGTACCCGAACCACGCAGCATGGCAATGCTCGCCAGTGGTGGTGCGCTGTGTCTCGCCCTCGTCGCGCGGCGGCGCCGGCGGCGGTCGTGCTGACGCTGGCGCAGTGCGGACTCGTCCGCAGCAGTTGGGCGCGCGTCGCGCTGATCGCTGATGTGGCGGCGATCGTCTTCTCGCAGCGTGTATTCGAGCTCGATCCGTCGCTCGCGCCCCGGTACTCGTCGGCCTATATGCTGACGCGGGGCACCACGCTGCTGCGCATGGTCGATACAATGGTCGTACAGCTCGACGACGAGGCGACGCTTGCGCTCGTCGTCGATGCACTCGGCCAACGCGCGAATGCGTGGCAGGTTCCGGGCGCCCATCCCGATGTGATCGCCGCCGCCTTGCTCTGGGCGCTCGAGATCGGTTCGGGGTCGCCGTTCACCGCGCGCACGCGTGAGGCCTGGCAGTCTGCCGTCTCCGCGCTCGTGTACGGCGCGCCCGTGGGCGATACCCGGCGCACACGCGTCGCCGCGTGATCGTGATGTGAGACACGAGTAAACCCTTCGCCCCTCGTGTGCGGTCATAGGCGACGCGCGGGGTCACGCACTGCGGCGCGTCTGCGAGCGGACCGTGTCGGGTCGGCACGTGTACGGTGTCGCACGCGGTAGCATCACCCCGTGTCCTCATGACGTCTCCTGCCCAACGGAGAAGGCGATGTGCACGGCATCACTGGGTGACCGTACCGGCGTGACCTTTGCGGTGGCGATCGTGGTGGTGACCGGAGCGCTGGCGGCGTGCGGTGCATCGACCGCAACGACCAGCGAGCCTCCACCACCGGCGGTGACACCACCACCCGCGCCACCGCCGCCCACGCCGACGACGCCCCCCTTCCGCCTCGTCGCCGCCGATGCCGGCGCGCTGCCGACGAGTGTGCTGGCGGGGCGCAGCATGGAGGCCACCATGGCCGACCTCGATCGCGACGGTGATCTGGACATCGTCGTGGCGCGGGAAGGCGAGGCATCGCTGATCCTGCTCAATTCCGGCGCGGGGCGCTTCACCGATGATCGCACGCGCCTCCCGCAAGTCGTGCGCGACTACGAAGACATCGCCGTCGGTGACTTCGACCGCGATGGCGATCTCGATCTGGTGCTCGTTGCGGAGGATGACATCCCCGGCACCGGATTGGCGCCCAAACATCAGTACTATCTCAACGACGGCGGCGCGCGCTTCACCGACGCCTCCTCGCGCATCCCCGTGGTCACCGAAGCCAACGCGGTCGCCGCCGGCGATCTCGATGGGGATGGCGATCTCGACCTCGTGCTGGGGAACGCCGGCCCCGAGACCGTGCTGCTCAACGACGGCACCGGACGCTTCGCCGAATCGATGGGTGCCGTGCCGGCGCGCGGGGATGTCACGCAGGACGTGGTACTCGGTGATGTCGACGGCGACCGCGATCTCGATCTCGTCGTCGGCAACGAGTCCGGCGGCGCGAACGTGCTCCTGCTCAACGACGGGCGCGCGCGCTTTGCCCCGAGCACGCCCGCACTCCCCGTGCGCGCGGCGCCGGAGGCCACGCGCAACGTGTCGCTGGCCGATATCGACGCCGACGGCGACCTCGACATGGCCTTTGCCAACGTGATCTTTGCCAACGGCAATCCGCGCCCACGGCTGTTGCGCAACGCGGGCGGCGGCCGCTTCGAGGATGTGACCGATCCGGGGCTCCCGGCGAGCGCGTCGGGTTTCATCGACCTCGAGTTCGGCGACATCGACAGCGACGGTGATGCCGACTTCGTGGGCACCGCCTTCCCCAGCAGCGCGCTGTCCGTCTTTCTCAACGATGGCCGTGGTCTCTTCACCGCGCCCCCCGTTGGCACCTTCCCCACCCCGATCGTCGTACAGGGTATCGAAGTGGAGATGGGCGATGTCGACGGGGACCGCCGTCGCGACATCTACGTCGCGACGTTCATCGAAAGTGCGGATGTGCTCGTGCTCAACCGACCGTGAGTCGTGAACGCACGCGCCTGGCTCACGGATCGCACGAGGCCGTCGACCACAGCACAGGCATCTGCATCGTCAGTGACCCACCCGATGCGTGACCGACGATGCGCCCGCAGCGATTGACGTCGCGCGCGAAGCTCGATCCGGCACCCGACGCCGTGGGCAGCGTGACCACGGGGCCGGCGCGTCTCGTCCATGCCGCCAGCCCGTTGACGCCGATGTAGCGACGCCCCTCGCTGACCGACGTGCCGATCGACCCGGCGCCAGCGCCCAACGCGAGCATGGTGGTGTTCGGTGTCCACATCACGGCTTGCGAGATGCCGTTGACCACGGCGGTGCCGATCGCCTCACCGGTCGAATTGATCTCGGGCACTTCCGCGTTGAGCACGACGCCCAGGTCACTACCGACATTATTGGCATTCCACTTCCAGCCGTGCACCTGCCCCGAGAGGCTGACGACGCCGACGACTTCACCCTGCTCGTTGATGCCCTGCGCGCGGCTCCACGTCGCGGCAGCCGGATGCAGGTTGGTGATGGTGCCCGCCGCACTCCACTTGACCGCACGCTGCTGACCGCCCGACGTCGCGCGCGAGGTGCCGACCGCGATGCGCGCCGAATTGATGTCCATGGCCCAGCCATCGTGGCCGAGCGTGGACAGCGTGGTGATCGTTCCCGGATAGAACCAGCGCGCGGGTTGTACTGGCGTACTCTGGTTGCCGGAGATCCACTGCACCTGACCGACCACAGCGTCGCCGGTGCGGTTGATTGCATTGGGCATTGCCCAGTGGGACGACGTGGGAACGACCATGAACGACGGGACCCCGTTGATCCATCGCACCGGGCGGTACTTCGTGCCCGAGACGGTGACAAAGCCGACCACTCGGCCGGAATCGTCGATCGAGCGGGCACCGCTCGACGTCCAGACGCCAGCCGGCAGCGTCAGCGTCGTAGCGGTCCAGTCCGAGGTGGCGCCGCCGTTGAGCACGGGAGGCGCGGTGGGTTCGATCCCGGTAGGTGAGTGGCTGGTGTCGGTCTGACAGGCGGCAAGGATGGCGGTCAGGCAACAGAGGAGTGCGCGCGACGGACGCATGGCTGGTGGCTCGGGCGGAGGACGGTCGGAGACGTTCGGGATATCCAGGACGCGTCGTCTGCCGGGAAATCCTGCCATCGTGCACGCGGCGAGGGGCACACTGCATCGGGAGGGGCGGCCATGCCCCTGCAGCAGCGGATCGTGCGGAGCGGTGTCGCGCCCACGTCGCGCGCACCGGTCTTCGCTACCGCGCCGGCAACGCGTCGCGTTTGAGCCGTTCGAGCTCTGCCTGCACGATGGGGCGCACCGAATCGCCATGCGCCGTACCCATCAGGTTGTACATCTGGTACGGGTCGCGCTCGAGGTCGTACAACTCCTCCATGCCCAGCAACTCGCGATAGACGATGTAAGTGTAGCGCGTCGTGCGCACGGCGTCGTAGCCCATCGTGAGCGTGCGCGGAAAGACGATGTCCGTGTAGTACTCGAGAAACACCGACGAGCGCCATGCGCGTGCACTGCCATCGAGCACGGGCACGAGCGAGGTCCCCTGCCGGGGGACGCGGTCGCGTACGCCCGCCATCGCGAGCAGGGTCGACGCGAAATCGATTGTCTGCACGAGCTGCGCGGGCGTCGTCCCCGCGCGCACGAGGCGCGGGAAGCGGATGATGAGCGGAATGCGCGCCGTCTCCTCGTAGGCGAGCCGGCGTTCCTGGTCGAGTCCGTGCTCGCCGTAGAAATAGCCATGATCGCTGGTCAAGACGACGATCGTATTGTCGAGTTGCCCGAGCGAGTCGAGCGTGGCCACGAGGCGACCGAGCGATTCGTCGACGCCGAGCAGCATTTCGAGTCGCGCGCGAATGTCCGTATCGCTGGTGCCGGTGGCCGGTGAGAGCGGCGGCAATCCGGGGATGCGCCGCTCGAGCGCCGGTTTGCGCACGGGAGCAACGAGCGCATTCGGGCGTCGCGGCACGGTGGCCGTCGCGTACCGTCCCGCGTGACGCGGCGCGGGCACAAAGCCTTCGGGCTGACCGGCGGCCATCGCGCCGCGCGTGCCATCATTGGTCTGCACGATGTTGGGGTGCAGCGCCTTGTGTGCGAGGAACACCATGAACGGCGCACGACTGGTGTCCTTGATGAACGAGACGACCTCATTGGTGAGCACGTCGGTATAGCCCGCTGCCTCGAGCGGGATGGCAAAGGTCTCGAGACGATGGCTCGCCGCGTCGCGCGCGGTGTTGTCGACGATGCCGTTGGTGCGGACGTACTGGCCGGTCAGAATGCTCGCCCGACTCGGACTGCACAGCGGTGTGCTGGCGAAGGCGTTGAGAAAACGGGCGCCCTCCGCGGCCAACCGATCGATGTGCGGCGTCTCGACGAACGGGTGGCCGGCAACCCGGATGTCGTCCCATCGCAGATCGTCGACGAGCACGAAGACGATGTTGGGACGCGCGGGCTGTGTGCGCGGTCTTGGCGCATCGCCAAGCGCAGTGAGGACGAGGAGGAGCACGGCGCGACGCACGCGGCAACGCTACGGCGTGACGGCGCCCATCGCTAGATTCGCCGCGTGCGCATCACTCATCGCTTCGTCCAGCGCCTCGCGGTCGTCTGCATGGCGAGCTGCACGCCGGCGGACCGCGACGCGACACGATCGGGCGTACCGGACGCCGAGGCCACACCGCCCGCGTCGCCGCGCGCCGACGCGCCGGGACCCGCGCCTGACGGCATGGTGTGGATCCCCGGCGGCACGTTCACCATGGGTGACGATGGCGCACTCGCCCTGCCGCACGAGCGACCGGTGCATCGCGTGCGCGTACGCGGCTTCTACATGCAAGTGCACACGGTGACCAACGCCGACTTCGCGGCGTTCGTCGACGCGACGCGCTATGTGACCGTGGCCGAGCGTGTCCCGGTGCTCGCGGAGATCATGCGGGGACTGCCCCCTGGGTCACCACCGCCGCCCGCCGAATCGCTCGTGCCAGGATCGCTCGTGTTCACTCCCGCGAGCGGCACGGTGGATCTCCGCGATGTCTCGCGTTGGTGGCGCTGGGTACCCGGTGCGAACTGGCGCCACCCGAGTGGCCCGAAGAGCGATCTCACCGGCAAGGCGCGCCACCCGGTGGTGCAGGTCGCGTGGGAAGACGCGATGGCCTACGCGCGGTGGAAGGGCGGCCGCCTCCCCACCGAAGCCGAGTGGGAGTTTGCCGCGCGCGGAGGGCGCGAGCGCGCCGCGCATGCCTGGGGTGATGCGCCGCACGATGCCGCACATCCGCAGGCACACATTTATGCAGGCGCGTTTCCTGCACACCCCGCCGAGCCGGTCGCGGTGGGGCGGTATGCCGCGAACGGCTACGGTCTGTACGACATGGCGGGAAACGTCTGGCAGTGGACGGCGGACTGGTACCGCCCCGACACGTACGCCCGCCGCGCGGCGCAGCGCCCGGCGATCGATCCAACGGGACCCGAGCGGGGGCTCGACCCGCGCACGGAAGGCGAGCCCACACGCGTGATCCGCGGTGGGTCTTTTCTCTGCAGCGACGTGTACTGTCGCGGGTATCGTGTCAGCGCGCGCGGTACGGGGGCACCGGACACGGGCGCGTCGCACATTGGCTTTCGCATCGTGATGCCCGCACCACCGCGCGTTGGTGATGCAACATCATCGACCACCGCGCGGTAGCGTACGCCACGCCGGACCACGCGACGCACCACGCGCCCCGTGATCAGTTGCCGCTCAAGTTCGGGTTGGCGCCACGCTCTTCCAGGCTGATGGGCACACACGCGCTCCGACCCTGCAACTGCGTATTGCGCCCTTCCGCCAGCCAGCGCCGCAGATCCCACAAGCGGCGCCCCTCGAGCCAGAGCACGGCGCCGCGCTCGCGCTGCAGAATGATCCACGCCGCCTCCACCGACGCCGCGGTGAGCGCCGCCAACGAGTACGTCGCCCGCTCCTGATTGATGAACGTCATTGCCGCGGTGGCGTCGTTGGCGCGCAGCGCGGCCTCGGCGCGCAAGAGCAGCATCTCCTGTCCGCGGGCGAGTGCGACGGGATCGCCCAACGTGAGGTAGCGCCGCTGCCGGAAGAAGCGCGTCGCGCCATCCTGCCCAGTCTGGAAGCCGCCTGTCGCCGTGCGCACCGTGTCGTACGGCACGCGGGAGTCGGGCGTGGCGACCCACACCGTGTTGAAGACGGTCACTTCGCGCCGCGTGATGGTCTGGTTGGCGAGATCGTTGTTCTCACGCGCGGTGTTGGTGGAGAACACCGCGTTGTGCCGGAAGGTGGCCGGCACCAGCGCGGCGTCGGTGGTGGCGTCGGGCCACCGCCCCAGCCATGCGCGCACTTGCGCGCGCCCGGCGAGTGCGGCGTTGGTGAGCGCCGCGTTGTTCTGCGCGCGTGCGAGCGTGAGCGCCCGCGTGAAGAGACTGTCCGCACGGACGAAGTGCTCGCTGCTCGGCTGTGACGGACCACCATCGATCACGGCATTGCAGACGTTCTCGCCGAGGAAGCGATTGGCGAAGCCGGCGTAGAGATAGGCGCGCGTGGTGTTGGGGTTGGTCTCGAACGCCGGGCCCAGCACGCGCTGCATGCGCCGCAGTCCGTCCTCGGCCACGAAGCGTGCCGTCTGCATGCGCGCCCAGTCCCCATTGACGTCTTCGGGGCGGATGACGCCCGTGGCAAACTGCCGCTCGGCGGCGAAGTTGCCGGAGTGATTGACTTCGAACGCGGCGAGTGAGCCGCGCGTGAGGTAGTTGCCGATCGCGTTGGAGAGATCACCGCCCATCCCGTTCACCAGCGCGGGAATGGCTTGCGGGACGTCGAGGTCTTCGTCGAGGAGCGGACCGGGATTGGTGACGGTCAGATCGCAACCGATGAGCAGCGTGGTGACCACGAGCGTGGCCGCGCGCGCGACACTGCGCGCCGCAGGAGAGAGTCGAGTGGGCATCAGAACGTCGTCCGCACGCTGAGGAGGAAGGTCCGGTACGGCGGCATGTTGTAATAGTCGCGGCGCGAGAACGTGCTCGTGCGCTGGTCGGCCACCTCGGGATCGGTGCCGGTGTAGTTCGTCTGCACGAAGAGATTGCGACCCGTCACCTGTACCGTCGCCGAGCGTGCACGCGGTACGAAGCGCGGCGGGACGTCCCACGACAGCGAGAGACTGCGCAGCTTGAAGAAATCGCTGTTCTCGACCCAGAAGCTGTAGTCGCGATCGGCGGCGTTGATCGCGCACCGCATGCGATCGAGCGCCGTGACCGTGTTCAATGCGGCCGCGTTGCCGGCGGCGGCCTCGCGGAGCGCCCGCTGCGCGGCGAAGCACGGCTGCCAGATACCGAGTCCCGCATTCTGGAAACCGTTGGCATTCACGAGATGCCCGCCGCGCTGGATCTCGCCGATCGCCTCGAGCACCACCCGATCGCGCAGCGTCAGCGTGAGGGTGGGATTGACGATGTGCTCGGGGAAGGTGGCGCCGAGGAACGTGTCTTCCTGGATGATGGGGGCAGCGAATGCGTTCGGATTGGTCACCTTCCGTCCGACGTACGCCGGCAGCGGCAGCCCTTCACGGATGTAGCTGCGCGAGAGCGCGTCGATCGTCAGTGTGCGGCCACCGAGGTTGACCGCTTGTCCGCGGGTGCGCGTGTATTGCAGTCGCGCGTCAAGGCGGGCCCAACGGACAGGCTGCACGGACGCCGTCAGCGCGGCTTCGAGTCCTTCGTTCTCGATGACGCCGACGTTTTCCGGCTGATTCGCGGCGAAGCCCTGCGACGGCGGATACGCGACGTTGATGATCGCGTCGGTGGTGCGCGCGCTGAACCACGTCATCACCAGGCCGAGGCGCCCATCGAGCCACCCGGCATCGAAGCCGGCCTCCGTCTCGCGCGTGCGCTCGGGGCCCAGGTCAGGATTGCCCAATTGGCCCGGCGTGAAGGCGGACAGACCGCCTTCGGCCGCGATGGGATTCCACGTGCGCGTCGCGTCGAACGCGCCGGGCGCCTTGCCTGCCTCGCCGAGCGCGCCGCGCAGCTTGAACGTCTCGAACCACTTCGGCCAGAACGCCTCGTCGGAGAGCACATAGGCGAGGCTCACCTTGGGGTAGTTCTGCAGCCCGAAGCTGCGGCCGAATGCACTGTTGCCGTCGACCCGCGTGCCGACGGTCACGAACAGCCGATCGCGCCAGCCGATCATCTGCTGCGCAAAGAGCCCGGCGTTGATCACGCGCTGCTGGTTCACGTCGGTGATCTGCCGGAGCGAGCCGGAGACGAGCGTTGGCGTGCCGGGGCCGGCGAAGTTGTCGGCCTGCAGATCGGTGGAGGTCAGGCGACTATCGAAGAGCTGCCCCCCAACCGACGAGGTGAACGCCCACTGCGTGCCGACCGCCTGCTTCCAACTGCTCGCCCAGTCCACCGTCACGAGCGTGCGATTCCACAGCGTCTGGAAGTACTGCCCGGTGGGCGTGCGCTGGTAGCCGAACGGATTGACGGTGCGCTGGTCGGTGCTGTTGTAGTCGATGCCCACGGCCAGGCGATTGGAGAGCGCCGCCAGCGGCGCCCACGTGACCGTGCCGCCGACGATGAAGTGATCGCCGCCGATGGTGTTGTCCTTGGAGAAGATGGTCGCGTTGTTGACGCACACGGTGCCCGTGACGCCGGCGCATGCGTCACCACCGCGGAAGTTGGAGCCCGGCCCGCGCGACACGTTCAGGATGAACGCGTCGGCGCTGTTGCCGTCGGAGATCATCTCCGTGGCGCGTCGCTGCCACGCACTGTTGAGCGCGAGCGTCAGCGACTTGCTCGGAGTGAGCCCGAGGTTGAGCCGCGCGCCGCCGGTACGGTTGCGTCCGTAGGCGATGACGCCTGTCTCATCCTCGAAGTTGCCCGACAGACCGTAGCTGATCCCCCCGCTCGCGCCGCGGACCCCGAGCGAGAAGCGGCCGAGCGATCCGTTGCGCAGCCAGCTTCCGCTGGCCGGGCACGTCGGGTCGACGAACGGGGTGCCCGTGGCATCCTGCACGTTGGGCCCGCGACACTCCCGCAGGAACATCCGCGTCGGATCGCTGCGCGGGCCGAAGTCGCCCATGCTGTTGATCCCCTGATTGGCATCCAGCGTCCAGAGCGGTGGGCCGTCGCGCCCGCGCTTGGTGAAGATCTGGATCACCCCGCCGGAGGCTTCGGTGCCGTAGAGCGTGGTGGCCGCCGGTCCCTTCACGATCTCCACGCGCTCGATGTCGGCCGCGGGAATGTCGTTGAGCGGCGAAACCGACTGTCGGCTCGAGACACCCGTCGGCGAGTTGCCATTGAAGATGCGGATGCCGTCGACATAGATGATCGGCCGATTGCCCTGCGTGATGCTGTTCACGCCGCGCAGGCGGATCGTGCCGCCGGCACCCGGCGTCCCGCCGTTGGCGAGCACGGTGACACCGGTCGAACGCCCTTGCAGGATCTGCTGCGTGTTGCCGACACCACCACGTTCGAAGTCGGCCGTGCCGACGGTGGTCACGGCGTTGCCGACCTCCTTGCGACGCTCCTCACCGGTCGCGGTGATGACGACACCGGAGAGCGAGACGCTGCTCTTGGCCAGCAGGAAGTCCACGGTGGCGGTGGCGTTGGCACGCACGACGACGCTGCGTTGCTGCTGCGTGTAGCCGATGCGCCGCACCACCACGAGCGCAGTGCCCACGGGAACGCCGGGAATGCTGAACCGGCCGTCTTCGCCGGCTGCGCGCCCGAGTGACGTACCGGCCAGTGAGAGCTGGGCACCGGCGATCGGTTGCCCATTGTCGGCGTCGGTGACGCGCCCGGTGATGGTGCCCGTGGCCTGAGCTGATGCGGCGCGGACGAGCGTGCAGCTGGCCGTCAGGCAGACCGCGGCGGCACGCAGGGCCCACGAAGCGCGCCAGACCCCGCGGCGTCGCGGAGGCAGATGGATGAACACGAGGAGGCGGGAGGGGGGACGGACACCGGAACAGCATCACACGTGGTGCCCAGCGAGTGAACGCAGATGGCGTGCGCCGGGTTCGCGGGCTCCCGCGGGGGCGTGGTGTCACCAGAGGCCACTGCATGGCTCATTCGCTCGGCGCACGGTATGCTCTTCGGGTGTCGCTCCTGCTGTCGCGACTGCGCCGTCTCCCACCCGCCCCCGCCCCATGCGACTCCGCACGTGGTGCCTCGCCGCACCCCTGTTCGTGCTCACCACCGTCGCCGCGGGCGCGCAAGAGACCGTGTGGTACCAGACGGACTTCTCGCCGACAGAGCTCGCCGCCCGCCGTGCACGGATCTACGACGCCATCGGCGCGCAGGCGGTCGCACTGGTGCCGGGCGCGACCGGCTCGCCGGGCTTCAGCGTGTTCCGGCAGTCGAATGAGTTCTACTATCTCTCGGGTGTCGAGTCCGCACACGCGTATCTCCTGCTCAACGGACGCTCGCGCACGACCACGCTCTATCTCCCGCACCGCGACGAGGCGCGCGAGCGCAGTGAAGGCAAGATGCTCTCCGCAGAAGATGCCGCACTCGTGCGGCAACTCACCGGCGTCGAGCAGGTGCGCGCGCTCGAGTATCTCGCGGCCGATCTCACCGGTGCCGACCTGCTGCGCCCGCCCGCCCTCGCGCTGTACACGCCGCTCAGTCCGGCCGAAGCCGGCAACGACAGTCGTGATGAGCTGCTGGCCGGCCAGGCTCGCGCGGCCAGCGATCCGTGGGACGGCCGGCCGTCGCGCGAAGCGCACACCGTGCGTCTGCTCGCGGAGCGTTTCCCGCAGTTCACCGTGCGCGATCTCTCGCCCGCGCTCGATGCGATGCGGCAGATCAAGAGCGCCACCGAGATCGCACTCATTCGCGAAGCGACGCGGCTGGCAGGACTCGGCATCATCGAAGCGATGCGTTCGACGCAGCCGGGCGTCATGGAGTACCAGCTCGATGCGGCGGCCAAGTACGTCTTTCACCTGCACGGCGCGCGCGGTGATGGCTACGCGTCGATCATCGCCGGCGGGACCAATGCGTTTCTCGGACACTACTTCCGCAAGGCCGACACCCTGCGCACCGGCGACCTGGTGCTGATGGACTACGCGCCCGATTACCGCTACTACACGAGTGACGTGACGCGCATCTGGCCGGTAAACGGGACCTTCAGCGCGACGCAGACGGCACTCTACGAGTACATCGTGGCCTATCGCGACGCGCTGTTCCGCTACATCCGTCCCGGCGTGACCTCCGATCAGGTGCTCGACAGCGCCGCGCGCGACATGACGACGTACCTGGCGGGGAAGCGCTTTGTGTCGCCGGCGCACCAGCGCGCGGTGGAAGGAGGCGTCGCGTTTCGCGGCCACTTCCAGCATCCGGTCGGCATGGCCGTGCACGATGTCGGGCGCATCCGCGGCGTGCCGCTGCAGGCGGGAATGGTGTTCACCATCGACCCGATGATCTGGATTCCGGAGGAGCGGTTGTACATCCGCATCGAAGACGTCGCACTCGTCACGGCCACCGGCGTGGAGAACCTGAGCGGCTTCGTCCCCACACGCATCGCCGACGTGCAGCGTACCATCGCCGAGCCCGGACTGGTGCAGTTGCGCCCGCCCGTCGCCCCGACAATGCCCACGACGGGGGCCCGTCGATGAGATCGCCGTTCCGCTGCACCCGTGCACGCGCCGTACTGCTGAGCGCGTTCCTGTCTCCGATGGCGATGGTCGATACGTATCCGAAGAATCCCGGCATCGACGCGCTCAACTACGCCTTCACGCTCGAGCTCTCGGATACGACCGATGCGATCGCGGGTGAGCTGGCGCTGGACGTGCGCTTCGTGGCCGCGGGGATGCGAGCGGTGCGCCTGGATCTCGTGGGTACCACCGCCGCGCTCTCGGGCACGGGCATGACGGTGTCCGCGGTGACGCTTGACGGCGTCGCGCTCCCCTTCACGCATCGCGACGATGTGCTCCTGGTACCCCTCGCCAGCGCACCGACGATCGCGCAGCGCGCGCAACTTCGCGTGCGCTACCGCGGCACGCCGGCGACGGGGCTCAAGATCGGCCTGAACAAGCACGGCGACCGCACGTTCTTCAGCGACAACTGGCCCAACAAGGCGCGCCACTGGCTTCCCACCATCGACCATCCGTACGACAAGGCGACGAGCGAGTTCATCGTCACCGCCCCCAGTCACTACCAGATCGTCTCGAACGGCGTCCAGGTGGAGCTCACCGACGTGCCCGGCGGTCGGCGTCGTACCCACTGGAAGAACTCGGTACCCATCGCGCCCTGGCTCTACGTGCTGGGCGCGGCACGGTTCGCAATGCAACGCGTCGACACGTTCGAGGGCAAGCCGATCGAGACGTGGGTGTACCCGCAGGATCGCGACGCCGGCTTCGCCGACTTCGCCACACCCACCAAGAGTGCCCTGGCGTTCTACAGCGACTACGTGGGTCCGTTTGCGTACGAACGCCTGGCCAACATCCAGTCCAACAGCGTCAGCGGCGGCATGGAAGCCGCGTCCGCGATTCTCTACAGCGAGAATTCGGTGACGGGGACGCGCAGCGTACGCTGGCGCAACGTCGTCATCCACGAGATTGCCCATCAGTGGTTCGGCAATGCGGTCACCGAGTCGGACTGGGACGACGTCTGGCTCAGCGAGGGCTTCGCGACGTACTTCACGCTGCTCTACATCGAGCACGCGTACGGGCGCGACGAGTTCGTGCGTGGCCTCGAGTCCAGCCGGCAGAGCGTGATGGCGTATTCGGCCTCGCATCCGGACTACACGATCGTGCACAAGAACCTTGCGCGCATGGAGGATGTCACGAGCTCCCAGACGTACCAGAAGGGGAGCTGGACACTGCACATGCTGCGCGGCGTCCTCGGCGACGAGACGTTTCGCCAGGGGATCCGTACCTACTACGCGCGGCACTTCAATGGTTCCGCCACCACCGCCGATTTCCGCCGGGCCATGGAGGACGCGTCGGGGCGTGAGCTGGGCTGGTTTTTCGACCAGTGGCTCTATCAGCCGGACACGTTCCGGCTCGTCGGCAGTTGGCGCTACGATGCGGAGGCCAAGGCGGTGCGCATCGTCCTGGACCAGACGCCGCGCGCGGGGCGCGTGTTCCGCATGCCGATCGAGGTCGGCGTGTACGTGGCGGGGCAGGCCGCGCCCACCATCGAGCGGGTCGAGGTGAACGCGACGCATCACGAATTCACCATCGCCGCATCGGTGGAGCCGACGGACGTGCGACTCGACCCGAACCTGAAGGTGCTGATGGAGGCTGCCTTCGCGCGGCGACGATAGCGCCGAACCCCCCGCGCGGTGCACGTGCCGGGAGGGCGACCGCACGCCCGCGCCTCGTCTTGCAGCGCGCCACCACGGTTCGTCACCACACATCGACCGTTCACCACCGCCCGACGACTTGCCCCACGACGATTCCGTAGGTTCGCCGGATTCGTGCGGCGTGACCGACGCCGCCGATCAGCGGCGGTTCCGGCGACAACAGCCCGTTGTCCGCTCCATCGCCGTGCACTCTCTTTCGAGGCGATCGATCAGTGGATCAACAGGGTGGATGGCTGGTGCGCGCCAGCATGGCCGGAGTGACCGCGCTGCTGCTCTCGGGCGCGTCGCTCCGCGCGCAGACGTGCGAAGCAACCTTCGTGAAGAACGGCAACGCGATCACCGGTCTCAAGTTCACCGCGACGCAGAGCATCGCGGAGCTCTCCAAGGCCGACGCGATCAATCAGTTGCGCGGCCTCGTGCTCGCCCGCGGGTACGATGTGCTCGCCGCAGAGCCGGAAGCGGGCAACATGCTGCTCGAACAGCCGCAGAGCGTCAACCGACGTTCGTTCCAGATCATCGCGACGGCCACCACCGACGGCCCGCTGGCCACGGTGCAGATGCGCGCGAATCTGCGCGCCGGTGTCATGGCGAAGCAGGAGGACGTGCGCACGGAAATGTGCGGCATCCTTGCCGGCATCAAGGGCGGCAGCGCCGGCGTCGTCGCCGCGAACGAGGGCAAGACCGCAACGGGCGCCGGCGCCCCGCCCACGGAAATGTCCGCGCAGATGCTGGCCGATCGCGTCTCGAAGGAGCGCGACAAGGATGTCAACGAGATCCCGCTGCGATACAAGGATCGCTCGTTCACGCTGTCCGGTAGCGTCAAGAGCGTCGATCGCGACGGCGACACCTATCGTGTGCTCTTCGACATCATGTCGTGGGAAGAGAAGGCCGTGCGTCTCCCGGGCGACTCGCAGCTCAAGACCGACATCGTCTGCGTGCTTGCGCCCGGCCAGTCAGTGTATGCGCTGACCCTCAAGCGGAAGGCCAACGTGAAGCTCACGGGGACGTTCCTCGACTATCGTGAAGCGCCGATCCCGTCGGTGATGTGGCTCTCGGGCTGCAAGCCCGCGACGTAATCTTCGGTCGCCGAGGGGCGGCAAGCCCCTCGGCCCGAGGTGGAGTGCGACGATCCGACAGTCATCGACCGCCGCACCTCGAGTCTCCCGATTCCGTCAGTCCCATGCGCCAGTGGCATGTCAGGGTGTGGTGCGTCGTTGCGAGCCTCCTCGGCGCCGCACACGGTGCTGCACAGCGCGCGGTGCCGACGGTGGCGCCGCAGACGCCACCGCTTCCCTACGTCGCACTTCCACCCGCGCTCGACCGGGTGCTGCGCGAGTACGAGCGTGCGTGGCACCAGCGCGACGCCGCCGGGCTCGCGGCACTGTTTGCCACGGACGGGTTCGTCCTGCAGAGCGGGCGCGCACCCGTCCGCGGCCGAGCGGCCATCGCCGCGCTGTACGCCGACCAGGGCGGCGCGCCGCTGCGCTTGCGGGCGCTCGCCTCGTCCGTCGCGGATACGATCGGTTACGTCATCGGCGTGTATGGCTACAGCAGCGAACGAGAGGACGTCGGAAAGTTCACCCTGACGTTGCGGCGCGACCCCGGAGGCCGGTGGCTGATCGTGTCGGACATGGACAACACGAGTCGCCCGCCCCGCTGA
>JALOPS010000118.1 GCA_025453745.1 Gemmatimonadaceae bacterium
AAACGCCGGGCGGCCTGCACCCACGACGGATCGAAGGGGAGTTCACCGGGATCGCCGTCGACGATCAGGACGCGCTCCGTGCCGTCCTTCCAGAGATGCAACACCGTGCTCGTCCGTTCGCCGAGCCGCGCGAAGGCGGGCGCGATCGTCAGCGCACGCGCGTCGGCGCCATCGGGAAGGGCGTAGGCGAGCTGCACATCGAGCAGCGCCTGGGGCACCGGCAAGTCGCGCAGCGTGGTATCGCCGGTGACCGCCATCGCCGCGCGGGCGGCGTCGATCGTGCGAAACGATGCATCCGACGGCGCGACGATGCGCACCGCTTCGAGCATGGGTGTCGTGAGCGCCTCGGGGCCGGCGCGCAGCGCGAGCGCGGGCACCACCCAGAGCTGCGCCCCGTCGCGGGCGGCGGCCATCGCGCGCGAGAGGTCGATCGTGCCATCGCCACGGAGTGGCACGTCGATGTCGCGCATGGCGGCCAGCGGCACACGGACCAACACCTTGAGCTGCGCCCCCTCGGCGCGCGCGTGCACGACGGCGGTGACGCGCTTGGGGATCTCGTGCGCCTGTGCGTGCGGCGCCGCGAGCCCGATTGCCAGCGCCACGCGCGCGCACCGGCGGAGCGCAGCACGCGGAGTCAGCGGGAGAGGCACGGAGCGCTCGGGCATCGCGAGACGGTGGGCGGACGCTGGACGGGCGGGCGAAGCGCCGATTGATTCCGACGCGGGCAGCGTTTGCAAGAGTATGCGCGTTGCACCGCACGGAAGGGAACACCTGAACTCCTCGGCCGGAGAGTCGATGCGGCGGACACGAGCGGTGACCACGATGGTCGTCTGGGCGGCAGTGGTGGGCGCCCTCTTCGTCGGGCAGTCCCGGTTGCGCGCCGATGCCGCGCGCGCGGCGGTGGATGCGCCGCGCTTCACCGTCGACCCGCTCTGGCCCAAACCGCTGCCCAATCACTGGATCCTCGGCTCCACCATTGGCGTGGCGGTCGACAGCAAGGATCACGTGTTCATCATCCATCGGGGTGACTCGACGCTCAACCAGCGCACCGAGACCGGGGCCAACGCCACGCCGCCCATCGGCGAGTGCTGCCGCTCGGCGCCGCCGGTGCTCGAGTTCGACCCGCAGGGCAACCTGGTGAATGCGTGGGGCGGCCCCGGGCAGGGGTACGACTGGCCCGAGTCCAACCACGGCATCAGCGTCGACGACAAGGACAACATCTGGATCGGTGGCAACGGGCGCACCGATTCGCACATTCTCAAGTTCACGCACGACGGCAAGTTCCTGCAGCAGATCGGGCTGCCGAAGCAGGCGATCAACTCGAAGGCGACGAATCATTTCGGCCGCGTGGCCAAGATCTCGTTCGATGTGAAGGCGCAGGAGGCGTATGTGGCCGACGGTTACGGCAACAAGCGCGTCGCGGTGCTCGACATGGCAACCGGCGCGATCAAGCGCTTCTGGGGGGCGTACGGCAATGCGCCGCTCGATACCAACATGGGCCCGTACAACCCCGACGCGCCGCCGGCGCCGCAGTTCCGCAATCCGGTGCACTGCGCGGATCCGACGCTCGACGGCATGGTGTACGTGTGCGATCGGCCGAACGATCGCATCCAGGTGTTCACGACGGCGGGCAAGTTCGTCAAGGAGCAGCGCATCGCCCCCAAGACGCGCGGCGACGGGTCCGTGTGGGACATCGCCTTTTCGCGTGATCCGCAGCAGAAGTTCCTGTATCTGGCGGACGGGAAGAACGAGCGCATCTACGTGATGGACCGGCAGTCGCTGGAAATCCTCACGCAGTTCGGCGACGGTGGGCGGCAGCCGGGGCAGTTCTTCGCGGTGCACTCGATCGCGACGGACAGCAAAGGGCACATCTACACGACCGAGACCTACGAAGGAAAGCGGGTGCAGAAGTTCACGTACCGCGGTGTGGGGTCGATCACCGCGAAGGATCAGGGCGTCGTCTGGCCTTCAAGGGGTCAGAGTCCTTGAAGCTTGAAGGCGTTCAAGGGGTCAGAGTCCTTGAACCCGTCGCCCGCGTCCAGCCGTTCAAGGGGTCAGAGTCCTTGAACCGTTCAAGGGGTCGGAGTCCTTGATCAGTCCTTGCAAGGACTCTGACCCTTTGCCCCGGTGGTGCCTTACATCCCGACTCCCATGATGCGTCTTGCCGATCCCGTTGCCGTGCTCGCCATCGCGATCGCGATGATCGTCCCCACCTCCCGCGCGGGGACGGCGCAGACCATGAGCTTCTTCATCACCAGTGCCGGCCCGGGCGACGGAGCGAACCTCGGCGGGCTGGCCGGCGCGGACGCCCACTGCGCCAAGCTCGCCGCAGGAGTCGGCGTGACCGGGAAGACGTGGCGCGCCTACTTGAGTGCCACCGCCGCCAACGGGCAGCCGGCGGTCAACGCGAGAGATCGCATTGGTCGCGGTCCGTGGTACAATGCGAAGGGTGTCATGGTCGCCACCGACCTGACCCAATTGCACGCCGACAGCAACGGACTTGGCAAGGAAGGCAGCCTCAACGAGCGCGGCGAAAAGGTGAACGGCAGAGGGGACACGCCGAACACGCACGACATCCTCACGGGGTCGCTCCCGACGGGGATGCTCGCCACCGACACGCTCGATACGACCTGCGCGAACTGGACCAGCAACGGCAACGGTAGCGCGTTCGTGGGCCACCACGACAAGCAGGGCGGCGGCGCGAGGCCCACCTCGTGGAACTCGGCGCATCCCTCGCGCGGGTGCTCGCAGGCCAACCTGGTCGCGACCGGGGGCAACGGCCTGTTCTACTGCTTCGCGATGTAGAGGACGGACGTTTCACGCGTGCGGTGCGGGCCGCCGCTGCCGAAACCGCGCGGAGGTATCAAGGGGTCAGAGTCCTTGATCGGAAATCACGCGGGCAAGGGATCCGCATCCTGGAGCCCGCGTCCTTCATCTGACTTCAAGGACTCTGACCCCTTGCTCGCCAGCGCACTTCAAGGACTCTGACCCCTTGCTCGCGGGGGCACGTCAAGGACTCTGACCCCTTGCTCGCGGACGCGCTTCAAGGACTCTGACCCCTTGCTCGGCGGTGGTTGCGCTCGCCCCCCGATGGAGCGACCGTTCCGCTCGATGACCCAGCCCCCCTCGCTCGACCTGCTCGCCAAAGTCGAAGTCCTCGCGGACCTCGAAGAGACCGTCCACGAAATGATGGAGGCGCACGAAGCCAAGCGCCCCCTCTGGTTTCCCAGCGAGATCCTCGGCGCGCCCCCCGAGACCGACCCCGACGCGCATCGCCACGCCCTGCGCGACCGCGCGCGCGGCATCTCCATGCCGGCCCGCGTCGCCCTCGCGCTCAACCTGCTCACGGAAGAGGGGCTGCCCCACTTCCACCGGCTTCTCGCCCAGTACCTCGGGGCCGATTCGTTCTGGTCGAAGTGGACCAACCTCTGGACCGCCGAAGAAGACCGGCACGGCGCGATCCTGCACGACTACTCGCGCGAAAGCGATATCCTCAACAACCCGGTGCTCGAGCGCATGCAGTTCGAGTATCTGCGCGCCGGCTTCGAGCCCGTGTGGGACAAGGACCCCTATCGCGTCTTCGTCTACACCACGCTGCAGGAGCGCGCCACGCAGGTGAGCCACGCCAATACCGGCGTGCTCGCCAGCGAAACGGAGCCGCTCATCGGCACGGTGCTCAAGAACGTGGCCAGCGAGGAAGCGCGGCACTACACGTTCTACCGCAACGTCTTCAAGGGCGTCCTCGAGCGCGACCCCAATCGTGGGCTCCTCTCCGCCGTCGAGGTCATGCCGTCGATCGATATGCCGGGACACACGATCCCCGGCTTCCGCGACATGGCCGACGTCGTGCGTCGCGCGGGGATCTACGGACCGCGCGAGTACCTCAAGATCGTCGAGGAGCAGATCCGCTTCTGGGCCATCGAAGCGCTCACCGGGCTCGACGAGGCCGGCAAGGCGGCGCAGGAAAAGATCCTCGGCATCCCGGCGCGACTGACGCGGGTAGCCGACGCGATGGAGTCGCGGGCGAAGGCCAAGACGTTTGCGTTCGACGTGGCGTTCGCCCGGGAGTTCTCGATGGCGTAGTGTGGCGGGGACCGGCGAGCGCATCGATCTTCCGCAGCATGCTCGCGCTGGCGCCGTACCTCCCACCCGCCGCGCGTCGCCTCCTGGGCGACGCGCCGATCCGCCCGCTCGTTCACTGGCCGGAGCACGGCGCGCTCCTTGTTGCCGACCTCGTCGGGTTCACAGCGCTCGCCGATCAGGAAGCTGAACGCGGGCCCGCCGGCGCGGAGCGGTTGCAGCAGATCCTCGATCGCGTCTTTGCGATGATCGTGAACGCGATCCTCGACGCCGGTGGCGAAGTCGTGAAGTACGCGGGAGATGCCACGCTCGCCTGGTGGCCGGTCACGAGCCCGGACGCCCTGCCCGACGCCGTGCGCCGCGCGACCGCCACCGCGCTCACGCTGCAGTCGCGACTGCCGCAGGTCGGTCGCGCGCTCGACGTACCGCTGGCGCTCCGCGTCCGCGTATCGGCCGGCCCGAGTTGGGTGGTCGTGGCCGGTGGCATGCACGACAGATGGGAGCTGGTGCAGGGCGGCGCCCCGTTTGCCGATGGCGCGTCGGTCGCGGTACCCGCAGGCAGCATCTATGTCGCGCCGTCGGCGTGGCCGCTGATTGCGGATGGCGCCACCGGCACGCCGCTCGCGGGTGGCGCGCTCGTCTCGGCGCTGCGTGTACACGCGAAGGAGCGGCCAGGCGCGCCGCGCGACGTGGACACGGGCGCCTTTCGCGGGTTCGTACCGCAGCATGTCGCCGAACATCTCGCGACGCTCAGCGGCGAGTGGCTCGCCGAGCGACGACAGGTGACCACGGTATTCCTGACCATCGATCCGCTCCAGGGACACCCGATCACCGAGGAAGCGCTCACCGCGTGGCATCAGGTGCTCCCCGTGATTCAAGGCGCCGTCTTCGACGCCGGCGGCAGTCTGGTGCAGGCGATGGTCGATGATCGCGGACGGTTCGTGGTCGTCGCCGCGTGGGGCGTGCCCGGCTCGAGCTTCGTCGATGCCGCCGAGCGTGCCGTCAGCGCGGCGCACGCACTGCAGGCGGCGCTCGCCCGCATGGGTCACGACCCGTCGATCGGCATCGCCACCGGTCGCGTGTTCTGCGGTCGTCGAGGAGCCGGCCCGCGCCTCGAGTATGCGATGATCGGCCGCACCGTGAACCTCGCCGCGCGACTGATGCACGAGAGCGGCCGTGAGATCTGGTGCGACGCGGCGACCGCGACAGCGGCCGGCACCATGACCTTCGCCTCCCGTGGCGCGCACGGGCTCAAGGGGCTCGGCACCGTCGAGGTGTTCGTACCGCAGCGCCGCGCGAGTCGCGAGGTCGAGGCGATACCGCGCGAGACGATCGCAACCGGCGCGCACCGCGCGATCGGTCGCTCGGCGGAGCTCGACGCGCTCACGCGCTGGGCGACGAGCGACGCCTCGAGCACGACCGTGCCAACCACCCGCCTCGCGCTGGTCGAGGGAGCACCTGGCATCGGCAAGAGTCACCTGCGTCGATCCGTGGTCGACGTGCTGCTCGGGCACGGCGTCGTCACGCTCGAGGCCCATGGCGATCCGCTCGATCAGCAGACGGCGTATCGCCCCCTCCGGCGCGCATTGCACCA
Source organism: Gemmatimonadaceae bacterium (assembly GCA_025453745.1). Taxonomy (GTDB): domain Bacteria; phylum Gemmatimonadota; class Gemmatimonadetes; order Gemmatimonadales; family Gemmatimonadaceae; genus JALOPS01. The sequence goes on from JALOPS010000118.1 coordinate 5,675, forward strand.
CCTGCTCGATCTGCACCCGGACGACAGCGCGTCCACGCGCGGCGCCGCGTTGCGGGCGCGCATCGCCGCACAGCCGCACCATGTCGACCGCCTGCCGTTGCTCAATCCGGTGCTCGGGCTCGCGCTGCCAGAGACGCCGGTCACCGAAGAGATGAGCGGTCGCGCGCGTGCCGATGGCGTCGTCGACGTCCTCAACGCGCTGCTGCAGCAGGGCCGACAGGCGGCCGTTCGCACCGTTCTGCTCATCGAAGACGCCCATTGGCTCGACGCCGCGTCGTGGTCGCTGCTCGTGGACCTCTTGAGCTGGGAGCACGCGCTCCGCGTGTTGCTGTTCACGCGGCCATTCGATCGTGCAGCGCTCAGTCGACGCGTGCAGGAGCGCCTGCAGGCCGCCGACTGCACGCTGCAGCTCGTGCCCCTTGGCGGAGACGCCGCCACGCATCTCGTCGCGCACCATCTGGGGGTGCGCGAGGTCCCCGCTGCGCTCACACGAGCGATCATCGAGCGCACGGAAGGGCACCCGCTCTTCATGCAGCAAACGATCGCGGGGCTGCTCGACGCCGGCGTCGTGCAGCGACGGGGAACCAGCGTCACCTTCGACGCCGCCGCACTGCGTACACACGCGCTCGCCGACACGGTGCACGGCGCGATTGTCTCTCGCTTCGACCGGCTCCCCGGCACGGAGCAACTGCTGCTCAAGGTGGCCAGCGTGATCGGCCGCGAGTTCGATGAACCGCTGCTCACGCGCATCGCGCCATCGGAGATCCCGCCGACCGCACTCCCCGCATATCTGCGCGCGCTGGCCACACATGGACTCGTCGAGCGCGTCGACGACGGACAGTGGCGCTTCGCCCACGCCATCATGTGCGACGCGGCGTACGAGCTGCTGCCACTGCCGCGGCGACGGTCGCTCCACGCGGCGATCGCCGCCGTGCTCGACGCCACGCGCGGCGAAGACCCGGCGCAGTGGGGACGCCTCGCTTGGCATTGGACGGAAGCGCACGACCCGGTACGCGCGCCAGCCGCCCTCGAGCGCGCCGGTGCGGCCGCACTGCGCGCCGGCGCGTACGAGGAAGCGCGCACGCTGTACACGCGCCTCGTGACGCTTGCCGAGCGCGGGTTCGGTGCAGGTGACGGCACGCCGATCACGACGTCGTCCGACACGCGCGCAGACTGGTGGTGGAAGCGCGGCCTCGCGGAGTACGACCTGGGCGCGCTGCCGGAGAGTCGTCAGTCACTCGAAACGGCGCTGGCGATCGACGGCGACCCTGTACCGCGTGCCGGTGCGGCGCTCGGAGTCCGGCTTGGCGGCGAAGCGTTGCGCCACCTGTTCTCGCGAGGGACGTCGCGCGTGCCCGAGCCCAAGGCACGACGCATCGCGACCGTGCTCAACACGCTCGGCCGCATCTACCACCTCTCGCAGCTCCCCAACGAGACGCTCTACTCCATTCTGCGCCGGCACAACGTGATGCACGGACGGCCGCCGTCGGCCGAACTGATGACGGCGCTCAGCGGGATGGTGTATCTCAACACGCTCCTCGGCCGCGATGCGGTGGCGCAGGCGCTCGACGAGCGGCTACGCCGCACGCACGATCAGGTCGGCGAAGACCTCGAGTATGCCGACGCGCTCTATCCGATCACCGTGTCGCATCTCGGGCAGGGACGCTTCGACGCGTGTGCCCGCGACGTGGCGACGGCGCACCACATCTTCGTGCGCCTGGGCGAGCGCAAGGGGACGATGGCGATTCTCGCCGTGGATGCGCATCTCGCCGAACTGCGCGGTGACTTTGCGCGCAGCGGCGAGCGCTATCGCACCGTGCTCGATCTCGCGCAGCGCGCCGGCGACCAGGTCAGCGAGCTCTGGGCGCTCGGCGGACAAGCGATGATCGCCTATCGCATCGGCCCGCTCGCGGATGCCCGACACTGGGGAACCGCCGCCCTCGATCTCGCCACGCGCGTCGAGGAGTCGGTGTCCATCCTCTCCATGGACGGTCTCTTGGCCATGACCGCGCTCCGCGACGAGGATGACGCGCGCGCCCGCGAGTTGCTGCGCGATGCCCTGCCCCGCCTCGCACGCACACCACGCTTCCAGACGGCGCATCACACGCTCAACGGCTTCGACATGCTCGCCGAAGCCACGCTCACGTTGTGGGCGATTGACGCGGCACGCGATCCGGCCCGCGCGCGCCAGACATGGGAACGCCACGCGTCGCTCGCGGTGCAACGGCTCACGGCGTATGCGCGCACCTTTCCCATCGGCCGCACGATCGCCGCGACGTGGCGCGGCACCCTGGCCGCGCGCCGCGGCGACGCGCGGGGCGCGGCGCGCGCGTGGCGCGAGGGACTCGCCCACGTCGAGACACTCCCCATTCCGTTCAACGCCGCGCGTCTTCACGCGGAGATCGCGGCGCACCCCGACTGTTTCGACGCGCCGACGGCGCCGCACCTCGAACAAGCGCTCGCCGGCTTTCGCGCCCTTGGCGCGACCTTCGAAGTCGAACGCGTCAGCCGACTGGCCGCGCCGCCGGTTGCACCGGAAGCCCCGTCAGCGCCCGCTCGATCGGCCTGAGCCACGCGGGCTGCGTCGCATCGTGCGCCCACGCCTGCGTGAGCGGATGCAGCACGCCATCGGGCAGCTCGAGCGGACGCGTCTCGAGCTCGAGCAGATCCTTGAGCACGTGATACGCCAGGATGCGGTGCAGCATGCGCAGCGGTGACGCGCGGCGGTCGATGACACGCAGCACCCGCTCGATCAGCCGCATCACACCCAGGAAGAGCGCGAACAGCATCCGCGTCCCTGTACCGACATGCGCATCGATGCCCAGGAGATCGGCCGTCTCGTCGCCGAGCAGCAATCGGGGCATCAACACCGCAAACGGCTTGAGCGCCGCAATGGGAGTGCTCTGCTCGACGGCGTTGACCAGCGCCCGGCCGAGGAGTGGTCGCGGATCGCCGGTCGCCGGCAGCGGCTGGCGACGACCACGCGCCTGCATGGTGGTGAACAGTGTTGCCGCGTCGGCCATGCTCTCGACCATGAGTTCGCGCCGAATGCCCAGCACATGCCCGGCGACGTTCCAGCAGTGCAGATATGCGCGTTCATCCGCCTCCGTGATGGGCAGACCGAGCGTGCGCAGTGCCCCGAGCGCAACGTAGCTGAACGTCAGCAGCGTGTACGCCAGCTCTTCCTGATTGATGGGAACCCCGTCGACCGCAACGTCCCATCCGTGACTCGCCATGGCCTGATGCATCGGGCAGCGCAGCGGCACGGCGCCCGGTGTACGCGCGACCGTCCAGCCGCCGCCACTCTGCACGGCGGCGACCGCGTCGGTCGGGTTGCCGTGCAGGATGTCGTAGCGGATGGCGGCATGGATGAGCCGCACGCGCTGCACCTGCGTGATCCCGGTGCCGGTTGGTGACGTGAGGCCCCCAGGCGCCATCACGGGGAAGATCATCCGCCCCGTCTCGCGCACGCGATGATTGGTGTGGTCGACGAGCTGCCCCGCGATCTGCAGCACCTCCGCGAGATTGGGCACCACGTAGCACGCCGGCAGACTCGCGCCAAAGAGCGTGATCACGCTCAGCATGCCATGGTCGTAGAAGAAGCGCTCCGCGTGCGCGAGCTGGGCGCGGTCTGCCCAGGGCGGGAGCGCGGACGACTCGACGAGGAAGTGTTGCAGCGCCTCACGCACGCTCGCGGGGACGCCGCTCCAGTCGACCGGGGCGGCATTGCCGCGCAGACGATCGAGCGCGGCACGCGCGGCGTCGAGCCCGGCGCGCCCCGAGCGCATGATCGCGACGATGGCATCGTCGGCCAGCGGATCGGCCGCAATGCGCATCTGATCGAGCAACGCACCCTCCCACGGCGCGCTCATGTCGCTGCTCCGGCCACGCGCCACTGTCGCCACCCCGCGACCGCCGCGAGCACGGGAATGCCCATCGCGAAGGCGGCAATCGACCGTGTCTCGATGGGATGGCCGAGCATGACCTGGAAGAGCATGAAGCCGGCATATGTCAGCACGGGGAGCATGGCGTCACGTCTGGTGACACGGGTCACGGGTACGGGTGCCACGCGGCGCACCATCGCCCGGAACAGGAGCAGGATCGCCATCGCCACCGTCATCCACCCCACGAACCCCTGCACCGTCTCGCCGAACCATCCCCCATCCTTCTCCACCATGATCCACGCCTTCACGACGTACACCATGTACGGGTCGGCGCCCAGATCGTACGCGGTGATCAGCGCCGCGCCGAGCAGGCTCTGCATGAAGATCTCCCCCGCCGTGGAGTCTTCGTCGGTGGGCGCCTTGCGCACGATGAGATTTGCCATCACGTAGCCGATGTAGGCGAGCGCAAACCACATCAGCGGGATCACGAACGGCACTGCCCCGATCTTCGGGCCGAGCACGTCGGTGTAGTGGTAGCGCCCAAAGAACCAGCCGCGCGTATCGCCCATCTGCTCGGCAAACCAGCCGATCGTGACAGCCACCGCAACGAACACGCCGGTCGCGCGCCGGCCAAGCAGGTGAAGTGCGCTCGAGACCATGCAGGCGAAGGTGAGCACCGAGCAGAGCACGAGCGCGGTCGTGGTCTCTCCACGACCGCGCAACAGCAGCGCGCCGAAGACACCGGCACAGAGGACCAGCGTGAGGCGAGGCAGGAGCGTCACGGCACCGTCGGCGAGTGGGACGACGAAGAGGCAGGTGGCAAGCGGGGCAATCATTTCGCCGTGCACGCAGCGCGGCAAGGGTACACGGGCCGCGGCTGGCCCGGTGGCTGCACGCGCCATAGCTTCGCGCACACCGTGGCTCCGTCCAGCGCTGACGATCTCGACAGACTGCGCGCCGCGCTGGCCCCGGCCGGCTACGACATCGAAGCGATGATCGGGCGCGGCGGCATGGCCAGTGTATATCGCGCACGCGACCGCCGTCATCAGCGGCGTGTCGCGCTCAAGCTGTTACATGCCGACCTTGCGCTCGGCCATGGCACCGCGCGCTTTCTGCGCGAAGTGGAGATCTGCGGTCGCCTCACGCATCCGAACATCGTACCGCTGCTCGACTCCGGCGCCATCGACCGGCAGCCCTGGTTCACGATGCCGTTCGTCGAAGGTGAGACGCTCCGCGCCCGCACCGACCGTGAGCACCGGGTGCCGGTCGCGTTTCTCGTCGCGATCGCGCGCGACACGGCCGACGCCCTGCACTACGCACACGCGGCGGGCATCGTGCACCGGGACATCAAGCCGGAGAACCTCGTGCTGGTGGGCGAGCGGGCGATGGTGCTCGACTTCGGCATCGGCCGTGCGATCGCCGTCGCGGACGAGGTGGAGCCGCGCATGACGTCGGTGGGGCTCGTGATGGGTACACCGCTCTACATGGCACCGGAGCAGGCCGCCAATGACGCGCGCCTCGACGGGCGCACGGATCAGTACGCCCTGGCGCTGGTGCTGTGGGAGGCGCTGGTGGGTGAGCATCCGTTTCGCGCCTCGAGCGTGTCGGCGACGATTTCGCGACGCTTCAGCGAGACGCCGCCTCGCGTCGACCAGGTGCGACCCGACGTCCCCGCACCGCTCGCCGCCGCCATCGCGCGCGCGCTGCGCATCGACCCCGACGCGCGCTTCCCCACTGCCGCCGAGTTCGCCGACGCGCTGCAGGACGCCCTCACGACGCGGAGTGTGATCCCCGCGCCCGAGGTGCCCTCGATCGCCGTGCTGCCGTTTGCCAACGTCGGTGGAGAGAGCGCGAATGCCTTTCTCGCCGACGGGCTGACCGACGAGATCATCAGCGGGCTGTCGCGGCTGCGCACGCTGCGTGTGACGGCACGCAGTTCGACCTACGCGCTCCGCGGCACCGACGCGGATCTGCGCACGGTCGGACAGCGACTTGCGGTGGACACGGTGCTCGAGGGGAGTGTGCAGCGCGCCGGCGACCGGGTGCGCGTCTCCGCGCGGCTCGTGCAGGTGGCCGACGGGGTGCAACGCTGGGCCTCGCAGTTCGATCGCCGCTTCGACGATCTCTTCTCCGGCCCTCCACTCCCGCGACATCGGGCGACGCGTACGAGCGCTACCTCAAGGGGCGCTACGCGTGGAACTCGCGCACGGAGGATGGACTGAGCGCCGCGATCGATCACTTTCTCGATGCCGCGTCGCACGACCCGCGCTACGCGCCGGCCTACGCGGGACTCGGCGATACGTTCGCCGTGCTCGGCACGTATGGCGCGCGCGCGCCGGTCGATGTGTTCCCGCGCGCGCGCGACCAGGCGACGCGCGCGCGTGCGCTCGATCCGTCGCTGGCCGAAGCGCATGCCACGCTCGGTCTCGTTGCGTGCGCGTTCGACCGCGACTGGCCGCGCGCGTCCGATGCGTTTCGGCGCGCACTCACGCTCGCGCCCGACTATTCGACCGCATACCAGTGGCGCGCCGTCGCACTGCACGCCCCACGTGGCGACTTCACGTCGGCGCTCGACGACCTGGCCGCGGCACGGACCCGCGATCCACTGTCGCTCCCGGTGCGCGCGAGCGAAGGGATCGTGCTGGCATTCGCCCGACGGGTCGACGAGGCGATTGCGAGCCACGAACGCATGCTGGCCGATCTGCCCGAGTCACCGATCGCGGCGTTCTTCCTGGCCCAGGCGCTGTTGCAGGCCGGCCGTGCAGCGGACGCCGTACGTGCGCTCGAACGCGCCGTGCTGCGCGGCCGGCAGACACCGGAGATGATCGCCGTGCTCGCACAGGCACGTGCGGCGCTCGGCGATGTCGCGCGCGCGCGCGACCTCTTCGCACAGCTCGAACGTCTGCGCGAGACGCGCTACGTCTCCGCGGCGCTGCTCGCACAGGTGCAGATCGCACTCGGTGCGCCGGGGCTCGCCCAATCATGGCTCGATCGCGCGGCTGACGAGCGCGATGCGGAGCTGCTCTACCTCGACGTACGCGCCGCGTACGATCCGCTGCGTGGCACCGAGGGCTTTGCGGAAGTGCGCGAACGCGCGGGGTTGGCGTAACGCGCGCGACTCAGCGCGGCGGCACCGGCAGCGTGTCCGGCCAGGACGCCGTGACGGTGATGCGCATGCCCTCTGGTGTGCGAACGAAGAGCCGCGTGGACACGCCCGTCGACGCCGTCCCCTGATTGACGCCGATGTAGCGGTAGTAGCCGTACACGACACCCGGTGCCACCGGTGTCACGCGCAGCTCGCGCACCATCAGCGTGTCAGGCCAACTATTGTCGGTGATGGCCGACCACCCGGCGTACCCCGTCTCGAGCGTGCGCAAGCCGTGCCGCGTGAGCTGCGGCGAGTGTACGTACGTCGCCAGATAGCGCGCGCGGTTGCGCTTGTGGATGGCGTCGAGGTTCTCGCGGAACGTGGCCACGGCGTCGGCCGAGTCGCGTGCGGCGTTGGCGTCGCGCGGGATCGCCTGGGCACGGAGTGAGGAAGACGCGCCGATCAGCAGCGCGGCGACGGCGAAACACGCACGGGTGTTGGTCATGCCCTAGCCTGCGCGCCCGGCGCCGTTGCCGCAAGCCGGTGGCGACCATCGGTACCGCGATCATCGCCACCGGCTCGCGAAGCGCTGCTACCGTGCCAGCGAGAAGTTGAAGGGCTGCTGCACGAGCTGTCGCACACGACGATCGCCAATCTGTGCCGGCAGATATCGCATGCGTGGCAGCGCGCGACGCACCGACTGCGCGAAGAGC
>JALOPS010000441.1 GCA_025453745.1 Gemmatimonadaceae bacterium
TGCGCGCGAACGGCCGTGTGGTCACCCGGCGCACCGCGCGTTTGCGCGGCGTGCGTAGCTTGCGCGCATGCGCCAACTCCTGATTGCCAGCCTCGCCCTGCTGGCCGCGTGCGGCGGTGGTGACGGTGGCGGCTCCACGGCGCCGACCCCGCGGTCGGTGAGCACGTACCTCACCGCCGTGCGCCTGCTGCGTGGCACCACGACCGTCGCTGCACCACTGCGCACCGGCACCGCGCCCTCGGCGGCTGGCGGTGGCACGGTCACGGTGCAGCGCGTCGGTGCGCTGCTTGCTGGCGGCACCGCGCAGGTGCGTCTGCGCTCGGCGATCGCGTTCTCTCGGGCCATTGTCGCGATCGATGGCACGACCGACTTCTACGATGTGTCGCTGCCTGCACCCGACACGGTCGCGGTGCTCACGCTCACGGTCGCGCAGAGCCCACCGCAGTCGTCCTTCGCGCTGCGGTATGCAACACAGCAGGGCAACAACGTGAGCACCTACGCCATCGACAACGCCACACTCACGGCAGTAGGCACGGGGGCGATCCAACTCAACGTCTCCTGGGATACGGCGACGGATGTCGATCTCTATCTCGTCGAGCCAGGTGGGCGCGTGGTGTACTACGGCGCGCCCACGTCCAACACGGGCGCGCGACTCGATCTCGATTCCAACGCCGGCTGCGCGCTCGACAACCGCAACGCCGAGAACATCACGTACGCGGCGGGCGTCACACCGCCGTCGGGGCAGTACATCGTGCGCGTGAACTATTTCAGCAACTGTCGCATCGCGACACCCACGACCTACATCGTCACGCTCACCGTGCGCGGCACCACGCAGACCTTCACCGGCAGCTTCACCGGTGCGGGCACCAGCGGGGGCGCCACCGCCGGGACCGAGATCACCCGCTTCACCTTCTGAGCGTGCCGTACACCCCACGCCATGGTGAGCGTGTGGTGATGCGTACCCCCTAGCCTCTCGGCGCGCAGGTCGATGAAGACCTGCTCCTTCCCGCCGACGATGGCATACATCACCACGCTCCCCGGCATGCGCGACGGGGGCTACGATCCCATCCGCAATACCGTCACGGTCGCACCGTCGGCCACCTGTTCGCTCTACCTGGTGGCCGGATCCGGAATCGATGTCCGCATCGACAACACCGCCGCGGCCACCTGCGCCAACGCGGACGCCACGCCGTGGGAGCGCAAGAACGCCAAGGTGCTCCCCTGGGATGCCAAGGAGTCGATCAAGCGACTCGACATCGTCGGGCGCACGGTGGGGCGGCGCGCGACGCTCACCTTTCGCGTGGGCGAGCGCGAGGTGCTCGATCCGCTGCGCGTCGTGGTCGTCGACAACCTCGACGGGCGGCAGCTCACGGGAAAGGGTGTGGTGCCGGAAGAGTTGCGCCAGGAGATCGCGCAGCTCTCACTGCGCGAAGCGGTCCTTCGCGTGGCGGAAGACCAGATGCACAGCGTCATCGGGCGCACGGCCAATGCAGGCTTCGGGCGCTACGGCATCGACAAGAAGTACGATTGGTGCGGCGCGTTTGCCTGGTGGTGCTGGGAGCAGGCGTGCGCACTCAAGGGAGAGAAGAATCCCTTCGGCACCAACGTGGATCATCTGCTCTCGCCGCAGAAGGCGATCACCTACGGCATGAAGAACCCGGGACGGCTCGATGTCGTGCGGTACAAGGGCGGTGCACTGTACGCGGAATGGTCGAAGGCCGACGCCAAGCTCTCGATTGCGCAGGAGCTGACGCTGCCCAAGCGTCCTGTCGACCTCGCGGACATCTGCCTCTATCGCAACGAGGGCAACTGGCGGCACGTCTGCCTCATGAACACGCCACTCGGCGGCGACTACGACGACTTCACGACGATGGACGGCAACCAGGGCGCGCCGTGCATCAAGCGCAACTTCCGGAATGCCGGTAAGCGCGTGCAGTTCGCGCTCACGCGCCGGCAGGAGTGGTCGTACGTGTTCGTCGCGGTCAAGGAGTGAGCAGCGGGCCCCGTCGGATGTGACGACCCGTGGACGCGTCCGGGCAACCTTTCGAGTGGTTCGCGCACCCAACGAGCACGCCGGCACAACGCCATCGAAACGGCGAGGCCGAATGTGCGGCGTAACGTTCGCTCGCGAGGTGTCCGTGCACGTGATCCCGTATGCCGTGTGGCTGCTGTCGGCCATCTCTCCCGGCCGTGTCGGCCCGGACAGCCTCGATGCACTCCGTGTTCGCGAGGCGTATCGACTGACGGCTGCGGTGCAGGACAGCATCTGGCCCGGCGGGTGGGGCGAGACGCCATTTCCGCTCCTGCTCGTGACGAGCGATCGCGAATACCTCTTCGCATTTCCCCGGGTCCCCGACGGTTTCACGGCCTCTACCGCGACTGACTCAGCCACCGCGACGCTGCGCATTATGGAGCGTCCGCGCCAGTTCCAACCCACGCTGCTCGCCACCTTTCCCGCGTTCGGGCCACCCGCGGTCATCGTGATGGGGCGCCCGGAGACCACCGGCAAGACGTCGACCACCTGGGTGCTCACCGCGCTGCACGAGCGCTTTCATCAGTATCAGACTGCCGCACCTGACTACTTCGCGGCGGTGGAGCGTCTCGATCTCTCGGGCGGCGACCAGACGGGGATGTGGATGCTCAACTATGCGTTTCCCTATGCGACGCCAGCAGTCGCCAGCGCATTCAACGCACTGGCACGAGCGCTCGCTCGGCTCGTGCCCCGCTCCACTCGCGCGCAACGACGCGCGTTCTGGAACTCGTACGAGCAGTTTCTCTCGCGCCTGAGCGAACAGGACCGTCGCTACCTCGGCTTTCAGCTCTGGCAGGAGGGGGTGGCGCGCTATGTCGAGCTGCGCGCGGCCGAAGCGGCGGCACGCACGTACCTGCCGACGCCAGCATTTGCGATGCTCCCCGACTTCGCGCCGTTTTCGCGCGCGGCGGCGACCATGCGCGCCGAGCTGCTCGATGAACTTGCACGCGCGGATCTTGCAACAACCCAGCGCGTGAGCTTCTACGCCTTTGGCGCGGCGATGGCACTGCTGCTCGATCAGGACGCGCCGGGATGGCAGCGTCGCTATCGCACGGAGCCGTTTGCGATCGAGCGCTATCTCCGCGCGCCTCGCTGACGTGCGGCCGCCTCGCTACGGTGCCGACGATTGCCGGCGC
>JALOPS010000119.1 GCA_025453745.1 Gemmatimonadaceae bacterium
GCTCATCACCGATCTCAAGCTCACCGCCGTTGCCTTCGATCCGAAGGGCGACAACTCCGTCGCGATCCTGCGCGACGTGACGACGAAGGAGCAGTACCGCATGCGCCCCGGGATGCAGCTCGGTCGCATGCGCGTCGCGACCATCCGGCCGCGTGCCATCGTCTTCACCATCGAGGAGTTCGGATTCAACCGCCAGGAATCGCTGGTGCTCAGCGACACGACGTCGAAAAAGGGGAAGCCATGATGGGTCCGTTCCACGTCGCGGCGCTGTCCGCGGCCCTCTCGCTGTCCGTTGGGGCGTTCGTCCCCGCTCCCGCCGCCGCGATCGATGCCAACGGCATCGTGATCGTCGCCGATGACGTGCTCGCGCGCGTCACGGGCATCGCGGTCGCGCACGTTGCCGGCAAGGCGGAGCTGCGCATCGCGACCGAGTCGGGCGTCGAGGTCCGCGAGTTCCGGCTCGATGGCCCCGATCGCCTCGTCGTCGACATCACCGGCGCGCGGCTGACCACTCCGGCGCGCGCGTACGATGGCGTGGCCCGCGGTGCGATCCGCAACATCCGTCTCTCGCAGTACCGCACGGATGTCGTGCGCGTCGTCGTCGATCTCGACGGACGCCGCGCCTATGAGATCTCGCGCAGCGGCACGATGATCACCATCGGGGTCGAGGGTGCCAGCGCCGCCTTCGCCACCTGGGAGATGGGATCGCTGGCGCCGATGGTCGCCGAGCAGGCACCCGCGAAGTCCGCGCCCGAGGAGGCTCGCGTGGTCCCTGAGACGCCCGCGCCGGCTCCGCGTCAGGCGGAGACGGTGCGCGAGGCGCGCAACGCGGCGCTCGACTTCGGCGACACCCAGAAGACCGAGCGCCTCGATCTGACGCGCGGCGAGCGCATGCAGCCGCGTCGGCAGGAGCGTCCGCGCATCACCGTGACGTACCAGGATGCGGACATCCGCGACGTGATCGCCGCGTTCGCCGCGTTCTCCGGTCGCACGATCGTCGTCGGCAAGGAAGTGACCGGCGCGATCACCGCGGAAATCAAGGACAAGCCGTGGGATGTCGCGTTGCAGGCGATCCTGCAGTCGCAGGGGCTCGCGGCCACGGAGGATCCGTCGGGTATCCTCACCGTCGACTCCTTCCGCAACCTCGCGTCCAACCAGGCGCTCGAGCCGCTGGTCACGCGGATCGTCGACATCAACTATCAGAAGGCCAACGCGCTCGTCGCGACGGTGCAGCAGCTGCTCGCGCGTGACTGCTCCAACCTCACCACCGGCCAGGCCGCGATGGGTGCGGCGGGCGGCATGGGAATGGGCGGCATGGGCATGCAGCCCGGCATGGGCGGCATGGGGCAGCAGCCCGGCCAGCAGGGTGGCATGGGCGGTGCGGGGTGCGTGATCCGCGGCTCGGTGGTCGCCGACAGCGCCACCAACAAGCTGCTCGTCACCGATGCGCCGTCGCGCCTCGATGAGATCATCGCCAAGGTGCAGGAGCTCGACATGCGCACGCCGCAGGTCGCGATCAAGGCGAAGATCATCTTCGTCAATCGCACGGGCATCCAGGACATCGGCATCGCGTACGATCTGGGCACCGGCACCAAGCAGTTCTTCTCGCAGCTCGTGCCGCGCAACGATCCCGAGACGCTGCGCCCGGTCGACACCAACGGTGACGGCGTCAACGATGCACTGGGCGGCGGCACGCCGTTCCTCGCGCCGGCGCGCATCGCTGTCGGCGGCAACGCGGTCTCCGCGATCGCCAACGCGAACAACGCGATCAAGCCCGACGCGCTCAACCTCATCTACTCGATGACGCTCGGGAAGTATCAGCTCACGACTTTCGTCAACGCGCTGCAGCGCACCTCGCTCGCCGATGTGCAGTCGGAGCCGAGCACGGTGACGCTCAACAATCGCACGGCGGAGATCTTCGTCGGTCAGGAGATTCCGATCCGCGTGATCGACGCTTCGGCGGGTGGTGCGCCGGGTGCGGGTGGTGGCGGTGGCGGCGGTGCGGGTGGTGCCGGCGGCGCCGGTGGCCAGACGCCCAATGCGGCGGCCTTCTTCCCGCGCTCGACGGTGCAGCTCAAGGAAGCCGGCATTCGCCTCAGCGTCACGCCGCAGATCACGCTCAATCGCATGATCATGCTGAACCTGAAGGCGGAGAACTCGAGCGCCGAAATCGGCCCCTCGGACGTCGGCTTCGTCTTCAATCAGCAGCGCGCGAACACGCAGGTGCTGGTGGCGGATGGCGAAACCGCCGTCATCGGCGGCCTCACGGTGACCGAAGTGTCCCGCTCGCGCCAGGGGATCCCGGTGCTGATGAACCTTCCGATCATCGGTCGCCTCTTTGCCCAGAACACGCGCTCGGAGACCAAGCGTGACCTGCTCGTCCTGGTGACGCCGCACATCCTCGACGAGACCGCGTCGGTCCCGCCCGGCCGCTAAACGAGGACTCACTGACCATGTCTCACGATTTCGCAGGCCGCGCACAGGCGCGGCCCGCCGGAGGCGCGCCCAGCCGCGCCGCCCGCATCCGGACGCTGGGGACGCTCGCGCTCGTCGCGATGGTGGCCGCCTGCAAGGGCGATCCCGTCAAGCCGGCCGACTTCTTCCCCGACGAAGCGCCGCCGCGCGTCGCGCTCTCCCGTGACCTCGAGGCGCAGACCGACACGACGCTCAACTTCAAGGTCGACGCGCGCGACAACGTCGGACTCAAGTCGGTGGCCATTCGCGCGACCGGCGGGGTGACGAGCGCGTTCGACACGACCTTCACGGCGCCCATCAGTCAGGCCGAGATCACCGTGCGCATCCTGGTGCCGCGGAGCGCGGTGCTCGGGTCGACGGTGCGCATCAAGGCCGTCGCCCGCGACGGGCGCGATCTGCCGTCCGACACGGCGCAGCTCATCCTCACGGTGGGCAACGTCGCGCCGCCGCAGGTCACGATCCTCTCGCCGGCCACCGGCACCGAGATCGTGCGCGGCAAGTCGCTCGTGCTCTCCTTCTCGGCGCGGTCGCGGCTCAAGATCCGCACGGTGGGCTACGTGGCGACGACCACGCTCGCCGCTGGTGCGACGGGGACGGCATTCGCCGCCCGCGACTCGATCATCTTCGCCAGTCCGCTGCGTGACTCGGTCGCGTTTCTCGATACGCTCGTCGTGCCCGAGTCTGCGCCCGAAGGCTCACTCAGCATCGTGCCCTTCGTGACCGACTCGCTCAACACGCGCGTTGAAGGGCTACCTACGGCGGTCGGCATCCGCAACGCGTCGCAGCTCGCGACCATTCCGCAGGTGCGCTTCGGCGCCAATGCGCGCATTGAGGTCACCGACACCATCGGCGTCGAGGCGAGCGATCCGGTGGGCATCTCCGTGATCGGTTACGAAGTGCGTACGCTCACGGGAGCAATCATCACGGCCGACTCGGCGACCTCCTCGGGCACCTTCTCGTCGCTGCTGCGCACGTTCCGCACGCGATTGCCGATCAGCGTGTTCCCCACGCAGGTCACCGTGCACGGCTTCGCCCGCAATGCGAACGGTCGCCGGGGCGTTGCCACGCTGGCCGTTGGTGGTCCCGATCGCCGCGATACGGTGACCGTGGTCGCCGGCTCCACGCGAGAGCTTCCACAGGGCGGCCAGGTGGCGGACGGGCTCTACTTCCCGCGCACCGATCGACTCTACCTCACGAACATCGAGCGCAACTGGATCGAGGTGTTCAACCTCGCCGACTCGACATTCCGCGAGCCCATCCAGGTCGGCTCTCGCCCGTGGGGCATTGCCACGTGGCCGCGTGATCGCAACGGCGTGCCGGGCGATACGCTGCTCATCGCCAACTCCGGCGGTACCAACGTCAGCTACGTGAACCTCAACAGCGGGCCGACGGGACGGGAAGTGTACCGGTACGCCCTGCCGAACATCATTGCGTACTCCGTGACGTCGGTGAACTCGGCGACCGTCTCCGGTGGCGTGCTCACGCAGCGGACTGTCTACGACTTCTCCGATCGTCCGCAGTACCTCGGGGCAACCTGCAACGGCGGTACGGCGCCGGGCTCCCCGTGCGGTGACGTGATCCTCACGTACTCCACGACGCCCACGCCGGGTCAGACGGCGCCGTTCCCCAACAAGGGCACGCTGCGCTGGGAGAACCTCACGCGGCAGACGTCGCACTTCTTCTTCGAACATGCGGTCGGCCAGACGGCGGCGCGTTCGGACACCCTCGAAATCGAGCGCTTTGCGGCGCGCGACGAGTTCGGTCGGCTGGTTGGCTCGGATTCGGTGCTTGTGCCGTATGGCATTCCGATGCAGGACGAAACCGGCCGTCCGCTGTTCGCCACGCCCGATCGTCGACTGCTGCACTTCGTGGTCTTCCGCATCGATGATCTGGCGTTCCGCGACACCACGTTCGTCCGCAACTCCGGCAACTTCCGTCGCGCGGTCTTCGGCGAGGGGGGCTCGGTGACCGGCAGCCGCGCGATGACGTACGATGCCACGCCCGGGCTCGACTTCGGCTTCGTCTTCCGCGGGCGGCAGTTCGGGCTCGACACCCGCGTGTACGACAAGGGCATTTCGCGACCGATCGACGTTCGCGACTTCATCGCCAACGCCAACGCCAAGGTCAACGGTGTCGGCGTGAACTTCGACGGCGAGTTGAACGCGATCCGCGGCGACTCCACGTACCTCATCAACTCCGATCTGCGCCTGCAGGGCTTGCTGCAGACCCGCAGCGGTGTCGGTGGGTTCGACTTCCACCCGTTCAACCAGGGTGTCAATTCGCCCGGGCTGAACACCCGCTTGTCCTTCGCCGCGTCGAGCGAACCACTGCTCGAGATCTACGACACGTTCTGCTTCCGTCGCGTTGGCGCGATCCCGATCCGCGATCCGATCATCGGCCCGCTCCGCGTGTCGATCCGCGCGGGTGGCCAGATCGTGCTGGCCGGTGTCACACGCCGCGGTGTCGTCATCGTGACGCTCCCCAACTCGTTCTCGAACACCTGCTCCTGATGCACTGACCGCGCTCTCCGCGGCACGCCACGCCGTGCGGCACCCTCGGGTGTCGCACGGCGTTCGCGTTTCGTGTGCTGCGTCACCGCCCGCACCCCATCGCCCGCGTCTGGAGCGCGCATTACCTTCGCCGGCAGACCGCCGCCCCCACGACGCATGCTCCGCTTCACGACCGCAGGTGAATCGCACGGCCCCGCTCTCGTCGTCATCGTCGAGGGCTTGCCCGCCGGATTGCCGCTGCGCGCCGAGCAGATCGACGCACAGCTCGCGCGCCGCCAGCAGGGGTACGGGCGCGGCCGTCGCATGCAGATCGAGACCGATCGCATCGAGTTCCAGAGTGGCGTGCGCGCCGGCGAAACGCTCGGCTCGCCCATCGCGATGCTCATTCGCAACGCCGACTGGAAGAACTGGACCGACATTATGGATCCCGCCGCACGCGAGAGCGATGCGACCACGCCCAGGCGGCGCGTGGTCACCCGCGTGCGCCCGGGACATGCGGATCTGACGGGGTTGCTCAAGTACGATCGCGCGGATGCGCGGGACATTCTCGAGCGCGCCTCAGCGCGCGAGACCACGGCGCGTGTCGCCGCATCGGCCATCGCGCGGGCGCTGCTCGCCGAGGTCGGTGTGCACATCGGCAGTCACCTCGTGCACCTGGGCGGCATCGACGCCGCGCCGGTCGAGGTGTGGCCCGATGACCTCAACGCCGCCGCCGATCGCTCACCGCTGCGTACGCTCGACGCGCACGCCGAAGCACGCATGATCGAGCGCATCGACGCCGCCAAGCGCGAGGGCAACACGCTCGGCGGCATCTGCGAGATCGTCGCCACGGGGCTTCCGGTCGGACTCGGCAGCCATGTGAGCTGGGATCGCAAGCTCGATGGTCGGCTCGCACAGGCGATCTGTTCGATCCCTGCGGTCAAGGGTGTCGAGATGGGGATCGGCTTCGAGGCCGCGCGTCGCACAGGCGCCGAAGTCCACGATGAGATCGAGCCGGCGCCGGGGCGCACGCGCACGGGCAACGTGCGGCGTCGCACCAATCGCGCCGGCGGCCTCGAAGGAGGGATGACGACGGGCGAACCGCTCGTGCTGCGCGTGGCGATGAAGCCCATCAGCACGCTCATGCGCCCGCTGCAGACCGTCGATCTCGCGACCGGCGCGCCGGCCGAAGCGGTCGCCGAGCGCAGCGATGTCACGGCTGTCGCGGCGATGGGGGTGATCGCCGAAGGGATGACCGCGCTCGTCCTGGCCGATGCACTGCTCGAGAAGTGCGGGGGCGACTCGCTGGGCGAGCTGACGCGCAATCTCGATGGCTATCTCGCGCACGTGGCGGCGCGTCTCGAGGCATCGCCCTCGGAGGGCGCAGGCGACGACGAGCGCGTGGCATGACCGAGCAGTTGGTACTGGTGGGGCTTCCGGGGGCGGGGAAGAGCGCAGTGGGTCGCGCGCTGGCCGGCCGGCTGGGGTGGCGCTTCGTGGATCTGGACGAGGCGATTGCGTTGCGGGCGGGGCGGTCGGTCTCCGAGATCTTCGCGACGGGTGGAGAACCCGCGTTTCGGAAGCTCGAACGAGAGATGACTCTGGAGTATCGCGATAGTGATACGACAGTATTGGCACCTGGAGGGGGGTGGATGGCCCAGGAGGGACTTCCGGCACTTCTTCGGCCGACAGCGCGTATCATCCACCTTATTGTTTCCCCTGCCGAGGCGGTGGCGAGGATGGCGGCGGGGCGGGGGGAGCGGCCGTTGCTGGCCGAGGCTTCCGATCCGGTGGCCACCCTTGACGCCCTGGCGAATGTCCGGAGGCCGGCGTACGACCGTGCCCATCTCGCCGTCGACACGAGCGGGCGAACCATCGCCGAGGTCGTCGACGCGGTGCTGCACCTCGAGCCGGTGCGCTCGTTGGCCCTTCTATAGAGAGAGTTGCTGGACGCATGAATGCCCGACTCGCTGTGCTGCTGGCCGAACTGCGGGAGCGCTTTCCGGGGGACTTCGATCCCGCGGAAGTGGCGCGCTTCCTCAGGGCCCGCGGCGTGGACCGTCGCGTGATCGGCGAGTTGGTCGCCACGCTCGAGCGCGAGCGGGCCGGCGAGGTGCGGCTCGATCGACTGCCGGGCCCGCTCTTTCGTGTGGAAGGACCGCACGAGCGTGGGCGCTTCTCGCCGGAGGCGTGGGGCCACCTGCTCGGGCTGCTCACCACCGGGCAGGTCACACAGGCGGATTTCGAGGCGGCCATCGACCGGCTCCTGAGCCAGGTCGACGGCCAGGTCGGGGTGCGCGAGGTGCGAGCGCTGATCGAGGGGATCGACCCGCGCGATGACGGCAGCACGCCGCTCGACGCGATGACGGTGCACTGACTCGCCGCATGAATTTCTGACCACAATGCGGGGCTCCGGCGATCGCGATGCCGCGGCGCGTTCTCGCGCTCGGCTCGCCGGCGGCGGCCCCTGAGACTGACACTGGATGGCCATCAAGAAGCGCAGTACGGCCAAGCGGGCGACGACGTCCGCGGCCCCCAAGGCAGGCAAGACGACGCAGGAGAAGGCGCCGGTCGCGAAGCGTGCGACCAAGGTGGCCGCGAAGCGCGCGGCCAAGACGGCCACGACTCGCGGCGTCAAGGCGGGTGCCAAGGCGCGTGCGGTCCAGGCCGATGAGCCGATCGACGACGACGTCCCCGCGGGCAGCGGTCGCGCGCTCGTCATCGTCGAGTCGCCGGCGAAGGCCAAGACGATCGGCAAGTACCTGGGCAGCGGCTACGTCGTGAAGGCGACCGTCGGCCATGTGCGCGACCTCCCCGAGAAGAAGCTCGGCATCGACCTCGAGAAGAACTTCGCCCCCGACTACGTCACGATCGAGGGGAAGGAGCCCGTGCTCACGGAGCTCAAGAAGACCGCGAAAGCCGCGCGCGAAGTGTTCATCGCCACCGACCCCGATCGCGAAGGCGAGGCGATCGGCTGGCATGTCTCGGAGTTCTTCTCGCATCCGCCGCGTACGGCGGTCACCGCGCCGATCCGGCGCGTGATGTTCCACGAGATCACGAAGGACGGCATCAAGGCGGCAATGGCGCAGCCGCGTGCGATCGACAAGCATCGCGTCGACGCGCAGCAGGCGCGCCGTGTGCTCGATCGGCTCGTTGGCTACAAGGCCAGCCCCATTCTCTGGAAGACCGTCAAGAAGGGGCTGTCGGCGGGACGGGTGCAGACGGTCGCGCTCCGCCTCATCGTCGAGCGCGAGCGCGAGATCCGCGCGTTCGTGCCGACTGAGTACTGGTCGATCGCGGCCGGGCTCGAGAAGGGCGCGCAGAAGTTCACCGCCAAGCTGCATCAGATCGACGGCAAGAAGGCGGATATCCCAAACGGGGATGACGCACGACGCATCGTCGCCGACGTCGATGGCTACAAGACTTTTGCCGTCACCGAGGTCAAGCGGCGCGAGCGGCGCAAGAACCCGCAGGCGCCCTTCACCACGAGCACGCTGCAGCAGGACGGGGCCAAGAAGTGCGGTTTTGGCTCCAAGCGCACCATGCGCCTCGCGCAGGATCTCTACGAGGGCATCGACGTCGGCGAAGACGGCGCGGTCGGCCTCATCACGTACATGCGAACCGACTCGACGCGTGTCGCCGAGTCGGCGGCACTCGCCGCGCGCGACGTGGTGCGGAGCGCGTATGGCGAGGCGTACCTCGCGGCCCAGCCGCAGTTCTACGGCAAGTCGGGGGCGAACACGCAGGACGCGCACGAGGGCATTCGCCCCACCGACCCGGCGCGTCGACCGGAGGCCATCAAGAAGTACCTGACTGCCGATCAGTACAAGCTCTACGAACTTGTCTGGCAGCGCTTCATGGCATCGCAGATGGCGCCTGCCGTCTTCGACACCACCACGGTCGACTTCCTGATGAACGGGAAGAAGACGCCGGAGCATTCGTATCTGTTCCGCGCGACGGGGAGCGTGGTCAAGTTCACCGGCTTCCTCGCGGTGTATCGCGAGACGCGCGAGGAGACGGAGTCGAAGGCGCTCGAAGACGAGCAGGCGCTTCCCGTGCTCGAGGTGGGCGACAAGGTGCCGGTTCGCGAGGTCGTGCCGACGCAGCACTTCACCGAGCCGCCGCCGCGCTTCTCCGAGGCGTCGCTGGTCAAGGAGCTCGAGCGGCTGGGCATCGGCCGCCCGTCGACCTATGCATCGATCATCTCCGTGCTCGCCGATCGGCGCTACGTGCTCCTCGAGCAGCGTCGCTTCTTCCCCACGCCACTCGGCGAGAGCGTCGAGAAGGTGATGGTGAAGAAGTTCCCCGACATCTTCAACGTGGAGTTCACGTCGCAGATGGAAGGGGAGCTCGACAAGATCGAAGAAGGGGAGATGAGCTGGCAGCGCGCGATGAAGGACTTCTGGACCCCGTTTCAGAAGACGCTCAACGACAACGATCTCGATTCGCTCATCGGCGAGGCGTATGATCTGAGCGCACTGGCCACGGAGCGCTGTCCCTCGTGCGGTGGCAAGCTGGTGCCCAAGGGGGGCTTCTTCGGACCGTTCGTCGCCTGCGAGAACCATCCGAAGACGTGCAAGTACACGCGCCCGGTCACCGGCGAGCGCAAGCCCGCGCAGATGACCGACTATGCCTGTCCGCTCTGCACCGCTCCCATGGTCATTCGCCATGGACGCGGTGGCGACTTCCTGGGCTGCAGCCGCTTCCCGAAGTGCCGGGGCACCAAGTCGATGCCCACCGGCGTACTCTGCCCCAAGGACGGGGGCGAGATCGCCGAGCGCAAGTCGAAGAAGCGCGGCAAGACGTTCTACGGGTGCGAGAACTATCCCACCTGCGACTTCGTCTGCTGGGACAAGCCCGTGAAGGTCGCCTGTCCCGACTGCGGCTTCATGGGCGCGGAGGCGAAGAAGCGCGCGGCGGGGCTGTACTACAAGTGTCTCAAGTGCACCAATGAATGGGACCGCGCGGAAGACGGCGCGGAGACGGAGCTGCCCGAGGCGGTCGTGGCGTGAGCGCGACGCGCCCGATCACGGTGGTCGGAGGCGGCCTCGCAGGGAGCGAGGCCGCCTTTCAGCTTGCGCAGCGCGGGCATGACGTCGAGCTGCACGAGATGCGCCCCGTGCGCGGCACGGCCGCGCACAAGACCGATCGCCTCGCGGAGCTGGTGTGCTCCAACACGTTCAAGAGCACCGAGCGGACGAATGCGCACGGGCTGCTCAAGGCCGAGATGCGGATGTTGGGCTCGGTGGTGCTGGAGGCGGCGGATATCGCGCGCGTTCCCGGTGGCTCCGCGCTCACGGTGGACCGCGACGTGTTTGCGCAGGCCGTACACGATCGCGTGCATGCGCATCCGCGCATCACCGTCGTGCGGGATGAAGTGACGGCGCTCCCCGACGTCGGCATCGTGTCCACGGGGCCACTGACGTCGGATGCACTGGCGACGGCGATTCGCGAGCGGTTGGGCGTCGCGTCGCTCGCGTTCTACGACGCCATCGCACCGGTCGTCGCGCACGAGTCGATCGACACGTCGATTGCCTTTCGTGCGTCGCGATGGGGGAAGGAAACGATGGAGGGCGCCGATGAGGCCGGCGCGTATCTCAACTGTCCGTTGACGCGCGAGCAGTACGAGGCGTTCATCGATGCGCTGACCACGGCCGATCAGTATCAGGGCAAGGCCTTCGATGAAGTGCCGTACTTCGAAGGGTGCATGCCGGTCGAGGAGATGGCTTCGCGCGGGCGCGACACGCTGCGCTTCGGCCCCATGAAGCCGGTCGGACTCGTCGATCCTGCCACGGGGCGACGCCCGTGGGCGGTGGTGCAGTTGCGGCAGGAAGATCGCGCCGGGCGCATGTGGAATCTCGTGGGCTTCCAGACGCGGCTGCGCATTCCCGAGCAGCAGCGCGTGATCCGCATGATCCCCGGGCTCGCCGAGTGCGAGTTCCTTCGCTTCGGGTCGATCCATCGCAACTCGTACGTCAACTCGCCCGCCGCGCTGTCGCCACATCTCGCGCTGCGTGACCATGCGACGACGCTCTTCGCCGGACAGATCACCGGTGTCGAGGGGTACACGGAGAGCACGGCCACCGGACTGCTCGCGGCAATCAATCTCGATCGGCTGCTGCGTGGTGACGCGCCGGCCGTGCCGCCCCCGACGACGATGCTCGGTGCGCTCTATCGCTATCTGCGCGAAGCAGATCCGGCGCATTTCCAGCCGATGAATGCGAACTTCGGGTTGCTCGACGAGCTGGAGCAGCCGGTGCGCGACAAGCAGCGCAAGCGCGAGCTCTTCGCCGAGCGTGCGCTTGGTGCGCTCGAGCAGTGGGCGGCGTCGCTGGGCGTCGGGGTTGCCCCCGTGGCCGCGTGAGCCCGGCGCGCCGAGCGGTCAGGTCGGCGGCGCAGCCCGTGTCGCCGTCCGACGAGACGGCGCCTCAAGGTCAGGCGCCGGACGTTGAGGAGTTCCTGACGCACTTGGAGAAGGAGCGCGACGTCTCACCGCGCACGGTGCTGGCGTATCGGCGCGACCTGCAGAGTCTCACCGAGTGGCTCACCGCGACGCGCGGGGCGACGGGCTGGTCGTGGGGGGCGCTCGATCGGTTGGCGTTTCGCGGCTGGATGGCACATCTGACGCAGCGCGGGCTCTCCAAGCGGAGCATCGCGCGGGCGCTCTCGGCGGCGGAGGAGCGGGTGGCCGCCAATCCGGCGCGCGCGGTGGGGACGCCCAAGCTGGGCAAGCACTTGCCGGGCTGGGTGGATCAGGCGGGGATGAGCACGCTCCTCGACGTCGCGGCGCTGCGGGCAGCGGGCGGACGGTTCAGCGATGTGCGCAACCAGGCGCTGCTCGAGCTGTTCTATGCGTGCGGCCTGCGCGTCTCGGAGATGCACGGGATCACGACGGGCGATCTGGATCTCTATGCGCAGCGTGTGAAGGTGCGGGGGAAGGGGCGCAAGGAGCGCATCGTGCCCTTTGGCGGGCCGGCGTTGCTGGCGCTCCGCAACTACGAGGCGCGTCGTGATGCGCTGCTCGCACAGCTCGGGCCCGCGCAGCGCCTGGATCGCGCGGCGTGGTGGCTCAACGAGCGTGGGCGCCGGTTGTCGGTGCGGGGGATCCAGGGGGCGATGACGCGGTTGCTCGCGAGTGTCAGTGAGGGGGGGGAGCTGTCGACGCACGCGCTCCGGCATACGTTCGCGACGCAT
>JALOPS010000442.1 GCA_025453745.1 Gemmatimonadaceae bacterium
GACGCGTGCCGGCCTCGCACGGCGCGGTGCGCTCTACCTGCGCGCCCTCGGCTACGATGTCGTCGATTGGGGTACCGACCCCGTCGCGCGCGATCGCACGCAGGTCGATGACCACGGCCACGCCGAGTGGGCGGCGCGCGTGGCGCGCGCACTCGGTGGCGCGACGATCACCACGACCCCCGAGTCGTTACGCCAGCTCGACCTGACCGTGCGCCTCGGTCGCGACTGGCGCGCGCCGGCCGACTTTTTCCGTCCGTAGCTGTCCACAGGCGGCAGCAATGTCGAGGCCGCGACTGCGACGAATGGCCACCTCGACGCCCTGCTCGCGCATGCGCCGGGCAAACCGGCTGATTTCCATCGCCGGCGTGGGGTGAAATCCCAGCGATCCGCCAGGATGCAGCGGGATCAGGTTCACGAAGGCGCGACACTCGCGCGCGAGGTGCGCCAGCGCGTCGGCATGCTCGGGGCGATCGTTCACGCCGCCGAGCATCACGTACTCGAATGTCACCCGGCGATCGAAGTCCTTCGCGGCGGCGATGACGGACGACAGCGGATACTTCACGTTCACCGGCATCAGGTCATGCCGGAGGTCGTCGAACGGCGCATGCACCGAGATGGCCAGCCGGAACTGCTCCGGGCGCGCCGCGAGGGCCTCGATGCCGGGCAACACACCCACCGTGGACACCGTGATGTGTCGTGCGCCGATCCCGAGCGCGCGAGGGTCGTTGAGCAACGTCAGCGCCACATCGACCGCGCTCCAGTTCATCAACGGCTCGCCCATCCCCATGAACACGATGTTGGTTGGGAGAATCGGCGGGTCGAGCAGCGCGAGCTCGCGCACCTGTCCGGCGATCTCACCGGCCGTCAGGTTCCGCTGGAATCCCATCACCCCGGTTGCGCAGAACGCGCAGCGCAGCGCGCACCCGGCCTGTGAGGAGATGCAGAACG
The DNA here is from genome assembly GCA_025453745.1 of Gemmatimonadaceae bacterium. Classification (GTDB taxonomy): domain Bacteria; phylum Gemmatimonadota; class Gemmatimonadetes; order Gemmatimonadales; family Gemmatimonadaceae; genus JALOPS01. The sequence continues at coordinate 949 of JALOPS010000442.1, forward strand.
TCATGCGCTGCCCGTCGGGAATCGCGACGGTCTCGATCGTCTGCCCGTCGTGCAGGCGGAAGAGGAACTTCTCCGTCCCGTCACTCGAGCGCTGGCGCGCCGCCAGCGTGAGTCGGGGGAGTCGGAATCGCTCGCTGAGGGCGGCGCGCGTGGCGAGCGGGAGCTCGGTGAGTTCGTCGATCGTGGCGACCGGGCGCGCCCAGAGCCGCGGCAGCAGTTGCTTCGCGCGATACGCGGGCTCGCCACGCTCCGCAAAGAATGCACCGACCTGCTCGAGCACGTCGTCCGGTGCAAGATCGAGGAGACTCGGTCGAGGATCGACCGTCGGTCGAAGGACGGGGAGCGTCACGGCAGCACCGACGTCAGACTGAACTGATACGTGGGTGCCAGACGTGACACCCCGTCTTCGCGCGCGATGCCGGCGGAGTATCGCGCGAAGTGGAAGTTGATGCCGAATCGGGCGCGCACGTTGCGATCACCGAAGCGTCGAGTGGTGGCGGAGCCGGCGACGAGCTCGAGCAGCTCGAAGCGTGCGCGCGCATAGCTGAAGCGCTCCGCGCTGCCGCGACGCGCCCACTGCGCGGAGGTGCCGAGTCGCAGGCCGCGCGCATCACGCGAACCCAGCACACGCACGTCTCCCGCCACGTTGACGACCGCACGGTCGACGGTTTCGCGTCCCGGTCGCCAGAGAAAGGTCGACGCCCCCACGCGCGCGTCGAGCACGGGGAGGTGCTGGAGGATCACGCCGACATCGCCGGCGATCGAGCGCCCGGTCTCGGTGTCGGCGCGTCCGGTGCGGAAGCGCCCCGCAGCGCCGACGATCACGTGTCGCCCCACGGCGTGGCTGGACGCGATCGACGTCACCCAGGAATCGTAGGGGACGTTGCCCAGGCTCGAGGGATCGGTACCGGTGCGCACGATACCGCTGATCGCCGAGCGGGCGATGGAGACCGTCAGCGCGCTGGCGTCCGTCCGGAACCAGGTGGCGTGCACCAACTGCCCATCGACGCCCTGGTCTGCACTGGCGGCGAGTGCCGTGACCCCCAGCACTGCGCGACCGCGGGGCACACCGGACTGCTGGGCCGATGCGGGGTTGTAGAGTCCGCCCCCGGTGGCGCCAACGAGCGCGGGTGCGTCGGAGAGCGACCCAACCGGGAAATCCCACAGATCGCGGCCGGGGACCTGCTCCGCCGCCAGCGGGGCGGCGGTTCCACAGGCGATCAGGGTGCCAACGAGGAGTCGATGCGTTCTGCGCACCCCGAAGCCTAACGGCACCGATCACGTGGGCAAACCGGATCGACGCTACCTGATGACAGGAGAATGGTTTAGCCTTCGTCCTCCATGTCGCGCCACATCCTCGTGCCTCGTCGCGATGCGCCCAGTGCGTCCCGTGCGATTCGTGCGGGCGACGCGGGCGCGTGGCCCGCGTGGTGACCCACCCTCGCGCATGGATGCTGGTGGCGGGGTGGGTGGGTGTGATCCTCGTGATCACCTCGTGGCCCAATCCTCCCCAGCCGTCCTCGGCCCCGCCCGGCCTCGACAAGGTGATCCATTTCTCCTTGTACGGAGTGCTTGGGGCGCTGGCCGCGCGCGCGATGGCCAGCGGGTCGGCGAGACGCTCGCTGGTCGCCGCAGGAGCCATTGCCGCGTTCGCGGCGTTGGATGAGTGGCACCAGCGCTGGATTCCCGGACGCGGCGCGGACCGGTCCGATTGGTTTGCCGATGTCGCGGGCGCCGCGACCGGACTCGCGCTGGTCGGGCGGCGCGGCCGCACGGCGATCGTCAGCACTTGAACCATTGCACATGAGTGACGCTGTGTTCGCGACCGCGATGCGGTCGCATCTCGCCGGAGCGCTGCGTGCCGAGCATGCCGGATCGTCGGTGCGCCTCGCCGGATGGGTGCATCGTACGCGCGATCTCGGTGGACTCGTTTTCGTGGATCTGCGCGATCGCGCGGGCATCGTGCAGCTCTCGCTCGGTCCGGCGTGGGCCGCGTCCGAGGTGATCGCGATCGCGCAAGGGCTCGGGCCCGAGACGGTCGTCCTCGTCGAGGGGACCGTCGTGCTGCGCGACGCCGAACGCCGCAATCCGGAGCTCGCCTCGGGCGATGTGGAGGTGCAGGCCACCGCCATCCGCGTCGTGGGCGCCGCCGATGCACCGGCGATCCCGGTGGCGCGCGCGAAGGGAGACAAGCTCGCCG
>JALOPS010000001.1 GCA_025453745.1 Gemmatimonadaceae bacterium
GCCGCGCGTTCCACAGGAAGGCGCCGTATCCCAGCACCGCGATACTTGCAAAGGCAAACCACTGCATCGCATAACTCTGGTGCGGCCCTTCATCGAGCGGCGGCGGGGGAATACGCGCCATCCGCGCCGCGTCGCCGGGCGCGGTGTCACCCGCGACCACCACGAGAAACGGCACGACGGGCCGGCCAAGCAGTGCCCGCAGCGAGTCCGCATCCATCCATCGCACCGAGCGCGGCGCCGTCGACGCACGCCACCGCCCCGCAAGCCGCCCGGCGAAGGGCTCCACGTAGCCGGTCACGCGCACGGTGTCTCCCTCGCGCCACCTCGCGAGGTCCACTCGACTCCCATCGGGCGAATAGACCCACCCGCGATTGATCACCACGAGCGGGAGCGAATCACCGAGCGAGACGGCCGTCAGCAGGTTGACCCCGGGCGAGCCATTGCGCGAACGCCCCGCCCACGCGAACTCCATCGCCGCCGAAGTCACACCCGTCACCGTCGCACGCCGAAAGCGCAGCGCCGCCGTGTCGCCCAAGAGCGTGCGCACATCCACCGCCGGCTCGGCGATGCGCGCGCGCGTGATCGCGTTCCGCGCGCGCCGCTGCGCCAACCGATCGAGCTGCCAGATACCGAGCCGGATACATGCGGTCGCGCCCACCAACGCAAGCACGCCCATGAACCAGACCCCCACCCCCGCACGTCGGCGCGGGGGGCGCGCCGCGTCCGCCATTACGCGTCGCGCGAGCGCTTCTTGGCCGGCTTGCCCGCACGCGGCGCGCGGGGCGTGGGCACCGGCGTATCCTCGTCCACGCTCACACGCGCATCGGCCGCCATCGTCGCCGCATCGGCCAGCCGCGCGCGTTCCGTGGTGGCCATCGCCGCCTCGTCAGGCAACAGCACCACGCACGACAAGGGTGGCAACGTCAGCGTCACCGATTGCTCGAAGCCGTGCCACGACTCGGGGTGCGTTTCCATGCGATCGCCCGCTGAGAGTCCGCTGCCGCCGAATCGGGCCTCATCGCTCGAGAGTGCAACAGTGTATGCGCCCGCCGCCGGTGCACCAATGCGATACCCTTCGCGCGCGACCGGCGTGAGGTTGAGCACCACCATGGCATGGCGCTCGTTGTCGCGGCGCACGTACGAGAGCACCGACTGCTCCTTGTCGCCCACGTCGATCCACTGGAAGCCATTGGGTTCGTGATCGCGGCGCCAGAATGCCGGATGCGCCTGATACAGCTCCCCCAACGCCGAGAGCCACGCCATGAGCCCCTGCCGCCGCGGATCCTGCAGCAGGTGCCAGTCGAGCGAGGTGTCGTGGTTCCACTCGCGATGCGGCGCGAGTTCGCTCCCCATGAAGAGCAGCGTCTTCCCCGGCCGCGTGATCTGATAGCCGAAGAGCGCACGCAGATTGGCGAACTTCTGCCAGTAGTCACCCGGCATTTTCTCGAGCAGCGAGCGCTTCATGTGCACGACTTCGTCGTGCGAGAGCGGATTGACGAACCGCTCGCTGTACTCGTACATCATCGCGAAGGTGAGCTTGTCGTGCGCGCCCTTGCGGAAGAACGGATCGACGCGGAAGTAGTCGAGCGTGTCGTGCATCCACCCCATGTTCCACTTGAGGGTGAAGCCGAGCCCACCGTCGCGAATGGGGTGCGTGACCTGCGGCCACGTGGTGGATTCTTCGGCAATCGTCGAGACGCCCGGATGCAGCGACTGGATCGTATGGTTGAGCGAGCGCAGAAATGCGATCGCCTCGAGGTTCTCACGCCCGCCCAGCCGGTTGCGCAACCACTGCCCCGCCTCGCGCCCGTAATCGAGATAGAGCATCGACGCGACGGCATCGACCCGGATGCCGTCGATGTGGAACTCCTCGATCCAGTAGAGCACGTTCGCGAGCAGGAAGTTGCGCACTTCATGCCGGCCATAGTTGAAGATGTGCGTCCCCCACTCCGGATGATCGCCAAGTCGGGGATCTTCGTGCTCGTACATCGCCGTGCCGTCGAAACGACGCAGCGCCCAATCGTCCTTGGGGAAGTGGGCCGGCACCCAGTCGAGCAGCACGCCGATACCGTTGCGGTGCAGCGTGTCGACGAGGAAGCGGAAATCGTCGGGCGTCCCATAGCGCGAGGTCGGCGCGTAGTAGCCGGAGACCTGATAGCCCCACGAGCCGCCGTACGGATGCTCCATGATCGGCATCAGCTCGACGTGCGTGAAGCCGAGCCGCTTGACGTGATCGGCGAGCGGCTGTGCAATCTCGCGGTACGTCAGCGGACGATCACCTTCGGTAGGAACGCGCGCCCACGAACCCAGGTGCACCTCGTAGGCGATCATCGGCTCCGTGCGCGGATCGCGCGCCGCGCGCGCGGCGATCCACGCATCGTCACCCCACCGGTACGTGCTCGGCGCCATGACGACGGACGCGTTGCCGGGCGGCTGCTCCATGAACTTGGCGATCGGATCGGTCTTGATGCGTTGCGCACCCTGCGCCGTGATGATCTCGAACTTGTAGAGTGCGCCCTCGCCCACATCGGGAATGAAGAGCTCCCACACCCCCGACGTGCCGAGTGCACGCATGGGATAGCGCCCCGACTCCCATCCCGTGAAGCTGCCCGTGACGCGAACGCCGGCAGCGCTGGGTGCCCACACCACGAACGAGGTGCCCGTCACCGCACCGAGCGTGAGGACATTGGCGCCGAACTTCTCCCACAATCGCAGGTGCCGCCCTTCGTTGAAGAGATGGCGATCGAGTTCGCCGATCGTCGGGAGAAAGCGATACCCGTCCGCCTGCTCCGTCTGTGCGTCACCGCGCGTGATGCGCAGCCGATAGTCGATGGTGTGATCGGCACCGGGGAGGAAGCAGTGCCAGAGGCCGTCGCGCACGGGCGAGAGGGCGAACACGCTGCCATTCGTCAGCACCGCCTCCACCGCCGACGCCTGCGGCACCAGGGCGCGAATGACCATGCCGAGCGTGCCGTCATGACTCGTGAGGTGCGCACCGAGGACCGCGTGCGGATCGCGGAGCACGCCGGTGGTGAGCGCATCGATCACCCGATCGGCGAGATGCAGAGGGCGCGCGGCGACATCGGTCACGTACGCCGCAGCGGGTGCCTCGACCGATGTCTCCACGGCCGTGGCGAGTGATGCAGGTGCGATAGTTGTGTGCGCCATTGCGTCTGCGACGGGGTGCTCGGGCGCGGCGTGGTCCGTGCGCTCCGTGTTCGCGGCCGGCGCCTCGAGCGCGGCGACGGCGGTTTTGGCCCCCTGCTTCACCCGGCTCGCGGCCGGCCCCTTCTTCGCACTCTTGCGTGACGTGCCGTCCCGCGACGATGCCGCCGACCCGGTGTCGGACCCTGCGCCCGACGTGCGCGCCCGCGAGGCCTTCTTGGCCGATGGTGGCCCGGCTGGAGGAGCCGGAGCATCCGCGGACGGTACCGTCGCGGTCGGCGCCGAATCGGCGGTCGCTGGGCGTTTCGCGCTGCGCGCGGAGGGCTTCTTTGGCATGCGGCGAAGCTAATCGCGTGACCACACTGCCCACGGACGTGACCTGCCGCGTTGGCGGGGCGATGCCATGCCGATACACTTGACGCGCCGCGCGTTTCCCTCCCCCACCGCGCTTCACATGAGCGACCCGCTTTCGTCCGCCATCATTCGTGGGTCCGTTGCCCCGCGCGACCTCGTCGCCCGCGTGGCGACCGACCCGTGGATTCACGGCTGGTGGCATCGACCCGCGGTGCCGCTCGAGCGGTGGAATGCCTATGCCGATGCCGTCGCCAAGCAGCGGGTGCGCGGCGCGCAGTTCGCGGAAGTCGACGATGCGCTGGCGGCCTGGCGTGCCGATGCGCTCGAACGCGCCACGCTCGGTGTGGCCGTCGGGCGTCTCGAGGTCGTCGTCCCGCCGTCGCCGGTCCTGCCGCGTGTCGATGATTTGATCGAGGAAGACGCGCCGCCGCCGCGCGTGGGAGACGACGGCGTCGCCGCCATGACTGCCACCGTCCAGCGCGCGGTGGCCAATGCGCATGCCGATGGCATTCCCTATCTGGTCGCCGACGTCGACGCACGAGCGATCGAGCAGATCTGGGCGCTCGAGCGCGCAGGCTTCTCGCTGATCGATGGCACGCTCACGTTCGGGCGCCGCATCACCGCCACCGATGCCACCGTCGACGCGCCGCCCTCGGGCGGATTGGTGATCCGCGACGCACGCGCCGATGACGCCGATGCGGCCGCGACCATCGCAACGATCGCGTGGGACCGATATCACGCCGACCCGATGCTGCCATCAGCAGGAGCGGACGCCCTCAATCGGGCCGCCGTGGCGAATGCCGTGCAGCGACGCGGTGCGGACGTCGCGTGGATCGTCGAAGACGGCGACGGCGTGCTCGGCTTCACCGCCGGCGTGGTCGACCCGCTGCTGCGCGATGTGCTCGGCCGTCCGACGTTGACGATCACCGTTGCGGTCACGGCGGCTCGCGCGCGGCGACGCGGCGTGGGGCGCGCACTCGCACTGCACGCCATTCACTGGGCCGCGCGCGAGGGGCTTGCAACTGTTGAAGTGGGCGCACAGCTCCGCAACATCGTCGCGGCGCGCACGTTCGAATCGGCGGGGTTTCGTCTGCTCGCTTCGCGCGTGACGCTGCGCTCGTGGCGGGAGAGCGTGGCCTAGCCGACTACTGCGGAGGGCGCGTCGGCGTCGCCCGCTCCGCGGTGCTGTCGGCGCCGTGCCCCGCCGGCGTAGAGTGCCCACCGTGCGCGTGCCCGTGCGCCGCAGCCGCAGCCGCGCGCGCGCGGTTGCGCCCACCCCAGAAGCGGCCGACCTCGAAGATCAGCCCGCGCCCGATGGTGCGTCGCGTATTCGGCAGCTTGTAGCCGGCGACGACAATCCAATCGCTGCGATGATAGAGCAGCCCGGGAATCACGAAGCCCTTGGCGTGATCGCCGCTGATCCACTCGGTGACGAACTGCAGGTGATGACCGAGTGGTTGCTCGATGCCGAAGAGCCCCACGGCCACATTGCGATCGAACACCTGTCGCGTACCGTAGCCGCCACCCACCGAGACGCGCGTCTGCAGCCTGGGCAGGCGACCGGAGAGGTGCCCGTACGTGTAGTGCCCCACGCCCGCCCCCTGCAGCGACACGGGGAGAATGTGCCCCGCCGTCACGAGGAGCTCGTGCCGCGCCCCGCGTGCGCCGAGCAACGGCTGCGCCGTCTTGAGCCCCATCCCCACCGACAGGTTGCGCATCGCGGGGCGCTCGAGGTTGTAGACGGTCGTGGTGAACTCCGTGCGGCGCCCCAGCCCGTAGGTATAGAAGTGCGTGGTCGCCCAGTCATCGTTGGGCGAGCGGTACTTGAGCGCCGACTCGTGCATCACGAAATGCCGTCCCTGGGGCGTGATGTCCGCCGACGGGAGGTTGATGATGGCCTGCTGCGCATGGACGGGCCGGCCAACTGCCGCGCTCGCGCCGAGCATGGCAACAACTGGTGCCCCTCGCCATGCGGCGCGGATACAGAAAGCGACCTTCGACATGGGCAAATGGGCCAACGAGTCCGGCGGGGCCGGGCCGCGAGGTGCACCTTCGCATCACTCGTCAGCCGCCCTGCGCCACGACGTGATGGTATCGCCGTCGGAGGGACGGAAGAAGGCAGTAGGTCCTATCGGTCCATTCGAATTCTTCTAAGAATCAAAAGTGTCACGACGGGTTGACACACCCGTCGTGACACTGCTCACCGCATTTTGGGGCGTTGCCCGCACGCAACCGCGCAACGCGAGGGGCTGCCGGCCGCGGTCAGTTCGGCGTGCTGGCCGGCTTGAGCGACGCGGGGCGCGGGTTGGCCGCCGCCCACGCCTTCATCTGCTCACGCCCTGCAGCCTTCGTCAGCGTGCCCGCCTTCACCTCCGTGGCAATCCGCCGCGCCTCGGCGTCGCGCGACTGCACCCACGCCTTCCCCTCGGGCGAGAGCGTCTCGAGGCGCGCCGCGCGCTGCTCCTTCGCCCGCGCGGCCGCCGCCTCGCGCTCCTCGGGCGTCATGCTCTTCCACTGCTCGCGCGCCTCCTGCACGCGCTCCCGACGCGCGTCGCGGCGATCCGACGCCGGCGCCTGAGCCGGCGCCTGCGCGTGAACCGCGCTGGCCAACACCAAGAACGCTGCAACGGCCCCGAACGACGAGATGGTACGCATGGTCACTCTCCGCACTGATCGATGTGTCGTGCACGCGACCTCGTGCCGCGCGCGTCACTGCGGCAGACGCCGGCACCGCGCGGGTGTTAATCGCGCAGCACCGCGCGCGGCGACTCAGAGCAGCGCGATCTGATCGTCGAGTGATGACGGGTCGACTACCCGCTGGCCGAGTGCCGCCTGCAGCGTGCGCACGTTGGCCGGACTGTGCCCGGAGAAGTGATTGTTCACGTAGCCGTACGCGACGCGCACGCGCTCGAGGATGGCCGGCAGCGCCTCGGCCCACGCGGTGAGTTCCTGCGTGCGGTCGAACTGCACGCGGGAATAGTCCGTGATGCTGCGGTCCGGGCCCATCCACCGCACGTACGTGTGATCAGCGGTCGGTCGCTCACACGCGGCCAGCATCCACTTGCGCGGAATCCACCGCGCATCGCTCAGGCAGAGCGCGACCGCATGATCGCGCAGCATCGCCAGCGTGTCGGGCGTCATCCACTCCCGTTGCCGGAACTCCACCGCGAGATCGAGATCGCCGGGCCGACGCGCGAGAAACGCGACCAGTGCGTCACGCTCCACCGGCGAGAAGTCGGGCCCGAGTTGCACGAGGATGGACCCGAGCTTCTCCCCCAGCAGTCGCACGCGCGCGAAGAATTCCGCTTCGAGCGGCGCGGTGTCGATGAAGCGCCGCTGATGTGTGATCTCCTGCGGCAGCTTGAGCGAGAAGCGAAAACCGTCGTGCACGCGATGCGCCCACCCGCGAACGGACGACTCGGGCGGAATCGCGTAGAACGTGCTGTCCACCTCGACCGTGTCGAACGCGCGCGCATAGCGTGAAAGGAAGTCGACCGGGCGCGTACCGACGGGATAGAACGGCCCGACCCACGCCGGGTAGTTCCATCCCTGGCAGCCCAGCCGCAACCGCGCAGGCATTACCGGTACGTCTCGAAGAAGCCGTGTCCCGCGTGATCGATGCGTCGCCCGTCGATCACGCCGCGCACGGCAAGCCGCCCCTGCAGTTGCAGAAACCAGGGCCGCCGGAGCGCACGTGACGCCCCCGACTCGCCCCGCTCGATGGCCGCGCGCCGCATGTCGGTGACCGCGACGTCGTCGATGATGAGCGTCACCTCGATGCTGTCCGCGCCGCGCGCGTCGCGCATGACCGCACGCGATGGGGCGCGAATCGTGCCACCGGGCACTGCGACCACACGATCATCGGTGTAGTCGATGGTGCGCGGCCGGAAGAGCGCGCGAAAGCCGAGCGAATCCACGACGTACACGAAGAACGGCGCGTCGCTCTCGATCGAATCGGGAGGGAGCACGCGCCCGTACAAGACGGCCGCGTCGTCCGCGCGCGCGGCGCCCCACTCCCACGTCACGCCACGCCACGTGCCCCAGTTGTGATCGTGATATGCCTGCACCCCGTCGAGGCGCTCGCACGCGCGGCGTGTACAGATGGAGCCGGTCGCGTCTGCACGGAGCCCCGGGACGGCGTAGCCGGAGGCGAAATCGCCGCTGCCGAGATCGGCCCCCGGGAAGTACGCACGCGGTGTCGGCGTGACGGTGAGATCCACCGTGAGCGGCTCGTCGCCCACCACGTCGCGGACCACGGCACGAACGCGATATCGACCACTGTCATCCACCACCACCGACGACGCGCCGATGCGCAGATTCGCATCGGACGTGGAGTAGCGCACGTCATCGGACGACACGCGCGCCGCAAAGCGTCGGGGCGCCTGGTCGCGCTCATGCAGGGTCACGCTCACCTGGCCACCCCATTGCCCGCGCGGCACGTCGCCACCAACCATGAGCGCGATGAACGCCCACCGCGACCGATCCGTCGAGAGCACGTTGAAATAGTGCCATTCGCCCCACGAGTCCCGCGCGGCCACCGACGGCGCCGGCTCGTGGAAGTGATCGATGTCGTGCGCGAGTTCGGCGCGCGTGGGGGTGCGCCAGCGCCGATCGCCGGCGTCGTCGTCCCACGCGCCGGCGACCAGCGCGGGCGCCGCACCAACCGCTCGTGTGCCGCTCGGGAGCTCGCCCGTGGCCTTGACGGAGAGTTCGCGTCCATCGCGCGTGGTGAGATAGAGCAGTTTGCCATCGATCTGCGGTGCGATGGCCTGTACATCGTCCGCCAAGCGCGGTGCGCCCAGCAGTTGCAACGCAATGAATCGCGCGTTGGGGATCGAGAAGAAGAGCCCGCCCAGTCCGCCCGTCTTCATCACTTCGACATCGATCCCTTCCGGCAGGACCGTCATGTCACCGCCGCCGACGAGCCGCTCTTCGCTCGCCTGGCGCACCATGGCATCGCCCACGGAGAGGAGTACGATCATCACGGCCACACCGAGACTGTAGCCGAGCAGGAGCAGCACGGTGCGCCATGGACGATGCGCGAGCTGTCGCCGCGCGAGCAGTGCCGCGAGCGCCCAGCCGCCGCGCGCCACGGGCGGACTCGACGCCGGCGTCGGCGCACCACGGACGGGAGCGAGCGTCGCCATCTCAGGCCGTGCGGCCGAGCAGCGGGCGCACCACGCGATCGTCCACGATGCGCCCGTCTTTCATGTGCACCACGCGCCGTGCCGCCGTGGCGAGCCGCTCGTCGTGCGTCACCACGACGAGGGTGGTCCCATCCGCGTTCAACCGCTCGAAGAGCGCGATGATGTCATCTCCCGTTGCGGCGTCGAGTTCACCCGTGGGTTCATCGGCCAGCACGAGGGCGGGGCGATTGGCAAGCGCACGCGCGATCGCCACGCGCTGCTGCTCACCGCCGGAGAGCTGCGCGGGACGATGGTCCGCGCGGTCCCCCAGCCCGACGTACCCGAGCAGTTCCCGTGCGCGTGACGCGCGCTCGCGACGTGCGACGCCTGCCTCCGCCATCGGGAGCTCGACGTTCTCCGCCGCCGTGAGCGTGGGCATCAGATAGAAGCGCTGAAAGACGAAGCCCACGCGCTCGAGCCGGAGCCGCGTTGCCTCGCGGTCGCCCAGCGTGCGCACATCGATCCCATCGAGCAGCACACGCCCCGCCGTCGGCACGTCGATCGCGCCCAGCAGATTGAGCATCGTGCTCTTGCCACAGCCGCTGGGCCCCACGAGCGCGACGTACTCACCCGCGTGCACGCGCAGCGACACCCCACGCACTGCCGTCACCCCGCGCGCGCCGCGCTCGGCCTGCGCATACGTGCGCTCCACCTGCTCCGCATCGAGCACGACGGCCGTCATCCTACCGCCTCCTCGCGCAGCGTCTGGGCTACCGGCAACGACGCCGCGCGCCATGCGGGGTACACGCCCGCCGCGATCCCGGCGAGCATCAGCAGGCCGAGTGACACCCACGCGGCGCGTGGCTCGAAGCGGAAGAAGTCGAAGGCGGCGGGCAATCCGGGAAAGTCGGAGAGAATGCGATTGAGCACCCGCGCGGTCGCGAGACCGAGTGCGAGTCCGCCGATGGCGCCGGCAATCGAGAGCACCGCGCCTTCGGTGACGATCTGCTGCACCACATGCCGCTTGCTCACACCGATCGCCCGCAGCACCGCGATCTCGCCGATGCGCTCATTCACCGACACCGTCACGAGTGTGGTCACGAGGAGAAAGCCGATGGCGAGACTGATGGACCCCAGGATGAAGGCGAGCTGCCTGAAGTACGAGAGCCGCTGCTCGACCTGGACCATTGCCGTGGTGGTGCTGATGGCGGAGACGCGCGGCGCCGTGCGTTCGATCCACGCGCGGGCCTCTTCGACGCGACTGGTGTCCCGCGCCTCGACCATGAAGAGCGATACGCGATCGGGGCCACCGGGGTGGACGCCCTGGAGTGCCGCGAGAGGCATGGCGACCACCGGGGATGCCGGCGGCGTGTAGAGAAAGCGCACCTCGCCCACGACTCGCGCGACGAGACGCCCGCGCGTGGTACGCAGTTGCGGGTCGTACGCGGCGGCCAACGTCAGGGTGTCGCCGACACGCTTGCCCAAGCGAGTGAGCAGCGGCGCGTTCACGACCACGCGCACGGGCGACGCTGCCGGCGAAGCGTCCATGTCTGTCCCCGTGACGAGTTCGTAGTCGCCCTGCACACGCGGATCGAGCCCGAAGCCGAGCACGGTACTGGCGGCGGCCGTTCGAGCCTCGATGTGGTGCAACGTGAGGCCGAGCACCGGACTCACTCGTCCGATGAGTGCTCCGCCTTCGATCTCCGCCCGCAGCGCGCTCGCACCACCAATGGTCGCCTCCGTATCGAACGGCAGCGTCCCCTTGGGGGCCACGCGGAGGGGGAACCCCTTCTTGAGATAGAGTTCGGCAAAGGAGTCGCGCATGCCGGTCGCCAGCATCACCATGTCGAGCAGCAGTGCCGCCGACACGGCGACACCGAGCACGGCCAGCCACGTGCGCAGCGGATGGCGCGTGAGCGCGGCGCGTGCGAGTTCGGGCCACATCGTCAGCGCCCGAAGAGGGCGAGCGGCGGCGTGCGCACGAGTCGCCACGCCGCGCCCAGCCCGGCAAGCACGCCGAGGACGAGCGACAGCGCGGTCGCCAACAGCACCGTGTCGCGCGTGATGAAGGCGAAGACGAGGGGGGTGTCGTATGCGCGCTGGTAGTACCAGTTGACCGCCAACGCGATCGCGCTGCCGAGCACGGCGCCGAGCACGCTGCCGATGAGCGCGACCGCCGCCGCTTCGAGCGTGAGCGCACGGGCAACTGTCGCACGCGACAGTCCCATCAGCCGGAGTGCGGCGACGTCGCGCTTGCGTTCATCCACCTTGAGGAGGAGGATGCACAGCAGAAAGACCGCGCTTGCGACGATGGTGATGACACCGATCGCGGTGTGAAAGCGCTCGACGACCTGGAACGTGCGGCCGGCGGTCACGGCAATGTCGCGGCTCCGGTGCGCGCGAAAGCCAAAGGCCGCGGCGTTGATGCGTGCGGCCGCACGCGTGGCGTCGCGACCGGGATGCAGTTGCACGGCGATGCGATCGACGCGGTCGCCGTAGTCGATGAGCGATTGCAACTGGTCGAGGTGCAGTCGCACGCGATACTCGCTGCGCGCGACCTCGCTGGGGTCGGCCTCGCGCGCGGTGACCGCGCCGATCACCACACGCTGCGCGCGGGCGTTCGCGCGGTCGGCTGTGGGGGCGCTGCGCAGCGTGAGCGTGTCGCCCAGTTGCACGCCCTCGCGGGCAATGAGGCGCTGATCCACGGCGATCGTGCGAATCGCGGGCGGCTCGCGCAACCCGGTGGGCGCGAGCGTATCGCGCGCCGGAGGGCGCTGGGCATGCAACAGACTGCCACTGACCGCGGCGATGACGACGAAGAAGAATCGAGCGCGCATGTGCGACGTCAACGAATCGACACGAGCGATCGTGCCGTCGGACCGAGCGCCCTACCCAGCACTCCGCACGTCCACGAGCACCTGCCGCGCCAGCGCCGGCCCGATCGCCTGCTCGTGCGATCCCACGCGCAACGTGAGCGGCCCGTCGAAGGGCGCGCGGGCGAGCAGCACCAGCTCGGCGCCGGGGACGAGCGCGATCTCGGCGAGATAGCGCAGCAGCTCGCCATTGCGATCGCTCACCCGCACGACGGTGGCGCCATCGCCCACCGCGAGATCGGCAATCGAGGCCAATCGGGTTTCATCGACCGTCCCCTCGCGCGTGGGAATGGGGGCACCGTGCGGATCGACCGTCGGGTCGCCCAACCAGTGCGCCATGCGATCGATCACCGCGTCCGACGCCGCATGCTCCAGACGTTCTGCCTCCGCATGCACCGAGTCCCACGGCATGTCGAGCGCGCGCGCGAGAAAGGTCTCGAGAATGCGATGCCGGCGAATCGTGCGCAGCGCGACCGTGCGCCCCTCGGGACTCAGCCGCATGCCACGGTACTTCTCGTAGTCGATCAGCCCCTGCTCCGCGAGGCGTCGCACCATTCCCGTCACCGATGCCGGTGCGACGCCCAGGCGCTCGGCGAGCTCGTTGGTGGCCGCCGCCGTGCCGGAGGCGCGTTCGAGTTCGTAGATCGCCTTGAGGTAGTCCTCGACCGACGCGCTGATGGCGCGGTCCGCCATCACCGCCTCACCGGCGAGTGGTGTCCGCGCGCGTGGCATCATCATCACGAATCGCCGCGCCTCAACCGCGCGGGACGGCCTTCGTCCCCATGGGTGTACGTCGGGTCGCCGCAGCGGGATCGCGCACCATGAGCACGGGGATCATCGCACGGTGACGCACGCTGTTGGCGGTGTTGCCGTAGATCACGTCCTGCAACCCACGATGGCCATGGACGCCCATGGCGATCAGATCACATGCTTCCCGCTCGGCGGCCGCGACGATCTCCGTGGCCGGATCGCCACCGGCGAGCAGACACTCCGCGTCGAGCCCGACGCCGCGCAGGTCGGCGCAGCGCGCTTCGAGATAGTCGCGATCCTGCTGCATCTCCTCGCTCTCGCGCAGGCGGAGCTGCGTGGCATTGCGCGCGGCCCAGCCGTCGGCGACGTGCATGAGCAGGAGCGAGGCGCCGCAGAGTGTCGCCAGTGCGCGCACGTGCTCGAGGATCACCGCATCAGTGGGGGAGTGCTCGAGCGGCACGAGAATGCGGCGGTACATGCTCACTCCATTCCGGCGCGCGCGGTCTGCACGAGCAGCCACGCGTTGAGCGAGGCGATGGTGATCGCCACCGCGTACGCGAGGATGATCGTCGGCTTCCGATTGACGAACTCGCCCATCTTGAGGGGATCGGAGGTGAAGCGCACGAGCGGGAAGACGGCGAAGGAGAGCTGCAGGCTCAGGATGACCTGGCTGAGGACGAGCAATTTCGCCACACCGGAGGCGCCATAGAAGATGGCGACGATCGCGGCCGGCACGATCGCGATCGCGCGCGTGATGAGGCGGCGGAGCCAGGGGCGGATCCGGAGCTCGAGGAACCCTTCCATCACGATCTGGCCGGCCAGCGTCCCGGTGAGCGTGGAGTTCTGCCCGCTCGCGAGGAGGGCCAGGGCAAAGACGGTGCTCGCCCCGGCGACGCCGAGGAGCGGCGAGAGCAGTTGGTAGGCGTCCTGGATCTCGGCGACCTCCGTGTTGCCGCTCGTGTGGAAGGTCGCGGCCGCGACGATCAGGATCGCCGCATTGATGAAGAGCGCGAGGGAGAGCGCGATCGTGGAATCGATGAAGGCAAAGCGGACCGCCTCGCGCTTGCCTGCCGAGGTGAGCTCGTACTTGCGCGTCTGCACCACGGAGGAGTGCAGGTACAGGTTGTGCGGCATCACGGTGGCCCCGAGGATGCCGATTGCGATGTAGAGCATCTCCGGATTGCGCACGATCTCGGCGGTCGGGATGAAGCCGCGCGCGACCTGCGCGATATCGGGGCGGCTGACCACCAGCTCGAAGAGGAAGCAGGCCCCGACGATGGCGATGAGGCTGATGACGAGCGCTTCGAGGTAGCGGAAGCCCTTGTTCTGCAGCAGAAGAATGAGGAGCACGTCGAGCGCCGTGATGACGATCCCCCACGGCAGCGGCAAGCCAAAGAGCAGGTTGAGCGCGACGGCAGTGCCGATGACTTCGGCCAGGTCGCATGCGGCAATGGCGATCTCGCAGAGCACCCAGAGGAAGAACGCGACGCGGGGCGGGTAGTGATCGCGACACGCCTGTGCGAGGTCTCGCCCGGTGACGATGCCGAGTTTGGAGGCGAGCCCCTGCAGGAGCACCGCCATGAGGTTGGAGAGCAGGATGACGGCGAGCAGCGCGTAGCCGAAGCGCGATCCGCCGGCCAGATCGGTGGCCCAGTTACCCGGGTCCATGTACCCGACGGCCACGAGGTACCCGGGCCCCGCGAAGGCGAGGAGCTTCCGGAACCAGGAGGTGCCGGTGACGGGAACGGAGCGGTAGACCTCCGCGAGCGACGGGGCGACGCGGGCGCGGCGCCAGCCGTCGGTTCCTTCCGTCGAGGGGGACGGCGGCATCGCAGTCGAGGCGCCATGGTCGACCGGCGCAGAAACAGGCTCCATGCGAACAATATTTAGGCTCGCCTAATTTTATTCAAGCCCTCGCCGCCTCCCGCGGTTGGTGACACAGGACATCGCGCGGTGCCGTACCGTTGTATGTATTGAGGGGAATCGCGTGAATTGGGGGGAACGCATGGGAGAGCGACGCGAACGTCTGCTGCTTCTCGGAGCAGCGTGGATGCTGGCCGCCTGCACGGAGGTCACCGCGCCCGGGGCCGGGCCGTCCGGATCGCCCGCGATCTCCCGCGGCTTGGCCGCGATCGAACGGGCGTCGGCGTCTCCGGCGGTGCAGGCCGTCGAGCAGCTCGGGCGGGTGGCCAACGGTGCTCGCGCGCACATCGGTGCCTCCGCACGCGCGAGCACGGACCCGCTGATGCAGCTCTCGAGCGTACCCGTGGCGTCGGGCACGACCATGGCAACGCTGCTCCGGCCAGCGGCGCTCGGTCGCGTCTTTCGCTACGAGCCCGCGCAGGGCCGGTATGTCGCCACGAGTGAACGTGGTGCGCCGACCAACGGCGTGCGGGTGATTCTGTACGATGCGCTCGCCACGGGCGAGCCGAACATCGAGAAGGAGACGGGATACGCGGATCTCTCGAACGTCGACTCGTTGCCGCGCGAACGCACCGGCATACGCATGGCCGTCGTGATGGGTGGCGCGACGCGTCTCGTGTACACGGTGTCCACGCGGACGGACTCGGCCGCCGCGAACGTGATCGCGGAAGGTGTCGTGACGGAGTCCGCGGACTCCGTGTTCTTCAGGGTCGACGCGAGCCGAGCCGCGCCAGATGAACGACCGCGCGCCCTGCGGTCGGCGGTGCGCGTGCCGTCGGAGGATCTCGAGGTGTATGCCACGCTGGCCTCGGACAACGCGAGCAGCGACCAGACCATCGAGTTGGTCATTGCCTCGTTCCCGCACGAGACGATTCTCGACTGGCGCGTGCGCGCGGGGCGGCTCACCGCAACGATCATTGCCGATGGGCAGATTGTCGCGCGCGCCGACGGCACGCCAGCGACACCGCGGTATCTCGGCGCGGATGGCGAGCCCCTACCCGAAGGGACGGAGGAATGGGTCGTGAACTACTTCGCGTGGTTCGACGACCTGGTGTCGCAGGCGGCGGGATTTGCGACCTCGGGGGTACCGCTGCTCGAGTTCGCGGCTGCGTTGGGTGGGTAGACGCGTCGCGCGTGTCGCATCGAGCGCGCGCGCTCCGATAAACGCTTGTCGTGGTCTACCGAAACGCACCGCATGACTCGACGGTCGGCGAGCTATGGGCGAACCACGAAGGTGTAACGCATCCCGAGGTGGGAGTGATCGACGATCTCCCCAGCGGCGTCGCGACCTTGGGGGACGAAGCACAGCGCCAGGTACAGGCCGGGCGTCAGTCGGACGCGCTGTGTGAACGACTCATTCCGAAGCAGCGCGTCCGTGTTGAGCACGATGGGGGCGGGCGGCAGGAGCACCGACGCTCCGCGAGCGATCCATGCTGCGACCTCGGGAAGGTCCGTCGAGTCTCTCAGCCGCAGCACCAGCAACTGATGCAGTGCTGGGCCGGCATTTCGCACGGTCCACTGCTCGTCGCGTGTCGTGCTCGAGCCGGAGTCCGCCGGCAGGCCCACAAGCGCATAGTTCACGAGCGTCACGGTGCGTGCGGACTCCGTCGCGGCGGGCGCCGTCGCGGGCGACGGTCCAACCAGGAGCCCAAGCAGTGCATGGAGCATCGAGAGACCTCGGCGGTAGGTGATCGGAGCACGTGGTGCGCACCCCGCCCTCTGCGATTCGATCACATCCGACCGTCGGATGCAGCAGGCCCCCGGCAACGTGCTGGCACGCCCTGCGATCCGCTCAGTCCTTGCTGCAGTACGATCGCGATACGTTGTTCACGCACCGGCCCGCTCCACGCGACCGATGAAGCACCCCGCCTCCGCGTGACGCAGATGGATGAACCGGACTCGCGGCGAGGCGAGCAACGTCGCCAGCGTGGCGGCCTCTTCGCCGAGCGGGATCGCGCACGGCGCCGCGATCGAACCGTCATCGTGGTATGGCTGCGCCACGACGGGGATCTGCGCCAACCCGGCGGGATAGCCCACACCGGCATGTGGGGCACACGCGTCGGCGTGAATGAAGACGGGGCCCGGCTGCGGGAGTGATGCCTCCTCAAACGGGCTGTACGTGAACAGCAGCCGTCGATCGACGCCGACGGTGAACGCTCGCAAGCAGGCGCGACACGGTCCTGTCCCGCGCGCAACCTCTTCGTGGACCGGATGGCCGTACTGTGGCGAGCGACGGGTGGTTCGGACCTGCTGGGTGATGTCGCCCGAGATGGGGCGAACGACGAACGACGGCATGTGCGGCACTCCGGAGAAGGTGACGCACATGATCGGCACAGCGCACGCGCCGGGCACTCCACATCGTGCGGCCGAACTCGACGCACACGTGGTGGAGCGGCCGCCGCTCGGCGATGCCGCGCAGGCGGGGAGCGGCCGCGACTCAGCGCACCTGCGCGGTGAGAATGGCGCGCGTCGCGTCGTCCGCGGGAAAGAGATGCTCCACACGCAGCGAGGCGAGCGTGATGTCACGCGGCGTACCGAACGTCGTGAACATGCTGAAGAACGCCACGTCGCCGTGCGGCGTCGCGTAGCGCACGGTGACCATGGGGCTCGCCGGCCGTGACGTCACGACAGGTGACGCCGCCGTCCCCACCCGACGGCGGTACTCGGCTTCCACCGCCGAGACGCGCGCGTGCAGCGCTGGGCGGAGCGCGGCGTCGTGTCGCAGGTGCGCGAGCATGGTCGGGGCGACCTCGCGAAGGTTCACCATGCCGCGCAGGAGCCCGTCGGGGTGCGCCAGCAACGCGAGCATGTTGTGCGGGCTGCCCGCCTGTGCGGCCAGCGCATTCGGTGCGACCGTCGCGGCCAACCATTGGGCCCCGCGGTTGATCGCGACGATCGTCCAGTCCGCATCGAGCACGAATGCCGGCATGGGCTCGTGCGCCTCGAGCAGTCGCGTCAACGCGTCGTTCGCATGGGTCATCGCCGGATCGGAGAGTGGTGCAGCGCTGAACTCCGGAGCGAATCCCGCCGACAGCATGACCTCGTTGCGCAGTACGAGTGGCGCCTCGAGGGCATCGAGCCAGGCCACCAACAGTGCACGACTCGGCCGTGCACGCCCTCGCTCCACGAAGGAGACGTGCCGCTGCGAGACGCCAAGGCGCAGCGAGAGCTCGTGCTGACTCACCCGCCGATCGTGGCGAGCGCGTTGCAGCGATTGCTGAAGCGTATCGGTGCCAATCATGGGCTCGAACGTACGCCGTGCGTGAGGCAGGACAATGACCTCACAGGTAGTTGCCGGCATGACCGGGGCCGCCGACGTTCCGCGCACCTTCTGACTGGAGCCTGCTCCCGTGACTCGATGGATGCTCGCACTGACGCTCGCGGCGTTCTCCCTGCTCTCCCTGTTCGCACTCCGTGACGTCGGATACTGGGGGATCATTGCCCCGCTCTTCCGGAGCGTTGGCGCGGCGCAGGTCCTGGCGGATCTGTGCATTGCCCTCTCGATCGTTATGGTGTGGATCTGGCGCGACGCCCGCTCGACCGGGCGCAATCCCTGGCCCTGGCTGGCGGCCACACTCGTGACGGGATCATTCGGCCCGCTCATCTATCTGCTCACCCGCGCGCGTCGTCCGGCGACGCCCTGACGTCATCGGCTGCGCGCGGCCAGGCGGGGGTGCAAATTGGCGCGACCGATGCCACTGCCCCCCGCCTCCTGTCGACCGTGAGTGCCGCCGAGCGTGCGACGCGCTGGCGCACCGGCCTCGTGGTGGTGCATCTGCTCGCCGCGATCGCGATTGCGGTACAGCACGTCACGGGCAAGCCGTCGAATAATTTCGCGATCTTCGTCGCCAGCGCGCGCCACCTGCGTGCGGGGCTCGATCTCTATCACGCGTGGCCCGCCGAGCACGCCGATCTCTTCAAGTATTCGCCCACGGTTGCGCTGGCCTTCACACCGCTCGCCGCGCTCCCCACGTGGGCGGGGTTGCTCACGTGGCACCTGCTCAACGCCGGTGTGCTCGTGTACGCGGTCTGTCGCGTGCTGCCGACGACCGCTGCGGCGTGGACGCTGGCCATCGTCTTCTTCGAAGCATTGGGCGCGCTGCAGAACGCGCAGTCCAACGGGTTGTGCGCAGGGTTGATGCTGCTCGCGGCCGATTCGGCCGCGCGTGATCGGCCGTTCGCGGGCGCATGGGCCGTGGCGGGCGGTGCGCACATCAAGCTCTTTCCCGCGGCGGCCGGCCTCTTTGGCGCGCTCACGCCGCGGCGCGTGCTGCACATGGTGGCGATGGGCATGGGCGTGGTGGCGCTCGCGCTGCTGCCGTTGCTCGTCACCTCTCCCGCGCAGCTCGTGGCGCACTACACCTCGTGGCTCGCGCTGCTGCGCACCGACGCGGCCGCCTTCGGCATGTGGTGGGTCGGCGGCATCGTGGAGCGGTTGAGTGG
This sequence comes from Gemmatimonadaceae bacterium, assembly GCA_025453745.1. Lineage (GTDB taxonomy): Bacteria > Gemmatimonadota > Gemmatimonadetes > Gemmatimonadales > Gemmatimonadaceae > JALOPS01. Next base: position 18,635 of record JALOPS010000001.1, read on the forward strand.
TGTCGCGGTGCCGCACGCGCCCATTCAGCTCGTGGGCACGGCGTGGGTGATCGTCATGGCGTGGCGACAGCGCGCGGCGTTCGCGGCACACGGCGATCTGGCCACGCGCATGGCGGTCGTCGGCTCGCTGCTCGTCTACACCGTGCTGTTCAACCACCGCGCGGAACCGCCGACGTTCGTCATCGCATTCTCCGGCGTTGCCGTGTGGTGGAGCACCCAACCGCGTGCGCGCTGGCGCACGGCGGTGCTCGTGGCCGTGCTCGTGCTCGGCTCGCTCGGCGGCACCGATCTGGTACCGCGCGACTTGCGCGTGACGTACCACCAGGAGACGCGCCTGAAGGCCATCGTCGTGCTGGTCGCGTGGGTGGCGATGCAGCGCGACGTGTGGCGGCGCCACGCTACAACTGCCGGAGCCAGCTCAGCTTGACGATCAGCGAATTGGCGCGCGGACTCATCCCGCCGTCGATCGCCTGCCGATCGTTGTAGACCACGTAGAGAAACGACAGTGGCGTGAACTCCCAACTGAAGCGCGCATTGAGCGTGCCGCGCTGCTGCGCCGTGTTGTACTGGTAGAACGCGCTCCACTGCACGCGGGGATTGAGGAACATGCGCAGTTCGGGGCCCGCCAGGTGCGTGGTGACCGAACTGTCACGCGTGCCCACTGCACCCAGTCGACTGAGCTCGTACGCCATGCGCATCGCCACGAAGGGATTGGGCGACCAGCGTGCGCTCGTGATGATGCGGAGGAGTCGGCCGTCGAAGAAGTCGCCGCCGGTGACGTTGAGTGCACCCGCCAGCCTGGCGCTCTGATCGGTGCGCAGGTCGAAACCGTAGCGCAGGTAGTCGTACGCGCCCGGCGCGATGGTCACCCCCGGCAGGAACGGGATCGCCACGGTCGGTCGCTGCTGATTCATCTGCACGAACGGAATGAGCCATCCACCACGGCGACTGAGGAACTCCACCGACGCTTCGGCGGATGCTTCTTGCAGCGCGCGTGTGTCGGGCGTGTGAAACAGCGCAGCATTCAGCAGCGGCTTGATCCACGTGAGCGCCTGCGGCTTCCACTTGGGCTGCAAGGTCCACGTGAACGTGGGGCTCGTGTAGAGCACGTTCGGACGCGACACGAAGCCGGTGCGCGGATTGTACGTGTCGCTCACCATCGCGCCGTTGACGACGGCCTCGAAGGTGGGCGACCGGTAGCCCACACCGTACGTGCCCGCGGTACCGACACGCCCGCCGTCGGCCGACGTGGAGAGCGTGGCGCCAAGTTGCAGCTTCTCGCCCACGCGCCCGAACGCTTCGAGCGCCGTGACGAGATTGGTGCCACCGCCGCCGCGAGGCCCTGGCGCATCATCGCGCACCGCGACCGTGGCACCCAGCCGAGTGGCCCGGCCGAAGAACTGACTGGCACGCGCGACGCCGAACATCCCCGCCCCCTGGTCCCCCACGGCGGCCTGCCGCATCGCCAGCGCACCAGCCGTGGTCCGTCCCGTGCGGTACGCGTAGCGCACACCGCCGTCGATCGGCAGCAACGTGCCATCATCCGCGAGACCGATGCGTCGCGAGAAGAAGGGCTGCACCACGTAGCGTCCGCTCGAGAGCCCGCCGGCGTTGAGCAGATCGGCGTTCTCCAGAAAGAACTGCCGCCGCTCGGGAAAGAACACGTTGAACCGCGTCAGATTGACGACCTGTCGATCGACATCGGCCTGTGCGAAGTCGGTGTTGACCGTCGCCTCGACGAGCGAGTTCGTGGTGGGTGCCCAGATCACTTCGCCCCCCACATCGCCGATCGTTCCGCGAAAGCCGCCCGGCGCGCGATCTCGTGAGGATTGCCCCAAGGCGTAGGGGCGCATGCGCACGTTCGTGCGCGGTGGCGGCGGCGCAATGGAGTCGAGTACCCCGGCGTACGTCAGTCGCCAGCTCGAGAACTGCCGGGGATACGGCATCCACGAGCTCCACTGGAACTCGCGCCGGACGTTGCGCACAAAATTGATGTCCCACGACGTGAGGCCGGGCACATAGCGCAGCGACGTCCACGGCACCGCCAGCTCCGCGACCCATCCGCTGTCGCTGCGCGTGGTGCGCACCTTCCACATCGCGTCCCAGTTGAAGTTGAACGAGTCACCGCCGTCGAACGCCTGCACGTCGCCTTGCGCACCATACGGATTCACGTGCAACTGGAACGCCGTGCGCCGGTCGCCGAGTGGGCCCATGGTGATGGCGAAATCGTCGGACTCGGGGGGCTCGAAGTCGCGGCGCAGATCGGGGACGCGATACCCGCCCGCGCTCGCGCTATCGGCGTTGAACACACCGACGTACAGGAAGTCCTCGTCGAAGAGAACGCGCACGCGGCTGGCCCACGGGGTCGTCGGCGCGTAGTCGGGGCGCGAGGTCGCAAAGTCGCTGGCCGCCGGTGCGCTGCGCCAATCGGCCTCGTCGAGCACACCATCGATGGTGATGCGGCCGGACGCACGGCGCGCGGCGAGGTGCCGCCGCGTCGCATCGGTGGGCTCGGGCAGCGTGGGCGACTGGCCGCGGACGGGAGAAACGGTGGCTGCAAGGACCACCAGCGCTGCGAAGCGGAATCGCATGCCACAAGGTCGCGCGAATCGGCGCGCCCGTCGAGAGCCGAGCCCCGTTATGTGGCGCCGGTGTGCTGCTCGGTGAGCGAGAGGAGCTGCCGCACCACGCGCTCGGTCAGTCCCCAGATCACCGCATCGCCGACGCGATATGCCGGAAAGCGTGCGCGCACGCCACCGGTGTCTGTCGCATCGGTTGCGAACGCGGTGGGCACGTTGCCACCCGGCCCCGCGCGCACCTGCACCACATGTTCCGCAACGGACTCGGGAGCGGCGAGCTGTGCGAGCGACACCCAGTAGTGGGCGGCCACCTCGTGATTGGGGGTCACCGGGACGTTGTCGCGCAGCACGGCGACGAACGGGCGCACGATGATCGGCGGCAATGCCGGATTGCGCGGCGCGAGATCGTCGAGCGCACCGAGCACGGTGCCGTGCCGCGCGAGATCGATGCCGACCTCCTCGAACGTTTCGCGCACGGCCGTCGCCGTGAGGTCAACGTCGCGCGCGTCCTGTCGGCCGCCGGGCAACGCGATGTGTCCGCTCCACGGATCGGATGACTTCTCCGGGCGACGGATCAACAGGAGCTCGAGCGCATCGGTGACGCTCGACGCGCGCACGATCGCGGCAACCGCTGCCCACTGCCGCACCCCGTCGTCATCGCCCGCGACAACGGGCACGCGCGCCGCGAGCCGCTGGGCCAGCGGTGCAAAGGCGCCCGGGAGCGTGGTCAATCCTCGAGCGCGCCGCCCGCCGCGACCCACGCCTTGATTCCCCCCGCCATCGACGACACGCTCGCGTACCCCATCTCCTGCAGGTTCACCGCCGCCAGCGCGGATCGGTTGCCCGAGGCGCAGTAGAGCACGATGGGCTGCTCGCGCGGCACGCGCGCTTCGATCGCGCCCTCGAGCGTTCCGCGCGAGAGGTGCACCGCGCCGGGGATGTGCCCCATCTGCCACTCGTTGCCTTCGCGCACATCGACCAGCGCGAACGCGGTACCGCTCGCCGTGAGCGCCTGGACATCGGCCACGGTCACTTCGCGGATCTTGGACTTGGCCTCGGCGATAAGCTGCGCTGCAGTCTTCATGGATGCACGATTTCGTGAGGGACACCGCGGCGCGGCACCACTGGACGCCCGCCACACGTTCATGCAGTGTACCGCCCGCCTCGCCGCCGAACAACGCATGTCTTTCGTGACCGCCGTCTGCCTGCTCCTCCCCTGGGTCATCCCGGCCCTCGTGGTCCGCTGGCGGCAACGCACGCCGGTCACCCTCGACGACTATCCGGAGACGATCGACGATCCGCCGAGGGTGTCGATCGTCCTCCCCGCGCGCAACGAGGCGCGTCACATCGCCGAGTGCGTGGCCGCGATCCGCGCCTCCCGCTACCCGGCGCTCGAGCTGATCGTCGTCGACGACCACTCGACGGACGCGACGCGTACCCTCGCCGAGTCGGCCGCACGCGGCGATGCGCGCGTGCGCATCGTCGACGCACCGGTGCTGCCGCACGGATGGTTCGGCAAGCAGTGGGCGTGCGCGACCGGCGCAACGTACGCCACGGGCACGCTCCTGCTCTTCACCGACGCCGACACACGCCATGCCCCGGACCTGGTCGGGCGCATGGTCCGCGCCCGCCACGATCGCCGCGCCACACTCTTCTCGGTCGCCGGCACGCAGGAGATGGTCACGATCTGGGAGCGCGCCATCCAGCCGGTGATCTTCCTGCTGATCCTCAGCCGCTACGGTAGCGCCGACAGCATGGAACGCGCCAGCCGCGCCACCGACGTCATCGCCAACGGGCAATGTCTCATGCTCGACCGCGCCACGTACGATGCGATCGGCGGCCACGCGAGCGTGCGCACCACGGTTGCCGAAGATCTGATGCTCGCGCAAACGGTCCATCGACACGGCGGCCGCGTGTCGATCCTCCTGGGCCCGCACCAGCTCTCGACGCGCATGTACACGTCACTCGATGAACTGATACGCGGCTGGGGCAAGAACATCTTCGCCGGCGGACGACTCGCCATGCCCTGGGGCCGCCTCGGGCAACTGCTCTTCCCGGTGCTGCTCCTCGCCTTCCCGCTCGCGCTGCTCGCGCCATTCCTGGCGCTGCCGTTTGCACTCGCAACACGGGACCTCCCCTTCCTCCTCTGGAGCGCCGGCGCCGCGCTCGCCCCGCTCCTCGTCACCCGCTGGCTCCTCGCGCGCGACGCGCAGCCGCCCTCGCGTGCACTGCTGCTCCCGCTCGGGGCGCTTCTCACGTTCGTGATCATCGTGCGCGCAACGGTGCGCGGCGCGCGCGTGGAGTGGAAAGGGCGCGACTACACCTCGCGCTGACGCCTGCGGCGGGTTCGCGCATCGACACCAGCGGCGCGCCCACACGCCGACCCCGGCACACCATGCATCACCCACACGATCCGCGAGCGCCCACGCTTCGCCACGTGTGAAAATGATGAAGCACTTCCGGCCGGACACGGTACCGTCGGCATGTGCTCTCTCTCGATTCCGCCGCCGCCACCCTCGCCGATACCCGCACCCTCGATGGGCTGCGGGCCCTCACCCGCACACTCGGCTTCCGCGACGCCACACCACTCGCGCTCCCCGAGCTGCTCCGCGACCAACTCGGCGGCCGCACCATCGATTCGGCACGCATCGTCCTCGCCGACAACGCGCTCGCCGCCTGCATCGCCACCACCACCGCCACCGCCGACCCGCGAAATACGGTCCGCTCCCTCGCCACACAACTCGGCAGACACGCACCACATCAACGCTGGCTCCTCTGCGTCGCCTCACCCACCGACGATCGCACCACCATCGCCACCTGGGTCGGCGCACCCCCGGCACTCAAGATCGCCGCCCTCTCGGTCCACCGGACCCACGTCCGACCGTCCGACGCCGATACCCTGCGCCTCCTCGCCGCTGCACACGACCGCGACCCGCACACCACACACCAACGCTGGTTCGACACCCTCACCCGCGATGCACTCGGCGACCGCTTCTATCGGGCAGTCGCCCGCACGCTCGATGATCTCGCCACCTCCGCCGCGCCACGCACTGGCACGGCACGCATCGCGCCATCGGTGCGCCGCGAACTCGCGCTCCTCACCGCCAGCCGCCTCCTCTTCCTCGCCTTCCTCGAAGCCAAAGGCTGGCTCGACCACGACCGGCAATTTCTCCGCCGCCACCTCGAACGCACACTCGACCTGGGCGGCCACCTGCACCAACGCCTCCTCGATCCGCTCTGCTTCGGCACACTCAACACGCCAGTGCGCCAACGCGCCGCCGCCGCCCGCAACTTCGGCCAGATCCCGTTCCTCAACGGCGGCCTCTTCGCACGCACCCCCCTCGAGCGGATCACCCCACTCCACTTCGCCGACGCACCGCTCAGCACCTTCATCGCCGACGTACTCGGCGGCTTTCGCTTCACCGCCCGCGAGTCCGCCCCACACTGGCACGACGCCGCCGTCGACCCCGCCATGCTCGGCAGAACGTTCGAATCGCTCATGGCCAGCGACGACCGCAAACGGTTCGGCACCTTCTTCACGCCGCCAGGCCTGGTCGACGAAACACTCGACCGCGCGCTGCAACACACGATCACCACACCCGCACCCACACGCGAACAACTGCACGCACTCACCGTCCTCGACCCCGCCTGCGGATCGGGCGCCTTCCTGGTGCGCGCCCTCGAACGCGTCGCCGATCTCCTGCACGACGCCGGCGACCACCGCCCGGTCCACGAACGCCGACGCGATGTCCTCACCCGCTCGATCTTCGGCATCGATCGCCACCCCATCGCCGTCTGGCTCTGCGAACTCCGCCTCTGGCTCAGCGTCGTCATCGATCACCCCGCCACCGACACACGCGACATCCCGCCACTCCCCAACCTCGATCACCACCTGCACGTCGGTGACGCCCTCGCCGGCGGTGACTTCACCCACGCGAGCCCCGCCGGCACCGCACTCACCACGCTGCGCCTGCGCTACACCCGCGCCACCGGCACACGCAAACGCACCCTCGCGCGCACGATCGATCGCGCCGAACGCACACACGCCACCGCCGCACTCGACCGCGCCATCACCGCGCTCACACACGAACGACGCGAACAGCTCGCCGCCCTGCGCACCCGCGACCTCTTCGGCCATCGCCCAACACCAAGCCCCAGCGCGCTCCGCACCAAACGCGATCGGCGACTCCGACTCCACGAACTGCGCACCCTGCGCCGCTCCCTCACACTCGGCGGCGCCCTCCCCTTCCGCGCCGATGCCCACTTCGCCGACATCGCCGCCCGAGGCGGCTTCGACATCGTCGTCGGCAATCCCCCGTGGGTCCGCCCGCATCACCTCGACCGCTCCACCCGCGCACTCCTCCGGCGCGACTTCGCCGTTGCACGCCAGGCGCTCGACGACACAGGACACACCACACGCGGCTTCGGCCTGCAGGTCGACCTCGCCGCCTGCTTCACCGAACGCGCACTCCGACTCCTCCGCCCAGCAGGCACACTCGCCCTGCTCCTCCCCGCCAAACTCTGGCGCTCGCTCGCCGGCGGACCGCTCCGTGCCCTCCTCACCACCCACGCACACGTCCGCGAAGTCCACGACCTCTCCGACGGCCCCCAACTCTTCTCCGCCGCCACCTACCCCTCGCTCCTCGTCGCACAACGTCCCGATACACGCAACGACCAGACGGACACACCGCACACCGTCGCCGCCAGCGTCGCACGCCGCACCACACGACCGCACTTCGTCATCTGCACCCGCGCACTCGCCAGCGACGCACGACCCAACGCCCCCTGGCTCGTCGCACCACCCGCCGTGCGACGCACACTCGACACCCTGCGCGACGCCGGCGTCCCACTCCACGCCATCACCGGCGCACCCCGACTCGGCGTCAAGTGCGGCGTCAATGCCGCCTTCCTCGTGCGCTGCATCGGCACACTCGGCGAGCGCGCACGCATCACCGATGGCACCCGCGAAGCATGGATCGAAGCGCACCTCCTGCGCCCCGTCCTCCGCGGCGAAGACCTCGCACGCCGAACGACCGCGCATCCGCTCGCGCTCATCTATCCGCATGACGCCGACGGCACACCGCTGCGCCCGCTCCCCCCACTCGCCGCACGCTGGTTCGCCCCGTTCCGCGATCGACTCGCCGCCCGCACGGACGCCGCACACGCCCGCCACTGGTACACACTCTTTCGACTCGACGCCGCACGCACCGACCGCCCACGCATTGCATGGGCCGACATCGGCCGGCACCTCGCCACACGCCTCCTCCCCACCGGCGCCACCGACGTCCCCCTCAACTCGTGCTATGTCGTCATGCCCCCAGACACGCTCGACCCGCTCGTGCTCCATGCACTGCTCAATGCCCCCATCATCTCCGCCATCCTCGCCCTCCTCGCCGAACCCGCACGCGGCGGCTATCGCCGCTACCTCGGCCACACGGTGGGCGCACTCCCCGTCCCCTCCGCAGCCGCATTCCACACGCACGCCGATCGCTGGCGCACCCTCGCGCGTGAACTCAGTCCCCACACGCCACCATCGACAGCCCTGCGCGACGCCCTCGACACCGCCTACGCACACTCCCTCGGCCTCTCTCCCACCACGCTCGATCCGCTCCGGCGATGGCACACCCTCGCGTGACTACACACCAGGCGGCCCACATCGTCGCCGCCCACCTCGCCGCAGCACTCTCCCCATCGCGTGACCCGCACAGCAGCACGCTCGGAGAGATCACGCTCGCGCCACACCAGCGCGACGCGGTGGCACAACTCCGCACACTCATGAAAGCCCACGGCGGTGCCCTCCTCGCCGATGACGTCGGACTCGGCAAGACCTTCGTCGCCCTCGCACTCGCCACCCACTACCGCACCCCCGTCGTCCTCGCACCCGCCGCACTGCGCCCGCAATGGCGCACCGCCTGCACACGCACAGGACGACCGCTCCCCCTGCTCTCGATCCAACAGCTCTCGCGCGCCCCCGCACTCCTCACCAACTCGCCAGACCTCGTCATCATCGACGAAGCCCACCACCTCCGCACACCCACCACACACCGCTATCGCCACGCCGCCGCACTCTGCCGCTCCGCGCACGTGCTGCTCATGACCGCCACCCCCATTCACAATCGTGCACGCGACCTCACACACCTCCTCGCCCTCTTCGCCGACCCCGCGCTGCTGCACGACACGGCCCGCCACACCCAGCTCATCGTACGACGCACCGCGCGCATCCTGCCGCCCACGCCCCAACGCGCGCGACAGCCCGCACCACCGCCCGCCGTGCACCCACCTCGCGAGTGGCAGCTCACCATCACGCCGCCTCGGCTCGCCATCGCCCACGCCATCGACGCGCTGCCACTGCCGACCGCAGCACCCGTCGCCGCACTCGTCCGCCTGCTCCTGCATCGCCACTGGCACTCCTCCGGCGGTGCACTGCAACACGCCCTCGCCCGCCTGCGGGCCCGCCTCGCCGCCATCGACACCGCCGCACAACACGGACACACCCTCTCACCCCGCGCACTCGCACGACAACTCGTCGGCGTGGATGCCCTGCAGCCCTCCCTCTTCGCGGAGACCGGTGCCCACGCAGCCGTCGACCTCGCACAACTCCGCGCCGACTGCGCACGCACCAGCGCAGCCCTCACCACCCTGCGTGCACTCGTCGATCGCGAAGCACCACACGTCGACGCCGAACGCGCCCGCGTCCTGCTCGCCATCCGCGACGCGCACGCCCCCGCCCCCGTGATCGCGTTCACGCAGTTCGTCTCCACGGTCCGCGCACTCGCCGCGCAGCTCCGCGGCGTGCCGCACGTCGCCGCACTCGCCGGACAACGGGCCACCATCGCCTCCGGACCGATCCCTCGACATGCGCTGCTCCGCCTCGTCGCACCACGCGCACACGGCGTCGCCGAACCGCCACCACAACACCGCGTGTCGCTCCTCCTCGCCACCGACGTCGCCGGCGAAGGACTCGACCTCACCGATGCCGCCTCCGTCATTCACCTCGACCTCCCCTGGACTCCACCGCGCCTCACGCAACGACTCGGCCGCATCGCCCGGCTCGGCTCGCCACATCGCGCCGTCAGCGTGCACGTCATCCGCCCACCCGTCAGCGCGAACACGCGACACACCATCGACGCCCCACTCGCTCGCAAGGCCAGCATCGCCAACGCCACACTCGGCGCGTCGGCCCTCCCCTCGCCCATTGCCGTTCACCCCCCAGCGCCGCACACCGACCCGGCCGAACAACGCAGCCGAGCCCTGGCTTGTACGCAACGCATCGCCCAGCGATGGCGCGCGCGCGCCGGAGACGAAGCGCGGGTGTCGCACCGGGTCGCCGTACTCTCGTCGGCTCGTCAGCGCGCACCAGCCGCCTTGGCCATCGTCGATCACCACGGCCACCCCACCCTCGTCGCGATGGAAGCGCACGGCGCGGCGTGGCGCGCCACGAACGCACCGGTCGCGCACGCACGCGTGATGCGGCAGATCGATCGTGCACTCGCGCACGCCGATCCCGCACCACACCAACGCGACACCCACGCCGCGCCCCACGCCGTACCACACTGTTCCACACACCACGCGCCCACCGTGCGCGCCGTCGCACGCGCCGCACTTGCCTGGCGCGACCGGGAGCGCATGCGCGAGATCGGCCTCGAAGACATCACGACGCCTGCACACCACGGACCGGCAAACGGCACGCGCGTGCTCGCGCGCGTCCTCGCACGCGTTGATCAGTGCGAGCAGCAGCTCACGTTCACGGAGCGACGCGCCACGCGGCACCTGTTCGACCGCGCGCGTGCCGCGGTGCGCACGGCGCGGGGTGCGCATCGCCTCGCCGAATGGGCGGCGTTGCTCGCGCACCCGCCACCGCGCGATCTGGCACAGCGCCTCGCGTGGCTCACCCAGTGCGCGGAACTGTCGGATCACGGCGTGCGCACCGCAGACCGCGCCGACGCACCCCCCGCCGAGCCTGTGACGGGCGGGCCCAGGCGGCGCATCCGGTGGTTGCTGGTGGTCGTGCCCGCCGCCGAACACCCGCCGTTCGACGCATCTCCCCTCGTGCCGCCCGTCGCACCGCGCTGACACTGGCCACCCACCGCAGGCGTACAAACCGTGCGGGGCATTCCGCCGTCTGACGGAGTGCCTTCACCCCTGCCATGTCCGCCCTCGCCGTGAGCCTCCCCCCCATCGACGACCCGACCCGACGGCCACTGGCCCTCGTGAGTACGGGCATGGCCGATGGTCCGCCGCACACCATAGACCCGTGGCTCGCCGATGCGCGCGCCGCGGCCTCGGGCGATCGGCGCGCCTTCGAGCGGCTCTATCGTGCACACGTCGACCGCGTCTTCTCCCTCTGCGCACGCATGCTGGCCGATCGCACGCTGGCCGAAGAGGTCACGCAGGACGTGTTCGTGCGGGTGTGGGAAAAGCTCCCCGGCTTTCGCGGCGAGAGCGCACTCTCGACCTGGATCCATCGCGTGGCCACGAGCGTGGTCCTCACGCGTCGCAAGGTCGACGCCACGCGTCATGGACGGCTCGACGATCGCGAGGACGCCGTCGACATCCTCCCCGCCGCACCCGCGTCGGTCGGTGACCGGATGGATCTCGAACAGGCGATCGCGGCGCTTCCGCCGGGCGCCCGCCGTATCTTCGTCCTCCACGACGTGGAGGGCTTCACCCACGAGGAGATCGCCGAACAGCTCGGCATCACCTCGGGGGGCAGCAAGGCGCAGTTGCATCGCGCCCGGATGCTCCTTCGCGCGGCCCTGAATCGATGATGACCCTCGCCTTCTCGTGCGCCGACTTCGAGGCGCACCTCGCCGACTACCTCGAGCCCGGTGGGCTCGATGCGCGGATGCGCGCGCGCGCCGATGCACATCGCGCACAGTGCGCGGCCTGTCAGTCGCTCGTCATGGAGCTCGAGGCCATCGCGACCAGCGCGGCCGCACTCCCGCCGCTCGCTCCATCCCGCGATCTGTGGAGTGGCATCGCCGAACGGCTCGAGACGCAGGTCGTCGCACTCCCCACCGCGTCGCGGGCCATCGCCGCATCAGCGCCCGCGCGTGGCTCCTCACGACTCCCGCGCACGATCCGCATCGAGTGGTTTGCCGCCGCGGCCGTGGCGCTCATCGCCGTCACCGCCACGGGCACGTGGCAGTTCGCGCGCGCGCGCGTGGACAGCTCGGCGTCGCCCGTCGCCTCGGTCGCCACCACCGCCACCAGCACGGTGCCCGCCCAGTCCGCGACGTCCGCCGTCCCCGCTGCGCCGAGCGCCTCCACCACCTCGTCCACCGCGGCCGATCCGTCGCCCGCCACCCCAGGTGGCACGTCTGCCGACGCGGCGCGCGTCGCGAGCGCACCGGATACCCCCACGTCCGCCGCGCCACGCGCACGGCTCCCGCGCACAGGCACTGCACCGTTACTCGCCGTGCCCGTCAGCGCGCCCTCCGTGGATGTCACCCTCTCGCGCGAGATCGACGCGCTGCGCACGGTGGTCGACGATCGCTTCACCGAGCTCGACTCCATCACCGTCAGCGTGATCAAGCGCAATCTCCGCATCATCGACGCGGCGATCGCCGAGAGCCGCAAGGCACTCAAGCAGGATCCCCGAAGCCGCTTCCTGGCCGACCAGCTCGACCGCGCCCTCTCGCGCAAGGTCGAGCTGTTGCGACAGGCGGCGCTGCTCGAGCGGGGGGCCTGAGCATGCCTCGCACGCTCATCATCGCGGCACTGCTCTGCGGCAGCGCCCTCGGCCTCACCGCACAGGACGCGTCGCGTGTCGATACAACCGTCACGCTCTCCCGCTCGGCGATCGTCGAGCTGACGCTCATCTCCGGCACCATCGTCGTCCGTGGCGTCGATCGCGACCAGGCGCATGTTGTCGCGACCACATCGCCCGGCTCGTCGATCTCGATCATGTCGTCGGGGAGTCAGTTGCGCGTCGGGATCCGGCCGTTCGATCGCTCGTGGTCGGGGCGTTCGTACTCCGGGCGCGGCGAAAACCGTTTCGAGCTCGAGGTCCCGCAGGGAGTGCGCGTGATTGCCGCCACCACGTCGGGTGATGTCGAGATCCGCGACACGCGGGGCGAGGTCGAGGTCCGCACCACCAGTGGCGACGTGATCGTCGAGGGGGCGCGTCGGCGGGTCGACCTCTCGGGCACCAGCTCGACGATGCGACTGCGCGACGTCGACGGCAGTGTGCGCGCCGGCGGGGTCAGCGGCGACATCGAGCTGATCGATGTCGAGGGCGAGGTGCAGGGCAGTACCGTCAGCGGCAACCTCGTCGTGCGTGGCGGTCGTGTCACCGATCTCCGGCTCGAAACGGTCTCGGGCGACATCGAAGTCGGCAGTGCGCTCGGCGGCGGCGGCCGCTACGAGGTGCGCGCGCACTCCGGCGATGTCCGACTCGGGCTCGAGGAACGCACGCCGCTCGTGCTGGCGGTCGAGACGTTCAGTGGGGAGATCAACACCGCGATCCCCGCGACGATGCTCCCCTCCGGCGAGCCCACGCGGCGGCGGCGGATGGAGCTCGCCATCGGCGGAGCGACCAGTGGGCAGAGCCCGCGCTTCGTGGTGACCACGTTCAGCGGCGATATCCAGATCAGCCGAGTGAGGATGGAGCGATGAGTGTGGGCACGAGGGGGGAGTGGGTGGGGTGCGCCGTGGCGGCTGGGTCGCGGGTGGAGCGGATTGCGGGCGCGGTGACACCCGAACCGACCGCGTTGCGTAGGGAGGCCATGCGCCATCTCGTTCGCGTCGTCCCCCGCAGGGGGTATCAGGTCGCGGCCCGGCTCCTCGCGCCGTCCGTCGTCGCGGTCGCGCTGGCCACCGGCAGCGCGGCGGCCCAACAGCGGCAGGAGAACGTCTTCACCTGGAACGGCGCCGTGCCATCGGGGCGCGTGACCTACGTGCGCAATATCAACGGGCGCGTGCGGGTCGAGCGGGCGAGTGGCAAGCAGGTCGAGATCGCGGCGACCAAGCGCTGGCGGCGTGGCAATCCCGACGACGTGCGCATCGAGACGCGGCGCGTCGGCGCAGACGAGCAGGACGTGCTCGTCTGCGCGCTCTGGGGCGAGCAGCGCTGCGAGGCCGACGGAATCCGCGGCAGGACGCGCTGGCGCGACGGCGATGATGTGTCGGTCGAGTTCGTCGTGCGGCTCCCCGATGGCGTGCGCGTCGATGTCAACACCGTCAATGGCGGCGTCGACATCCAGGGCGTCGGCGGCGATGTGGTCGCGCGTACGGTCAATGGCGACATCGATGCAGCCAGCACCGGTGGCCCCGTGGTCGCGCGCACGGTCAACGGCAGCCTGCGCGTCCGCATGAACACCATCGGCAGCGCCAGCGATCTCGAATACGAGACCATCAACGGCTCCGTCACCGTGGAGCTCCCGTCATCCCTCGGCGCGTCGGTCGATCTCTCGACCGTCAACGGCAAGGTCTCGAGCGATTTCCCGATGATGGTCAGCGGCACCGTCTCGCCCAAGCGTGTGCGTGCGACCATCGGCGACGGGCGTGTGCAACTGCGCGTGCGCACCATCAACGGCAGCGTGGAGTTGCGGAAGACCAACTGAGCGGCGAAGCGTGGCCTGCACTCCTCGCGTGTCGCGATGGCGAGCAGGCACAACAGCACCGCCATCGCGCCCTACTCACGTCGCCTCGCGTTCCTCCAGGAGCGCGAGGCGATTGCCTTCACTGTCTTCGATCTCTGCCACCGTGAGTGTGGGCGACACGGCGGTAGGCCCGTACAGCACCACCGCACCGAGCGCCGAGGCCGTGGCCAGCACATCGGCAACACTGGTCACGCGCAGATACACGATCGGCCCCACCTTCGCCGGGCGATACACATCGCCTGCGGCGAGGGCGAGCGTCGTCCGCCCGATCGAATCGCTCGTCGGGAAGAACGCCATGGGATACCCATCGATGAGCTCTCGTGCGAGATCGATCTGGAGCAGTGCTTCGTAGAAGCGCACCGCGCGATCGAGATCGAGCACGGGAAGCTCGACATGGGCAACCCCGATGAACGGAGTCTTCACGCGCCCCTCACCCCGCCAGCGCCACCGCCTCCGCCCCCATCCCCGTGGCCGCCACGGCGATCTGCTTCGCCAGCGCCACGTCGTTCTGCGTGAGCCCACCCGCGTCGTGCGTGGTGAGCAGCACATGCACCCACCGCCACCGGATATCGAGATCCGGATGGTGATTCACCGCTTCGGCGAGGAAGCCGATACGGGTGACTAGGGCAATGGCTTCGGGGAATCCGGCGCACGCGTATCGGGCCACTATGGCGTCACCAACGCGCTTCCATCCGGAAAGTTCAGTCAACGCGGCGCTCACCGCCGCATCGGTCAACCGCTCCATGGCTGTGCGATCCGTTCAGGGAACGCGCACAATCGCCACGCCCTGCCACTCGGCGCCAGCCCCCTGCGATTCCCCTACACCACCCGCATCATCCCCCTGTGGACCACCCGCCACGCTAGCGTATTCGGCTTTTCTTCGGTAATTCACAAAGTCCGAGGCCCGCCCATCTGGCGGCCTTCGCAGTTCACCGGACCGTGTCATGTCGTCCACCGCGCGACGCTTGCTGCCCGTCCTTCGGCAGCTCCACGACATCGAGTATCTCGATGCCGTCGCTCAGGGGGTCTTGAACCCCCCGGCCAGTACGGGGATGCCCTTCTGGTCGATCAACCCGTATGTCGGCTGCGCCTTTGGCTGTGCGTACTGCTACGCCCGCTACGCACATCGCTATGCGATGGAGCGCCACACCGACGGAGCGCCCGACACCAGTGTGCCCGCCTGGCTCGCCTTCGAGCGGCGCATCCTCGTCAAGCGCAGCGCGCCCGCGCTCCTCCGTCGTGCACTCGAGCGGGCACAGCGCGATCCCGCCGCCGCGGCCGCACCGCTCTTGCGCGGTGCCCCGCTCCTCATCGGCTCCGCGACCGATCCCTATCAGCCCGCCGAACGCCACTTCCGCATCACACGCGGGCTGCTCGAAGTGCTCGCCAGCTACAGTCGCCTCAACCTCGTCATCATCACCAAGAGTCCGCTCGTCACGCGCGACATCGATCTCCTCGCGCGCCTCACCGTGCGCGCCCGCGTGACGGTGCAGCTCTCGCTCATCACCATCGATCGCGAGCTCGCGCGCCGCATTGAACCGCGCGCACCCACGCCCGAAGCGCGACTGCGTGCCATGCGTCGTCTGCGCGAGGCCGGCATCGATGTGGGCGTCAACTGCATGCCCGTGCTCCCCGGCATCACCGATGCCCCGCAGGCGCTCGATGCGCTCGTCGCCGCCGTCGCCGACACCGGCGTCACGCACGTCGCCGCCTGCGCGCTCCGGCTGCAGCCCGCCGCGCGCACGCGCTACCTCCCCGTGGTGCGCGAGCACTTCCCCGCCCTTGCACCACGCTACGAAGCGACCTACCGCGACAGCGTATACGTGGGCGAGCGCTATCGCGCGGGGCTCTCCGCTTACATGACCGCGCTCTGTGCACGATACGGACTCGCCACGCGACGACGATCACCCTCCGGCCACACGCTCGACGACACGCCCGCACTCGATCCGTCGCCGGTCACCCAGCAGCTCACGCTCGCACTCGCCTGACGCCCCTCGCGCGCGCGCGCACGTCCCACCCGCAACACCAGCACCGGCAGTGGCACGCGCACACCGCGCTCGCCGCGCCCCCGTCGTCCGATCCGTCCGCACCACACCAGGCACCGCCCCCGTTCCGCATGTCCTCCGCCGCCACTGCTCGGCTCACGCTCGTTGCCGACCTCGCCCCTGCCGCACTGCCAGCGGCGGATGCACTGGCGGCACTGCGTGCGCACATCGCCGATGTTGTCGCTGGGGGGAAGCCCAGCGGGCCGCCACGCCCCACCGGCATCGCCACACTCGACGCCGAATTGCAGGGCGGCGTGCCGCGTGGGCGGCTCACCGAAGTCGTGGGGCAGGCGGGGAGCGGCATCACCACGCTCGTGCACACGCTCGTGGCGCGCACGCTCGCCGATGGTGGATGGGTGGCCGTCATCGATGCCTCGCGCACCCTCGCGCCGCGCGAGTGGGGTGCGCTCGTGGCGCAGTACGGTCCGCGGCTCTGGGTCGTGCGTCCGCCGATGAGTGAACAGCGACGTGCCGCATGGTGCGCCGATCTCCTGCTGCGCACCGGTGCCTTTGCGCTCGTGGTGCTCGATGGCGCGCCCGTGGTGCGACGCGCGACCGGTGTGCGGCTCGCGCAGCTCGCGCGTGAGCAGGACGCCGCGCTCCTCGCCGTGCGCTACGGCGCGCGCGCGAGCGATCTGGGCGGTGCCGTGCGCCTGCGCGTGCATTCCGCGCACCGCGACAGCGTGGCGCGGACCCGCCCGCCCGGTCGGACGGGCCCGCCACGCGGCATGCACGCCGTGCAGCAGCGCGTGCAGCGGAATGCTGGCGACCGCGAGCAGATGCACGTGGTCATTGAACGAGGTGGGCATGGACATGGACAACCGCATGTGGAGGTGACCTGTGCAGTCCCCGTGGCGGATCGCGTGTGTGCGCATCCCGAGGTTCCCGATCGGCGCGGTGTGGCGCGACGCACCCGACACAAATGGGACGTGGCCGGCACCACCCTCGACGGCAGCGTGGCACGGGGAGGAACAGCTCCTCCTCCCGCTGCTGTCGCCGATGACGCCTGGGCCGACACTACCACGCGCGGCGAAAAACCCCGTACCGAAATCACACGCAACGAAGCCTCAGCACTCGCTGCGCGTCACACCGGCGTCACCGCCGCACTGGGACGAGCGCCCGCGCGTGCTCGTCGAGGGGCTCGGGCGCAGTGAGCGCGTGCGTGCGGTCTCTGCGGCGGCGGCGCGCGTCGGCATTCGCGCCGGCATGGGCGCGGCCGAATCGCGTGCGCGCTGTGCAACACTCGAACAACGGCCGTGGCACGAGGGCACCATCGTCGAGGCGATCACGCACGTGAGTGGCGTGCTGCTGGGGGCGACGCCGCACGTCACGCCGGTGTCCGGATCACCGGGCACGTGGTGGGTGGGCGCGCGCGGCTTCGAGTCGATCGGTGGCGAGTACAGACTCGCCGAGCAGTTGCTGACCATCGCGCGTGCATGGCACCCCGAGGCGCGGGTGGCGTTGGCCGATTCGTGCATTGCCGCGCGGGTGGCCACCTGGTCGCCCTATCGCGCCGATCGTGCGATCACGCAGGTGCCGCCCGCGCGCTGCGCGGCCTTTCTCGCCAGTGCGCCGTTGGCGTTGCTCCCCATGGAGCGCGAGATGCGGGACGCGCTCGCGGCACTCGGCTTCACCACGGTGGGGGAACTCGCCGCGCTCGAACCGGGCGATGTGGAGCGACGCTTTGGTGTTGGGGGCGTGCAGGCGTGGCGGTTGGCGCATGGCGATGATCCGCGGCGTCCCGGGCTCGTGCGGGTCGAGGCGCGGCGCAGTGCGGGTGCGGAGTTGGGGACGGCGGCGACGACAAGTGAGCCGCTGCTCTTTCTCGTGCGCACGGCAATCGAGCGGCTCGTGCGCGAGCTGGTGAGTGAGGGGCGGGCGGCGGCATCGGTGGCGATCACGCTCACGCTCGATGCGGCGCGTGGCGCATTGCCCGATGCGGGCGCGCGGGCGCCGACGATCACGCGTGAAGTGCGTCCCGCGCGACCGCTGGCGCGTGTGGGCCCGCTCTTCGAGCAGTGTCGTGCGCTGCTCGCCGAGTGGCGGTTGCCGGCGCCGGTGCTGGGGGTGACGGTGAGCATTCCGGCGACGGCGCCACTCAGTGCGGAGCAGGGCGATCTGCTCATTGCCGCGTGGCGCGATCAGGCGCAGCAGCTCGATGCGGCGTTTGCGCGGGTGCGCGTGGCGTTTGGCGCCGAGTCGGTGGTGCAACCGGCGGTGCGCGATGCGCACCGTCCCGATCAGGCGGGCGCGTGGGCGGTGGTGACGAGTGTGGAGGAGGCGCTCGAGCGGGCGTCGGTGCGGTCGGGGCGTGAAGCGATGCGTGCTGATGATGCATCGGTTGCCACGCTCACGCGGGCGTTGCGGTTGCTCGATGCACCGGAGTTGGTGGAGCTCGAGCAGGCCGATGGGGTGCCGGCCGCGTTGTGGTGGCGTGGCGCGCGCATTGGTGTGGTGCACGCGTCGGGCCCTGAGCGATTGAGTGGGGCGTGGTGGGAGGCGGCGCCGTATGCGCGCGAGTATTGGCGGTGCGATACCGCGGGTGATGGGGACGCGGTGCCTCCCGCGGGGGCATCGGTGCTGCTGTATCACGATCTCGCCATGCAGTCGTGGTGGTTGCATGGATGGTACGACTGACGCCGTGTGTGTTGAGCGAGCGGTGGAGCGCTCACCGTCGTCCTGAGCGAGCCGCGCAGCGCCTCCGTCGTCCTGAGCGAAGGGCTGCGAAGCAGCCCGCAGTCGAAGACTCCCCACTCTTTTCAAGTGGTATGTGGGTGGTGGTTAGGCCGTCGCCGCACCCGCGGCGTCGGGGAGGAGGAGCCGCGGCCGGGGGATGAGCGCACGCGCGTCCGCATCGAGCGTGATACTGCGTTGCGCCCACCAGTACATCGCATTGCGCAGCGCGTGATTGCACGCGTAGCGCATCACCACCAAGCGGTGCTTGCCACTCGCTTTCGTCACGGGCGCGACGCCCGCGTAGGCGCGGAGCGCCGCCAGCGGCGTGGTGGCGAGGTCGGCGCCCCACTCCGCGAGGAGCGTCGAGACGACCTTCGCCCCCGCCCCGGCACAGCTCAGCAGAATCGCCACGTCCGAGGGCCCGGCGGGATCGTCCGACGGGGTATCGAGGGCGGCGAGGGCCTGCGTGATCGCGCGCGTGCAGTCGCGATGCTGCGCGTCGAGCAACGCGAGTTGCGGGAGCAGGTACGCGAGGCGCGTGGCGTGCGCGGCGACCACGCCCGGGGCGGCCGGCAAAGGCGGGGTGCGGAGCGCGGTGAGGACGGTGTCCGCCTCGACGCGGCGAATGCGATGCGTGCGCAACAGCGCCGCGATGCGACTGGGGCGCAGGCGCGCCGCCGCCGCGGGCGTCGGCGCCAGCGTCAGCAGCGTCCACAGCCACGGCTCATCCGCCGCCGGCACGAGTGTCAGCAGTGCGGGCTGCGTCGCGTGCAGCTGCGTGCGCAGGCGTTGCGTGAGTTGCTCGCGACTCTCGAGCAGTTCCCGCTCGAGCCGCGTGAGCTCGCGCAGCGCGACATAGCGGGGATCATCGTCGCGGGGCACGGGATGGAAGGCGGCCGCATCGGTGCGCCGTGCCGTCGCGAGCGTCCACGCATCCCGCCGATCGTCTTTGACGCCGGCGGCCGTCGCGCGCTCGCGACAGCGTTGCAGTTGCTTCGGATTGATGTGCGCGACGTCGACCCCGGCATCCCGCAACGCGGTGACGACCGGGCCCGTGGGGACTTCAATGGCCGCCGCCACCGTCGCCAGCGCGTCCTGCGTGTGGGTGCGGAGCCAGGCGATGAGCGTCGCCAGGCCCGCGTGCGAGTGCGGCACGACACACTCCGCGACCACGTGCCCGGTCGCGTCCTGCAAACAGCTGTGGTGCTGGACACTGCCCCAGTCCACCCCGAGATACCACGGTGCAAGCGGAGCCATGGGTCGCCTCCAAGTCGAAGAACGAGAGCCCTCCACTGCCAGCCGCTTCCTTGTTCTGGCGCTCGGAGCGCGACTTCCCACTGGCGGGGACAGTGGAGCAGCCGTCCGGCGGTCCAAGTCTTCGACCGGTGCATGCGCACAGGACCGCGTAGGGACTCGCCGGGCGGTGCTCTCCACAATTGGTCTCTCTACCGTACAGGCCGCGCGCGAGGCGCGCGAGGATCCGCGGCGGGACTGCGATGCTGACGACAAGAGAACAAGGA
>JALOPS010000120.1 GCA_025453745.1 Gemmatimonadaceae bacterium
CGCGACGCACCGCCTCTTCGGCCGCCGCCTCGCCGCGAGGCACAGCCACCTCGTCGGGGCGCCCCTGCGCCTCGGCGGAGCGCGACACGAGCGTGGGACCGGACACGATGACAGCACAACACCACACCACATGCATTCGACGGACGGACCAGGCGCGCATATGCACACTCGGGGCAAGGGACAGGTGAGCCTCGATGGCATAAAAGGGCACGACCGATGCCAGTCACACGGATGTCGACAAGTCGTTGCACCAATGAGACTTGCCGGCAGATGCCGCCGAGCCGCGGCACGCCGGTCGTCCGACGGTGGTGACAGCGCGCCGTCCCCGCTCGGCGCCACCGTCGTACTGGCGGGAGCCCGCCATGCTCGTCGTATCTTCTGCGACGATGCCACCGATATCTCATGTCTCCGCCGACGAGGCGGTCGCGCACATCACGAGCGGCATGCGCGTCTTCGTGCATGGCGCCAGCGCGACGCCCACACCGCTCCTCGAGGCGCTCGCACGCCGCACCGATCTCGAACAGGTCACGCTGTATCACCTGCATCTGGCCGGTGATGTACCGTTCGGACGCCCGGAGTACGCAGGGCGGTTCCGCTCCGTCTCGCTGTTCACGGGGCCGGCGTTGCGCGAGCCGGTCAATGCCGGACGTGCCGACTATCTCCCGGTCTTCCTCTCGGATATCCCGGGGCTCTTCCTCTCGCGCGGCCTGCCATTGGACGCCGCGCTCGTGCAGCTCTCGCCACCCGATCGCCACGGCAACTGTTCGCTCGGTACGTCGGTCGACGTGGCGCTGGCGGCCACGCTCTCCGCGCCGCTCGTCATCGCCGAAGTGAATGCGCAGATGCCGCGCACCCTTGGCAATACGGTGGTGCCGCTCTCGCGCGTGCACGCCACGGTGACGACCGATCGCGCGCTGCACGAACACCCCGCCGAAGCGGAGACCGAGGTCACCGCGCAGATCGGTGCGCTGATCGCTGATCTCGTCGACGATGGCAGCACGCTGCAGGTGGGCATTGGTGCGATCCCCGACGCGGTGCTGGCGCGCCTGGGCAACAAGCACGACCTCGGCGTGCACTCGGAGATGTTTTCCGATCGCATGGTGGATCTGGTTGAAGGGGGCGTGATCACGAATCGCCGCAAGAAGGTGCACCCCGGGCGCCTCGTCACGAGCTTCGTCACCGGGACGCGCCGCCTCTTCGACTTCGTGCACGACCATCCGCTCGTCGAGTTTCATCCGAGCGATCGCACCAACGACACGAGTCTCATCCGGCGCAATCCACGCGTGGTGGCGATCAATTCGGCCTTGCAGCTCGATCTCACCGGTCAGGTGTGCGCGGACTCCATCGGGCATCGCATCTACTCGGGGATCGGCGGACAGATGGACTTCATTCGCGGCGCCGCGCTCTCGCCGGGTGGCAAGGCGATCATCGCGCTCCCGTCGACGGCGAAAGACGGCACCGTCAGCCGCATCGCGCCCGCCCTCAGCGACGGGGCGGGCGTGGTGACCACGCGCGGCCATGTGCACTGGGTGGTGACCGAGTATGGCGCGGTCAACCTGCACGGCCGTACGCTGCGCGAGCGTGGCGAAGCGCTCATCGGCATCGCGCATCCCGATCATCGCGCAGAACTGCAACGATCGCTGCGGGCGATTCGCCACTTCACATGACCCCACTCGCGATGCGACGCTGCACGCTGGTCCTTTCGTTTGCCGTGCTCTTTCTGGTGCTGTCCTCGGCCGGGCGTGCGCAGGCCGCCCTGCCGGACACTTCGCTCGCGCAACGACTGTTGGACGCCGAAGATCGTCGCGCCCCCGATGCGGTGTCGTTGCGGCTGCTGATGGAGACCGCGCTGCGCGGTGTCGGACCTGAGCGGCTGGTCGCGATTCGGGCACTCGGCCGGCTCGAACGGCCGCTGTTGGCCGATTCATTGATGCCGCTGCTGCGCGATACGATCGTCGCCGTTCGCGCGGTGACGGCGCACGCGGTAGGGCAGCTCGTCGCACCGGCGGCAATCGGGACGATGGATTCGATTGGCGGCGCGCGCGTGGTGGCTGATGTGGCGGCGCGACTCGGGCAGTTTCTGCAGTACGCCGAGACGGACGGGGACGTGCAGGGTGCACTCGCGACGTCGGTGGGTCGCGCAGCGTATGCGTCGGCGGCGCAACGCCAGGTGGCGCAGAGTGTACTGCTGACGCGCGTGGGTGGTGACCGTGCGGCAGCGGTTGGCGCGCTGCGGGGTCTCGACTGGCTCTGGCGAGGCAAGGGGGTAGCCGCGGCCGACGCCGCGAGCGCGGTGCGTCGTGTCGCGAGTACCACGGCCGACAGCGCGGTCCGTCGGTGGGCCATGCAGGCGCTGGTCAGCGGGCGCGCAATGGATACGGTGACGGCGGCGGTGGCCATGCGCGATGGCGATCCGCAGGTGCGGCGGCTTGGTGTGCTCGGCTTGGCCGCCGCGCCAGACAGTGCGGGCGGTGCGGCTCGTGTGCTGCGAGCGATGGATGACAGCGCGTATCTCGTGCGCGTGGATGCGGCGCGTGCGGTGGCGCGTCGGCCGGATGGTGCCGCGTGTGCGGCGCTCGTGCGCGCGATGCGTGATGTGCATTCGCACGTGGCGCTCACCGCGATCGACGTGGTGCCCGCGCCGTGCGCGGGTGTTGCCGTGCCGGTGCTCGACTCGCTCGCGCGCGCGCTCGGGCCTGGGGCGGCCCGCGACCCGATGCATCGCGCGGCGCATGCGCTCGTCACGTTGGCGGCGCTCGATGCGTCGCGTGCGCGTGCGGCGCTGCCGGCAGCGATGGCGCATCGTGCGTGGATCGTGCGCGTGTATGCGGCGCGCGCCGTGGCGCGGCTGCGCGAGGCGCCGGCGGCGCTCACCCTCGCGGCCGATGGCGACGACAACGTGCGCGAGGCAGCGCTGGCCGCATTGATCGCGATGGACGGTGCGCGCACCGACAGCGTAGCCGTCGCCGCGCTGGCGCGCGGGGACTACCAGCTCGTGCTGAATGCGGCGGAGTGGCTCCGCGCGAAGGGTCAGGCGAGTGCGGCGGCCCTGCCCGCGATGACCGCACTCGAGCGGATCAGTCGCGATCGGCGCGACACCTCGCGCGATCCGCGGTTGGCGCTCGTCCGATTGATTGCAAAGGGGGGATCGGACGCGCTGGCGGCACGGCTGATGCCGTTCGTGCGCGACTTCGATCCGGTGATTGCCGGTGAGGCGGCGCGCACGGTGTCCGCGTGGACCGGACGCGCTGTGGCCGCGTCACCGCGACCGCTCGCCGCGCCGACGCTGCGCGTGCGCGACGCCGAGTCGCTGCGTGGGGCGCTGCTGCGCATCACGATGGCGCTAGAGGCGGGGGGTGGCGTCATCGATGTGGCGCTCGACCCGGCAACGGCGCCGGGGACGGTGGTGCGTGTCGCGCGGCTCGCGCGCGCGGGGCATTACAGTGGGCGCACGTTGCACCGCGTGGTGCCCACGTTCGTGTTGCAGGGCGGGAGTCCGGGGGCGAACGAGTACATGGGCGACGGGCCGTATTTGCGCGATGAGGTGGGGCCGGCGGTGCATGCACGCGGGACGCTCGGGATTTCGACGCGCGGGCGCGATACGGGGGATGCGCAGCTCTTCGTGAATCTCGCGGACAATGCGCGGCTGGATTTTCAGTACACCGTGTTCGGGCGCGTGGTGCGTGGGATGACAGTGGCCGATCAGGTGCTGGAGGGGGATGTGATGGCGAGGGTGGAGGTGGTGCGGAGGTAGGCGGCGGCGACTCTGAATGCAATGTCACGCCGGTGGGCTCGGCGCGTCGCCGCGACCACAGCTCGTTTCGCATGAATCGATGAATTAGTCGCGCCCCCGACCTGCGGGACCGAACGCGGGGGCTCCGAGCGCGGGAATTGCCGCGAGTGCTGCTTTCCTCCGCCTCTAGCGCTTCCCCCCTCAGGAGGTAGGGTACTCCCATGCCCTCCCTCCCCGCCGCCGCGCACCGCGCGGCCCTCGTTGCCGCAGTCCTCGCCGCTGCCAGCACCACGGCCTCCGCCCAGACCACCGCCGTCCACGCCCAGCGCAGCGAACGCCTCGTCGTCCGCAACGCCATGATCGTCGACGGCTCCGGCGCCCCCGCGCGCGGCCCCATGGACATCGTCATCCAGGGCAACCGCATCGTCGACATCGTCCCGCTGGACCCCGTCGCCCTCCGCGCGGGGCGCGCCAAGCGCCCCGCCGGCGACGTGCAGATCGACGCCGGCGGCAAGTACGTCCTCCCCGGCCTCGTCAACGCGCACGCGCACTTCCAGGACAATCGGAGCGGCATGTCGCTCGACGGCTTCGAATACGTCGCGAAGCTCTGGATGGCCAACGGCATCACCACCGTACGCGAAGTCGGCAACGACAACACCGAAACGCTGCTGCAACTGCGCGACAAGTCCGCGCGAAACGAGATCATCGCGCCGCGCGTGCTCGCGTATCCGGTGTTCGGGCGCGGACGCTACGTCTTCTCGGTCGCCGAGGCGCGGCTGGCCATGCAGGACTTCAAGAAGATGGGTGCCGATGGCGTCAAGTTCACCGGCACGCCGCGCGACATCTTCGACGCCGCGATGGACGAGGCCAAGAAGCTCGGCCTCAAGACGGCGCACCACGTCGGCGTCGAGGAGACGAATGCATGGGACGATGTCCGCCTCGGCACCACGAGCATCGAGCACTGGTACGGCGTGCCCGATGCGGCGATCCGCGACGGACGGCAGAACTTCCCGAGCAGCTACAACTACTCGGACGAGACCGATCGCTTCCGCTGGGCGGGGCGCCTCTGGCGTGAGGCCGATCCGCAGCTCCTCGACAGCGTGCTCACGGCAATGGTCAAGGCCAACGTGCAGTGGGTCCCCACGCTCGACATCTACGAAGCCTCACGCGACCTGCAGCGCGCGCAGACGCAACCCTGGTTCAAGGACTACCTGCACCCCTCGCTCGAGAACTACTTCAAGCCCGACCCGGCGAACCATGGGTCGTACTTCATCGGCTGGTCGTCCACCGATGAGGTGTACTGGAAGGAGAACTACCGCATCTGGATGGCGGCGCTGCGCGAGTTCGAGCGCAAGGGAGGCGTGATCGGCTGTGGCGACGACGCCGGCTTCATCTACCAGATGTACGGCTATGGCCTCATCCGCGAGATGGAGCTGCACGCCGAGGCCGGCTTCAACCCGCTCAAGGTCATCCAGCACTGCACGGCGAACGGTGCGAAGATCCTGGGGATGGAGTCACAGGTGGGGCGCGTGCGCCCGGGCTTCCTCGCCGATCTCATCGTCGTCGACGGCAATCCGCTCGAAGACATCAAGGTGATGTATGCCGGCGGCACCGCCGCACTCCGCAACGGCAAGGAAGTGCGCACCAACGGCATCGAGTGGACCGTGAAAGACGGGATCCCCTACAGCGGACCGCAACTGCTGCGCGAGGTCAAGGAGATCGTCGAGAAAGCGCGCGCCCGGCGTGATGCGAAGGTGACACCGTAGTCATGCACACGCGGCGCGGCTGGTGCACGCGCGCCGCTCGCTCCGCCGTGGCTGCTTACGCGAACCGCCACACCGCGATGAAATGACACGTGCTCCCGCCCAGCACGAAGCAATGCCACGTCGCATGATGGAAGCGGCGATGGTCGCGCATGTAGAAGATCGTGCCGGCGGTATAGAGCGCGCCGCCGGCCAGGAGGAGCGCGAAACCGGCACGTGGCAGTGACGCGAGGAGCGGCTTGACGGCCACGATGGCCACCCAGCCCATCGCCAGATACAGCAGCGTGGACGCGCCCTTGAAGCGGGTGCGGAACCACAGCTTGAAGACGATGCCGAGTGCGGCGAGCGTCCACACGATGCCGAAGAGCGTCCACCCCCACGCGCCACGCAGTACGCCGAGCGTGAACGGTGTGTACGTGCCGGCGATCAACAGATAGATCGCAATGTGGTCGAGCAGTTGCAGCACCCGCTTGGCGCGCGGATGCGGCACCGCGTGATAGAGCGTGGACGTGGCGTACACTGCCACGAGACTCGCCCCGAACACGGCTGCACTGATGATTTGCAGCGCGTCGCCACGGGCCTCGCGCGCCAGGATCAACAGCGGGACAGCCACCAGGCTCGCCACCAGCCCCACCCCGTGCGTGATCGTGTTGGCGATCTCGTCGGCTGCGGTGCGCCGATCGTGCGGGTGCCGCGCGGCGACTGCGTCAGGCGCCGGCACGATCTCTCCGCACGGGCAGACGCCGCCCCTTGATGGTGCTCGCGGCGAGCGCGGCGATCACTTCGTCCGCACGCTCGCGGGGGACTTCGACCGTGGCGTGACGATCGGCGATGACGATCGCGCCGATGCTCTTGGCGTCGATGCGGGTCTCCCCCGCGATCGCACCCACGAGGTCGGTCGGACGGATCTTCGCCTTGCGCCCGCCGCCAATCCAGATGCGCGCCGTCTCGCTCGGCGCGTTGCGCGGGCGCACGGTACGCGTGCGATCGCCGGCCGGGCGCTTGGTGCGTGAGAGATCGCTGTGCTCTGCGTCGCCACGACTCCCGCTCTCCGTCGCGCGCGGCCCACGCTCCGACGGCTTGACGCGCGCCTGTGCCGCGCGCGAGGGGCCGGTGGGGATCTCGGTCTCGTCATCCTCGGCGCGCCGCCGCGCGTCGAGCAGCGAGACCGCGGCCGCTGCCACGTCGAAGATGTCGAACTCGCTGGCCAGCGAGGCCACCACGTCGCGCGCGCTGCCGAACTCGGCGCCCTCGATTGCCGTACGCAACGTCGTCCGCGTCGTCTCGAGGCGACGTGCGCGCAGGTCTTCGACCGTCGGCACCGGCTCGATGGTGATTGGCGCACCCGTGACGCGCTCGATGAAGCGGAGCAGCCGATGCTCGCGCGGCTCCGCGAGCGTGATGGCCACGCCCTCACGCCCGGCGCGACCGGTGCGGCCGATGCGATGCACGTACGCGGCCGGGTCGGTGGGCACGTCGAAGTTCACCACATGCGTCACGTGCTGCACGTCGAGTCCGCGTGCAGCCACGTCGGTGGCAATGAGCAGGTCGCTGCGCTTCGCGCGGAAGCGCTTCATGACGCGATCGCGCTGATCCTGACTGAGCCCGCCGTGCAGCGCGTCGGCCCGCACGCCGCGTGCCGCGAGCGTCTCGGTGAGCTCGTCAACCTCCGTGCGCGTGCGACAGAAGACGATCGTCGCCGTGGGCTGCTCGACGTCGAGAATGCGGCCGAGCACGGGCATCTTGTACGCGCGTCCCACGAGGTAGGCCACCTGCCGCACGCGCGCCGACTCGCCTTCGGGCACCACCTCGCGTGCGATGGTGACATGCTCGGGGTCACTGAGCTGTCGCTCCGCGATCGATGCGATGCGTGGTGGCAGGGTGGCGGAGAAGAGTGCAGTCTGCCGCGAACCGGGCGTGGCGTCGAGCAGCGCCTCCATGTCTTCGGCAAAGCCCATGTCGAGCATTTCGTCGGCTTCGTCGAGCACGACGTAGTGCACGGTCGCCAGCGAGAGCGTCTGACGTCGCAGATGATCGAGCGCACGCCCCGGTGTGGCCACCACGACGTCGACCCCGCGCTTGAGCGCGCGCAACTGCGGCTCCATGGGCGCGCCGCCGTAGAGCGGGAGCACCCGCACGCCCAGGGCGCGACCGTACCGGTGAATCGCCTCGGCGACCTGCATGGCCAGCTCGCGCGTCGGGACGAGCACCAGGGCGTAGAGTCCGCCCGGCACGCGCGGTTCGTGCACCATGCGATGCAGGAGCGGCAGCGCAAACGCCGCCGTCTTGCCCGTGCCCGTTGCCGCCTGGGCCAACACGTCGCGTCCGGCCAGCAGCGTGGGGATCGCCGAGCGCTGGACGGGGGATGGCTCCTCGTAGCCGAGGGTGACGAGGGCCTCGACCAGACGCGGGTCGAGGCCGAGGGCGGCAAAGCCGCTACCGTCGCCTGGTGCGTCGGTGGAGGAAACATCGGGGTGCGAAGCCATTCGGCAAGCTAGCGACTTCGCGCGGACTTCGCCCGATCCGCTCGACCGCGGTGAACCGAGCGGTCCTCGTGTGCTCGGCAGACGATCATGGCCCCTTGCGGAGGGCAGCGCCGCGCCGTCGAATCTCGCGGATGCGAACACGACGCGCGCTCTGCGGTCTGCTGCTGCTTGGGGTGATGCCGCTGGCGTCGGCGTTGCCGGCCCAGTCCGTCGCGACGGTGATTCGCGTGTCGTCGCTGATCGACGGTGCTGGTGCTCAGCGGGGACCGTCCGACGTGGAGGTGCGCGACGGCCGCATCGTTGCCGTGCGCGATGCGGTGGGGGCGTTGCCCACCAACGCGGTGGAGCTCTCCGGCCACACGCTGCTGCCGGGCCTCATCGACACGCATGTACACCTCGCGTGGTACGTCAATGCGCAGGATCGGTTGCACACCGCGAGCGATGGAGAGAGCGCGCAGATTCAGGCGCTCAATTGGGCGGCCAACGCCTGGGCCACGCTCCGCGCCGGCTTCACGACGGTGCAGAGCATCGGCGAGCCGGAGAACAAGTGGCTGCGCAAAGCGATCACGCGCCGCCTCATCCCCGGACCGCGGTTGCTGACCTCGCTCGGCAGCCTCAACGAGCGCACTGGCGGGGGAAGCCCCGACTCGCTGCGCGCGGCGGTACGTCGCTTCAAGGCGGAGGGCGCCGACGTCATCAAGATCTTCGCAAGTGCGAGCATTCGCGATGGCGGCGCGCCCACCATGACCGACGCGCAGCTCGACGCCGCCTGTGGCGAGGCGCGGGCACTCGGCCTGCGCAGTATCGTCCATGCACACGCGGCCGAAGCGATCGCGCGTGCGGTGCGCGCACGGTGTACGCAGGTGGAGCACGGCGTCTTTGCCGACAGCACGGCGCGCGCGGTGATGGCCATGGCGGGCACGTACTTCGATCCGCAGTGCGGGCTCGTCTTCCGCAACTACCTCGACAACCGGCCACGCTTCGACGGCATCGGCAACTACAACGCGGCGGGCTTTGCCGCGATGGAGCGCGCCCTGCCGCTGGCCGAGCGTGGCATTCGCGATGCGTACGCCGCGCGCGGTCTCAAGATGGTCTTTGGCACCGACGCTGTCGCCGGCGCGCACGGGCGCAACGCAGACGAGCTGGTCTGCCGTGTGCGACAGGGTGGCCAGTCGGCGATGGCCGCGATCACGAGCGCCACGTCGTTGGCCGCGGAATCGATGGGACTCGAGCGGGAGATCGGTCGCATCGCGCCGGGGTACGCTGCCGATCTCATCGCCGTCTCCGGCAATCCGCTGGACGACATCGAGCGGCTGACACGTGTGACGTTCGTGATGAAGGGCGGCGTGATCTATCGCAATGACCCACGACGGTGAGACATCAATCCGTATGCACGACCTGACGGAAGACGGCGAGATCGCCGGAGGCACACGCGCAGGGCACGAACCCGCACCACTGCATGCGTCGGATCACGACAGCGCGCGCGAACGTCGCGATGGTGCGTGGGGCGCGCCGTCCGATCGTCGCGGCTTTCTCGTGCGGGCGTCGCTGCTGGGTGTTGCCGCCTCGGGCGCGCTTGCGGGGTGTGATCCGCCACCGGTGCCGAACGGTGCGTCGGCAGCGGCAGCACCGCGCGCAGGTGGTGGGAGCAACAGCCTCGCCGGTCCACTGCTCGACGCTGTGGGCGATGCGGTGCTCCCCGAATCGCTCGGCCAGGCTGGGCGTGCGAGCGCGGTCGCTGCGTTCGCGGCGTGGGCCGCCGGCTTCGAACCGGTCGCGCAGGAAATGCTCGGCTACGGCTACGCGGACGTGCGCTACCTCCCTGCCGATCCGGCGCCGGGCTGGCGCGCGCAGCTCGAGGCGCTGGAGCTGCTGGCGTTGAAGCGCGGGACGTCGTTTGCTGCACTCGACATCACCGCACGGCGCGCCGTGCTCTCCCGTGCACTGCCGGCACGAGCAGGGAACACGCTTCCCGCACCGCTCGATGCGCCGCATGTCGCACTCGCCCTGCTCTCGCACTGGGCCAGTGGCTCGGACGCATGGGATCTGGCACTCGGCGCACGCGTGCAGCGGGAGCGCTGTCGCTCGCTGGCCACCACGACGGCGACGCCGTCGCCGCTCGAGACGACATAGCCGATGCCACGCACGATCGAAAGCGATGTCCTGATCATCGGCAGCGGCATCACCGCAGCCATGGTAGCCGCCCGTCTCGCGGAGACCACGTCACGACGCATCGTGGTGGTCGAAGCGGGGGGACACTCGACCCCGTTCGCGGAGCGCGCTCGCGCGCGTGAGCGGTGGCTCGCCTACGGCGAGAGTCCGTGGCAGCGCGATCATCTGGACGATCAGAACGCGGTCGGCACGACGTGGGGGTACTCGCCCACGATGATGGTGGGCGGACTCGCGATGCACTGGGGTGGGGTGGCGCCGCGGTATTCGCCCGAGGACTTCCGCCTTCGTTCGCTCTACGGCGTTGGTGACGACTGGCCCATCGACTATGACGCGCTCGATCCGTATCTGCAGGAAGCCGAGGAGCGCCTGGGCGTCGCTGGCGTGCAGGGGCCGGCGGCGTACGACCCGCGAGGAAAGCCATATCCGCTGCCGCCGTTGCCGCTCGATGTGAACCTGGCGGCACTGCAGCAGTGGGCAGCGAAGGCAGACATCCCTGCGTGGAGTACGCCGTCGGCGAAGAACTCCGTGGCATATCAGGGGCGGGCGATCTGTCAGCGTTGCGACACGTGTTATCCCGTCTGTCCGACAGGTGCCAAGTACACGCCCGACTGGACGTGGGATGCACTGGTTGCCGCAAAGAAGGTCGAGTTGGTCACCGGTGTCCTCGTGCGCCGGCTCGAGGCGGATGCGCGCACGGGGCGCATTGCACGGGCGACGGGCAATACCACCGACGCGCGCGGGGACAGCGTCACGATCACGGCCAACACCATCGTGCTCGCCGGTGGCTTCGTGTGGACACCGCACCTGCTGCTCCTCTCGCGCTCGAGCGCCTTCCCCAACGGACTGGCCAACCGGAGCGGACTCGTGGGCGCCTACATCGCCGGCCATCGCAACGTGGCCGCGCAGATCAGCCTGCCCATGCGGCTCTATCCGGGCATCAACGTGCAGCACTCGCTCGTCTCGCGGAAGTTCATGCGACCGCCTTCTCGCACGAACGGGCGCTATTTGCGCCACGATTTGCGCATCTGGGAGTCATCGGTTGGGCGCGAGCCTCGGCTGCCTCGTGCACACCGTGCTGGCGGCGGTGGGCCTCTCCGCCGTCATCGCCGCGTCGCCCGCGGCCTTCCTCGTGCTCAAGCTTGTCGGCGCGGGCTATCTCGCCTGGCTTGCCTTCGACGCCATCCGCAACGGCTCGTCGCTCAACGTGAAGGACGAGGCGCGCCAGACGATCTCCTTCGCCCGCGCCTTCTGGATGGGCGCGATGATCAACCTCTCGAACCCCAAGGTCGTGCTCTTCTTCGTGACCTTCCTGCCGCAGTTCGTCTCGTCGGCGGACCCGGACGCGGCCGGCAAGCTCGCCTTCCTCGGCGTCTTCATGGTCGTCTTCTCGACGCCGATCACGATCCTGATGATCCTGGGCGCGGACC
>JALOPS010000443.1 GCA_025453745.1 Gemmatimonadaceae bacterium
GCTCCGCGTGATGCTCAGCCAGTTGATTCACCAGGTGCTCGAGTCCGAGTTCGCCGAGGTCGTCGGCGCGGCCCGGTACGAGCGCTCCAGCGACCGCCGCGGCGTGCGCAATGGCTACCGCACCCGCCGCCTCACCACGCGCGTCGGCACGCTCGAGCTCCGCGTGCCGCGCGACCGCGCTGGCGAGTTCCAGCCGTCGCTCTTCGCCCGCTACCAACGTGCGGAGCAGGCGTTGGTCGCGACGCTCGCCGAGATGTACGTCCAGGGCGTCAGCACGCGGAAGGTGAGCGCCATCGTCGAACAGCTGTGCGGCGAGTCGATTTCCGCGTCGACCGTCTCGGCAATGACCGCCTCGCTCGACGCCTCGCTCGCCGCATGGCGCGCGCGCCCGCTCACCGCCAAGGCCTCCCCGGTGCTCGTCGTCGATGCCCATGTCGAGCGCGTGCGCCGGGAAGGCCAGGTCCGCAGCACCGCCGCGCTGTGGGTGGCCGGTGTCGGCGCGGACGGGTACCGCGAACACCTCGGGCTCTGGCTCGGCGCCAGCGAGTCCGGGGCGAGCTGGCGCGCGGTCTTCGACGACCTGGTCAAGCGCGGGCTCACGGGCGTGCAGTACGTCGTCAGCGACGAGCACGCGGGGCTCGTGCAGGCGATCCGCCGCTACGTCCCCGACGCCGCGCACCAGCGCTGCCAGGTCCACTGCCAGCGCAACGCGCGCGACACGGTCTCCTCGCCGGCGCTCCAGGAGCGCCTCCGCGACGGCCTGCGCGACGTCTGGGCGGCGGCCACCCGCGTCGAGGCCGACGCCCGCCTCGCGCGCCTCGTGCTCGCGCTCCGGGACGAGGCGCCGCGCGTGGCCGACTGGCTCGAGCAGCACGCGCCGGACACGCTCGCGGTCTACACGCTCCCGACCCGCGAAGCCCGCCGCCGCCTCGCGACGACGAACAGCATCGAGCACGATCACATGGCGGTGCGCCGCCGCACGAGCGTCGTCCGCGTCTTCCCGAACGAGGCCAGCGTCCTGCGGCTCGGCACGGCCCTCGCCGTCGAGCGCAACGAGCCGTGGCTCGGCCGGCGCTACACCCCCGCCTTCACCACTCCTGCTTTCGAGGAGGCACTCATGCCGGCCGCATGATTACGCCCGCACCCAGGAGCGAAGTACACACAACTCCGCACTTGACCGGGGAGGGTCGGCTAGAGGTGTGATCACGCGGCAGGCATGACCGCCTCCTAGGCAGCGGGGGTCGTGAGGGCGGGGATATAGTGGCGGTCGAGTCGCCGCTAGTTGCGCTCAACGGCGAGTGCGGTGCCGAGCCGCAGGAAACGGCTCTCGTTCGCGAAGGCGCGCATACCGTCCTCGCGTGGCGAGTGGACGGCATGCGCATTTCGACGAACTACGCGCCTCTCGGTCGCTTTCCTGCGCGGCACCCTTACTCGAGGATACGCTACGGCAATCCACTCGACGCGAGCGTGATATACCGAACTTCACCATATCCCGGTGCAACACGCGGAGCGGCCGCTCGCGCACGACTGAGCGCGGAAGTCAATCGAGTCACCTGCTCTGCACTCAACTGCGGCATCGCAGCCGATTGTGCAAGGTCCGCTCGGATAGTACGCCCACGCACGACATGGCGACGGTACAGCAGCTGAGCATGGAACAATCCGGTTGCTAGGTCTTGTGCCGTAGCATTCTGCGCGTTGAGCAGTACTGAGGCAGGCTGAGAGTTCCCACCTTCGACAAGCACCGAAACTCGGTTCCCGCGAAGCACCTGTGATGCCACGAGAACAATGTTCACAGGACGCCCACGCACAGGTTCCGAAGCAGCCATATCTTGCGCGTAGAGCTTCGTTGAAGCCAAGCAACACGTGGCAAGCACTACTACAGCGAATTGCGCCGACTTGCGTGTCTCTGACATTCGTGCCTCCTCACATGACCCAGTACTCCTTATGGCACTCGACGATTTCGTCATAGAGAAAATTCCCTGCGCTATCGTAGACATGATACCCCGTGCAGACCTGAACCCAGAAACCACCGCCACCGCCGCCACCACCGCCGCCACACCCGCCGTCCAGCGACTCCTCACCCACACCAACCGGCATGGCTTCCAGCTGCTCGCCCCCGTCTCCCGGCCCACCGCCGCCGCCGCCGCCGCACGCGGGTGGGGTCTGGCTTGGGCATGCGGTGTTTCGCTTGCTGAACGACTTCACATCGTAGCTCTGGCCGAAATCTCCGGGCGGTAGACCCGGGATGATTTGGTTGATCAGATTTTCGCGTGTTGCCATCGCGTTGTAGATGCCCGACACATAGAGCCCACACACCTCACCAAGCGGTCTGCTTTGCACGTTGATGTTCTGCTGCGGCCACCGTCCGTTCGCCATTCGGATCATGTCTCCGAGGCTTGCCGCGAATTGACGGTGCACTCGCTTTGGGATTGTGTTCAGCTCGACCGATTCAGTGGAATAGTCGCTCTTGGTACGTTCACCGGACCACTCAGTCTCGATCTCAAGGCGATTCCCCTCCCACTCAACGATACCATTCACGGCAGCGATTCCTTCACCGCTCGGTTTCGGGAAGAAGACGTCCGCCGTCGTAAGCCGTACATGCGCCGGATGAGAGAGTACGTACCTGACGGAGTCTTGGTACGTCGCGAGGTAAGGTCCAGGAAACGGGCCACCGGGCGATGGAGAACCGCCGGCACCTGGGCCTCCAGGGTTGCCCGGATCCTCCGGTTCCTCTACCAGCATTGGCCGGCTTGCGTCTGCACCTTGCCGCAAACTGCTGCCAAGTACGGGCAAGAAGACATCGCTGGTAATGCTGCTCACGCTCGCAGATATGGGATCCGCGAGAGTACTCTGATCGGCACATCCCCCTACGAGCACCGACAAGACCGCGAGGGTCGCCATTGAAGTTCGCATCACCGCTCCCTCATGTTGTTGATACGCGAATTGTGCAGGGCGCTCTGTATGCAACGGCGATCGAAAATCGCCATCGAAAGCGCGACGGTATCGTGTGACTCGGATGTCCACGCGTTGCTATTGCTCCGGCCATGGTTTAGCCAACATCACGCCGCGTAGCGCACACGGGGATGCTGGAAGAACTTCTTGACCTTCGCCGGCCGCCGCTGCAAGGACC
>JALOPS010000444.1 GCA_025453745.1 Gemmatimonadaceae bacterium
TTCTACGCCCAGGGCGTGAAGGCCAACGTGCTCTTCTTCGACCGACGCGCGGCCAGCGATCAGCCGCAGACGAAGAAGCTGTGGGTGTACGACCTTCGCACAAACAAGCACTTCACGCTCAAGGCCAACCCCCTGCAGCCCGCGGACCTTGACGAGTTCGTGAGCTGCTACCGGCCAGAGAACCGGCAGAACCGCAAGGCGACCTGGCACGAGACCGCGTCACCCGACGGTCGCTGGCGCGCTTACGACTACGCCGAGCTCGTGGCGCGCGACAAGGCCAGCCTCGACGTGTTCTGGCTGCGCGACGAGGCCCTGGAGGCGTCAGCCAACCTCCCGGCCCCGGACGTGATCGCGGCCGAGATCGTGGAGGACCTCCGGGCGGCGCTGGCAACGTTCGAGGAGTTGCAGGGGGCGCTGGCTGAGGGCCCATCTGCGTGAGCACTTAGACCCGCACCGCGGCCGTGATGGAAAGACTGTAGATTGGGCGCGCGGCTCTGGGGCCCGATCCGTGTCTTATCCCTAGAAATTGGCTGTGAATCGCGCGCCTGGGATGCGGATTGAAAAGTCCTTGTATTTGCTGAAGTGGTACAGATGGGTGGACTATGTGTGCGTATGTGTGCGTTTGTGTTTTTGTAAGATGTTGAAGCGTTTTGACTTGCTTTCGATGTCTCTGGGTGGGGGCTCGGTGGGGTTCCGCTTTGCCTTTGGCCTTTGCCGTGGAAAAGCGCTGGACGGACAAAGTGACTCTTGCTTGCTGGCCCGTGCGCGGTTAAGCTGACCAGACCAACACCTCGGGGGAGGAATGGCACGCGCATCGAAGCAGGCGGGGGCGGTGGCGCCGAACGTCGCCTATACGACCTTCAAGCAGTGGCTCAGCGGGCTGAAGGGGGTCGTGCCCGCGAAGATCGACAACACCCTTTTTCGTGGTCAGTCCGGCTCTACGGTGTCGCAGCTCCGCGGCGCGCTCGCGTTCTTGAGACTGGTAGACCACGAGTCGGTGCCCACAAGCTCGTTCGCGCCGCTGGCGAGCGCTGCAGGGCAGGATGATTGGCCCGTGGTGTTCAAGCCCGTGGTCGAGGCCGCGTACGCCGAGCTTCTCGGTGGCCTCAACGGGAACGCCACACGCGCTCAACTGCTGGAGGCATTTCGCGACCGGGGTGGCGTCAGCGGTGAGACCGCTCAGAAGGCCGCTCGATTCTACGTGAGCGCCGCGACTGAGTGCGGCATCGAGATTTCTCCATTCTGGCGGTCGGAGTCCGGCGACGGAGGCGGGGCCCGTCCTCGCCGACGGGTGGCTCGCCGTGCGCCCGCTGAACGTCAGACGGAGGATGTGGGAAAAGCGGCCGAGCCCCAGATCCCGCCGGGCGCGAGGGAGTACAAGCTGCGCACCAAGCACGGCGAGATCGTGATGTGGATCCCCGTGGGAATGACCGAGACCAGCTGGGACCGGGCGCTCGACTATCTGCGCCAGGAGCTGCTTGAGTTCGTGACGCCGGAAAATCCTGGGTAAAAAACAACGAGCGCTCGGTCTACTCGGGGGAGAGGCCGAACGCTCGCTGAGTTGTCGCCCCGGCCATGCCGGGACCTTGCCTGGCGAATGGGAACGCCAGTTTGCTGTGACCGCGACAGAGCCGCAGCTACGGGGTAGCAACCGGAAGCTGTTGTCGTGGTGACGGTAGCGCAAGGTGTTGCACCTAAAGACCACATTGCACAGGAGGGCCTATGCCCACCGAGTGCCGCCCGGACCGTCCGGGTGACGAATGGGTGTGGATTTGCACACCGTACGTCACGCGAAACGGCAGGCGCATCTTCGCAAGCCAGTACGGCCTGAAAGCGTTCTGCTTTTGGGCGCGTCGGCGCCAGTAGTCCCTGAGCTGAGAAGCTGAGGTCGAGAAGCCTCGTCGGGCCGGCTGAGAAGGCTCCCAACCGGCACGGCGATGGCTCATCGCGCAACCAGACTTCGGGACCAGCTCAGTCGGATGTTTGTCGCGAGCATTGGTCAGATCGTCGAGGCGTGGACGGCGCCGTTTCGGCGACCAGTCGGGTTCTGAGAACTGCGGTGTGCGAGGCCTCGCAATGCTTCCCGGCAGTACTGTCGCGCGACGATCGCGCAGGATCGATGAGCGCACGTGGAACGAGGGTCTCATTCTTCCCCCCCTGCTACGTGTTCGGATGATTCCCGACTGGTTCAGCGCGCAGCTAGAGCGGTCCTCGCCGCTCTTGCGCCGCGCGCCGCGTCTCATCGAGCACGTTGCCCACACGCGCGATCACCGCACCGCTGATGTCGAGCGCCCGCGCGACGTCCGGCCATTGCGCCACCGCGGCGTCGACCTCGTCGATCGCTCGCGTCGCCTGTCGCGCATCAAGCCCCGAGTCGCGCGCGAGCCGCAGCATGTCACGCACCGTGGGGGTACGCGACTCGCCGGCGATCGATGTGGTGTGGTAGCCCGCGATGCCGGCGCTGAAGGTCAGATCGTACGCGGGCGCGAGTTGCCACGAACCGTTCTCATCCATGAGGAAAGCGAAGTTGCGCGCGTGATCATCACGATTGTGCGCGAACACGTTGAACGCCATGCGCCGTACAGCCTGATCAACCTGCCGCATGTCCTGCGTGAGATGCGCCGACACGGCGAGGAACGCCTCGTAGTCGAGCGACGGAAGACGATGACTTGCGTGGAGGAGGCCACCGAGCGTGTGCATGTGCCGACGTCCATGCGCACCACGGCCGTGTCGATCGAAACGTTGCACGCCGAACCAGCGATTCCCATCGCCGGCGAGAAAGAGCTGGGCGCGTGGCATCTGGATGCCAGCCGCCTGCGCGAGTTGCCAGTAGGCGAACTCCACGGCCCCGACATCTCGCCCGTACGCCGCCGCATCGTCGCGTGCTGCGAACTTGATCAGATAGGGTGTGAAGCCATCCGGCAACGTCGGCGTGCGCCCGGTCAGCGCTGACGGCGCGCCATCGGCGATGATGCGCCCGTCGTGCGAGACGCCCGCGATCACCTTGGGACGCGCGCCACCCGATGCGCCGCCAGCGGCGGCGTACTGCGGCAGGATGTCTTCCGCGCTGCCTTCAAGCAGCCGTTCACCCTGTGCTGCCAGGGCCGCGAGATCGAGC
>JALOPS010000121.1 GCA_025453745.1 Gemmatimonadaceae bacterium
AGTGGGGCGCGGGCGCTACGCGGTCGAGCGTTGCCTTACCAGTGCTGCATCTTCCCCCCCGGGCCAGCACCTCGCCAGAGCGCCGGCGCACTACCCCGGCGTCGCGACCGCCCGCGTAGCAATCGCCACACCATCCGGCGCGCTGCCCACCGGAAAGCGCCGCAACTCCCGCAGCAGGACGAGGTCCACGAGAATCGCGCTCGAATCACCGGCCGACGTGATGAGCGCCGTGCGGCTGTCTGCGGCGATCGCGACACCACGCGGCGATCCCAGCCCGCCGATCGTCCCCGCGATCGTGCGCGTGGCCACGTCGATCACGGTGATGCGATCGCCCTGCGGATCGACCGCGACCGCGAGTGCGCCGTCTGGGGAGATCCCCAACCGGTACGGCATGCCCAGTCCGGTGATCGTGTCAACCACCGCGCCGCGCGCGACATCCACGACGGACACGG
Source organism: Gemmatimonadaceae bacterium (assembly GCA_025453745.1). Taxonomy (GTDB): domain Bacteria; phylum Gemmatimonadota; class Gemmatimonadetes; order Gemmatimonadales; family Gemmatimonadaceae; genus JALOPS01. Next base: position 453 of record JALOPS010000121.1, read on the forward strand.
TACCCAGCGTATTGCTCCCCACCCACACTTCCCGACCGTCGGGGGTGACGGCGATACCTTCGGTCACCGCAGAAACGGGCACGACCCGGCGCAGTGTGCCGTTCGCGAGATCGAGTTCGCTCGTCGACCCGTCGGCGATGTTCGCCGTGAATGCGGTGCGCCCTGCGGCAACGCCGTCGGTCGGCAGCGCGGCCATATGCGATGTGCGCGCGTTTGTCGGAATCGCGCGCTCCACGACGCCGCGCACTACATCCACGAGCACCAGCGACTGTGTGGTTTCCGACGTCACCGCCACCACATCGGCGCGCCCGGGCACGGGCACGACGCCATGCGGTCGCGTGTAGCGGCCCAGATCGATCGTTCGCTCGACTGTTCCGGTGGCGAGGTCGATGATGGCAAGTTCGTGTCCGACGATCTGGCGATCGCCATAGACCGTGATCACCCCGCGGCGCGCGCCGGGCAGAATGGCGGCCTCGTGTGGTCCGGCGCCCACGGGGATCTCGCGTGTCGTCCCCGCGCGGAGGTCGATGAGAGTGGCGCTTGCGGATTGTTGATTGGCGACCAGCGCGACGCTGGCCGTTGTCTGTGCGACGAGGGGACGGAGTCCAACCAGGGTGACGAGCGTGAGCAGCGAGCGCAGCATGCAGCCTCGGGGCGGAACGGGGATGGGAGTTGGACACCGCGGCGGCCGCGGTCGTTGCCGGTGGTGGGCGCATTACACTTCTGTCGCCATGGCCCAGACCGCAACCATTTCCACGTTCGAGATCGCACTCAGCGACGTCGACCGCCACGTCTACGAGACGCTCTCGCTCAAGGTGGCGATTCACCCCTCGGAGACCGCCGAGTACTGCTGGACGCGCGTGCTCGCCTACTGCCTCGAGTACCAGGAAGGGATTGCGTTCTCCAAGGGGGGCATCTCCGATCCGGACGATCCGCCGGTGTTCGTGCGCGATCTGACCGGCGCGATGCAGGTGTGGGTGGAGATCGGGGCGCCCGACGCGGCACGGCTCCACAAGGCAGCCAAGGCGAGCCCGCGCGTGGCGCTCTACACCCATCGCGATCCACGCATCGTGCTGCGTGGCTACGAAGGGGCCACGATCTTCCGCGTCAACGAGATTCCGGTGTATGCGATCGATCGCGCGCTGCTCGACGAGCTCGCGCCGCGCCTCGAGCGACGGGTACGCTGCGCCCTGTCGGTGACCGATCGGCAGCTCTATCTCGACTTCGCGGGCACGGTGCTCTCGGGCGAGGTGGAGGAGTTCGCGCTGCCTACCTGAGCGCGTCGCCTGAGGCGAGCACCGCGCTGGCGATCGCGATGTCCTGCACGGCGAGTCCGGTGAGTGCGGCGATGGTGACGTCACCGGCGCCGCGTGCGACCGGCGGCGCCGAGAGCACGGTCCCCAGTTCGACGATGCGCGCCGCGTCGAGCGTGCCCGCCGCGATCGCGTGCCGCAGCTCTCCCCTCTGTGTGGAGTGCGCGATGCTGTCGGTGACGACGCGCTGTGCGCGCGCGAAGAGCTGCGGATCCAGTTCGCACTTCTCCGCCGTATCCGCGCCGATCGCGGTGATGTGCGTACCCGGTTGCACATCCGCGTCATGCAGCACGGGGGCACGCGCGCTCGTGGTGGTGACGATCAGCCGCGCCTCGCCCGCCACGTCGCGTGCCGAGGCGCAGCGTCGCGCGTCGAGCCCCAGATCGGAAAAGTGCTGCGCGAGCTGATCGGCGTGCGCCGGTGTGCGATTCCAGATCACGACGCGGCGAATGGGACGCACACGACAGATCTGCTCCACCTGGAGGCGCGCCTGAATACCGGCGCCAATGACGCCGATCGTATCGACATCGGATGGCGCCAGCCACTTGGCCGCGATCGCGCCCGCCACCGCGGTGCGCAGATCGGTGAGGGCGCCATCGTCGGCGAGCAGCGCGTGCGGCACACCGGTGCGCCGATCGAGTATCAGCAGCAGCCCCTGGCTCGTGGAGAGGCCGCGGGCGGCATTGGTGCCGAAGCCGCTGGCCACCTTGATCACGATCCACGGTGTATCCGCGAGCGTGCCATACTTGATGTGCACCTCACCCGGCGGGTCGTCGAGCAGCAGCTCACCAGGCGGGGGCACGTTGGCCGCGCCGCGCGAGTACGCGCGGAACGCGTCTTCGATGCGCGATATGAGGTCGACATGGGAGAGCCGCTCGAGCAGCGTCTCCCGCGGGATCACCTGCATGCTCCCTCCAACGCGCAGCGCACACGGCCCGTTGCCAGGAGCAGATGCGCTGGCGGTCGCCCCCTCGCTGCACGCAGTTTCCTACGGAGATCACCGCGTCCTCCTGTTCGTCGGTCCCCCTTTGGAGTCGGCATGCCCCTGGTTCGTTTCGCCGTCGTGGTCGTCGGTAGCGTGCTCGTCCCGCTGACACTGGTCGCCCAGCCGCCCGCAGGCGCCCCGCCCGCGCGCGGCCCTGTGCAGGACAATCGCGGCACACCCATCAAGGACGGCGAAGGGTGTCCGCCCGGGATGACCGAGGTCCGCCCGCGCAATTGCCAGACGCCCACCATGCCGGCGCCGAGCATTCTCGACTATCGCCCGCGCTCCACGCTCGTCACCACCGAGCACGCGGTCCCCAAGTCCAAGTTCCCGGCGATCGACTTTCACGGGCACCCCACGTCGCAGCTCTCCTCCGCCGACGGACTCGAACTGCTCGGCAACGATCTCGATCGCATCGGTGTGCGCGTGATCGTCGCGGCCAACAACGTCACCGGCAACACGCTCAAGCAGCAGCTCGCGCTCGTCGCGGCGTCGCCGCGCATGAAGGATCGCGTGCGCATCCTCGCCGGCATCGACTTCCGCGGCGTCGGGCCCGGCTGGGCGGAAAAGGCAATCGCGCAACTCGAGGCCGACGTGGCCGCCGGGGCCGTGGGCGTCGGCGAGATCGGCAAGGGGCTCGGGCTCTCCACGCGCAAGGCGGACGGCACGCGGCTGCGTATCGACGATCCGATGCTCGATCCGGTATGGGCCGCGTGCGCGCGACTCAAGCTGCCGGTGTTCATTCATACGGCAGACCCGCAGGAGTTCTGGCAGCCGATCGACAATGCCAACGAGCGCTGGCTCGAGCTCGCGCTCTTCCCGGGGCGGCGCTACCCCGCCGAGCAGTACCCGAGCTTCGAGCAACTGATGGCCGAGCGCGACTCGATGCTCCTTCGCAACAAGAAGACGACGTTCGTGATCGCGCACCTCGGGTGGCACGCGAACGATCTGCCGCGCCTCTCACGACTGCTCGATGCCGCGCCCAATGTGCACGCGGAGGTGGGCGCGGTGCTCTACGACATTGGCCGGCAGCCGCGCGCCGCCCGCGACTTCTTCGTGAAGTATCAGGACCGCTTGCTCTTCGGAAAGGATTCGTTCCAACCGGAAGAGTATCCGTACTACTGGCGCGTCTTCGAGACGCGCGACGACTACTTCGACTACTACCGCCCGTATCACGCGTTCTGGAAGCTCTACGGCATCGACCTGCCCGACCCGGTGCTCAAGAAGGTGTACTACGGCAATGCGCTGCGGATCACGAGTGGGCTGCCGCAGGGAGGATGGCCCAAGTGATCGCCTGGCAGTTGCGCGCGGCGGCCGCGTGCGTGGCAGGGCTGGCCGTTGGTGCCACGTCGCTCGTCGCGCAGGGCGCGGCCAAGCCGTGCACGCTCGTGCTCCCGGCGGAACTCGCGACCATCGGTGTGCCGCCGGCGGCGCGCAACACCTTCGACGACGACGTCGTCTCCATCAAGCCGGGGCAGATACCGGGCATCACCACGGCGCTGCGCATGGCGCAGTGCACCACGTCGTATGAGACGTTTGGCGCGTTCCCGGCGCGGTGGTCGGTGCTGACGACCGCAGATCCCATGACCAAGGCGCGCTGGACGGCGCTCAACAAGGCGCTCGACGACGACGATGACCGACAGGCGTCGCCGGACGACGAGCAGATGGTCGTCGGTGGTGTGGACTGCGAGCGCTTGTCCTATCTGGCCGAGAAGGGCAAGCGCGTCCATGCCCTCGCGTGCTACGGCTTTCGTGGCACGCACGCGGTGACGCTCGAGGTGGCGGCCGCACAGAAGGCGCAGTTGCCCGCGCCGCTCGTCATCAAGCAGCAGCTCGACCGGATGCTCGCTCGGCTCTGAGTACGGGCGACGCGCGCGACGTTCCGCTCGGCTACCTCGCCCGCACGATCACGGGCACCGCGCGCTCGCCGAGCGCGGCAGCGAGCGCGCGAAGGTACCCGTCCATTGTTTTTGTGGGCGGAAACGCGATCCGGCTCATGATGCGGAAGAACGCGGAGCGAATCACTCCCGCTTCCGTGATCGTCACGCGGGTGCCGGTGCCCTGCGCGTCGAGACGCCATGTCCACGTGCCGCCAAACGGGAGTCCGTCATCGATCACGCGGGTCACCTGATGTGACGGCGCGGTGGCCTCCACGAGTGTGAACGGCGTCTTGCCGAACGACGAGACCTCCGTCCAGCGCACCGGCGACGACGATACGTCCGTGATTGCGGTGATGTCTGGCCGCCATTGATTGGTGTGCGTCACATCGGCGATCAACGCCCACACGCGCTCTCGCGGTGCCGCCACGTCGAGTGTCATGCTGGCGGTATGGCTGGCGGGAAGCGCCATCCCGACGCCCAGCAGCAGCACGACGAGCAGCACCGGTACGCCCGCGATCCAGAGCCACATCACGCGTCCGCCTCGTGCCATCGATTGGGGTGCTCCGTGTTGAGCGACCGCGCCGCGTCGGCGAGCAGCGTGATGCCCGCGAGTGCCGAGACGCGGTCGGCAGGGGTGAGTCGTGCCAGCAGCGCCGCAACCCGATCGGCGTCGAGGATGCTCGCCGCCGCCATCGCCTCGGCGCCGGCATCGGTCAGGCGGATCGCGCGCTCGCGGGCATTGCCGTCGACCGGCGTGCGCACGATCAGCGCGAGTCGCTCGAGTTTGGCGAGTGCGGCGGACATGGTCGAGGCGCCGACCCCCAGGTGCGCGGCGAGGGCGGTGGCCGTCAGCGGCACGTCGCGGTCGAGATGGCCGAGGATCCAGCTCTCGCGATTCGAGAGCGCGTCGGAGCCGGGCCGGGCCCGCGCGTGTCCGATATGGCACGCGTGGTAGATGCGCGGGTACGCCCGCAGCAGGTGGAGGACGTCGTCGTCGACCATGGGGCCAGCCTACGTGTCCGGTGACACTTCGTCAAACCGAACGATTGCTGACACCACGGTGCGACGGCGTGCGTACGAGTCCCTGTCGTCCTGTCCTGCTCACCCCTTCCGCGTCCGCTTCGCATGAGCCTTGCCTCCGCCGCACGTGTGGCCCTGACCACGCTGCGCGATCACCCGCTGCGCACACTGCTGGCCACCACCGGCATCGTCATCGGATCGGCCTCGTTGGGCGGGGTGTTGGCGATCGGCGATGGCATGAAGCGGGCGATCCTCGAACGTGTGGCGCAGGAGGGGTACACCCTCGTGAGCGTCACGCCGCGCACGGGCGATGAGCTCAACGGCGTGCGCATGCCGCGCGAGCGATGGCCGGTGCTCACCGAGGCCGATCGCCGCGCACTGGAGACGCGCCTGGGCGCGCAGGCCCGCGTCGAGCTGGCGATGCAGGCGACGACGCGCTTTGCACTACCCGACAAGGCGCAGCCGTACGCGGCGTATCTGCTGGGGATCGCGTCGCCGGCCCCGGACTCGTTGCAGTATCCCCTCGCGCACGGGCGGCGGCCGACGGGCGCCGAACTGCTGGGTGCGCACCCGGTGGCCATGGTGAGCGACACGTTGGCGCGGCTGGTGGCCGGCACACCCGAGCGCGCGGTGGGGCGCACGCTGTCGCTCGAAGGAGAGACCGTCACCATCGTCGGCGTCACACCACGTGCACCGCTCGACGCCGCACGCCTCGTGGTGCCGTTTGCGATCGCTCGACGGTTGGCCCCGTCACCGGCCGTCGTGACCGGGCTGCGGGTGTTTGCACCTGATGTCGCCGCGGTGCGCGGGGTCGAGCAGGCGACCACGGCATGGTTCGCGGAGGCGCGTCCGATGTGGCGCGATTCGATCGACGTGAACGCGCCCAATGCGCGCCGCCTCGATGACATCGAGAACTCCATGCAGGCGTTCAAGCTGGCGATGGGCGCGTTTGCGGGGATCACGCTGTTGGTGGGCGGAATCGGCATCGCCAACGTGCTGCTCTCCTCCGTGCACGAGCGGACGCGCGAGATCGGCATCCGTCGGGCGATCGGTGCGCGCAAGCGCGATCTGCTGCTGCAGTTCCTGCTCGAGGCCGTGACGATCACCGGCGTGGGATCCATGGCGGGGCTCGTACTCGGCGTGCTCACCGCCCTCGCCGCTACCGCGGTTATTCGGGCCCGCACGGGCGTGGCGATGTACGCCGCACTCTCCCCGTCGACCGTGCTGGCGGGTGTCGTGGTCGCGATCACCGTGGGGCTCGCCGCCGGGATCGCGCCGGCGCTTCGTGCCGCACGGCTCGCGCCCATCGACGCGATCCGGCAGGAGTAGGCGCTACGCGTCGGCGCGGACGGCGGTGACCGTCATGAGCACCCAGAACCAATCGGCACGCGCGTCGTGCACGCCCGTCACCGCGAAGCCCGCCGCGCGCAGGTGATCGCGCAGTGCCGCCCGCGTGAGCACGCGCGTGGCATGCGGCGTCCGCCACCGGGTCCAGACGTCGAACGCCTTGCAGGTGAGGGCATCGCCACACCAATCCGTGATCACGAGCTGTCCGCCGGGGCGCAGCACGCGATGACATTCGCGCAGCACGTCGGGCACGCGCGGTGAGAAGTGCAGCGCGCTCGTGGAAACGATCGTGTCGAACGTCGCATCGGCGAACGGGATAGCCGCCCCGTCGGCGGCCACGAGGCACGTTCCCGCACGCACGCGGTCGCGTGCGACGTGCAGCATCGCTGGCGTGACGTCGAGACCGATGACGTGCGTGCGCGGTGCGCGCCGCAGGACGCGTTCGAGCAGCACGCCGGTGCCACAGCCGACATCGAGCACGCCGTCGCCGTCGCGCAGCGTGACATGCGAGAGGGTGGCGTCGACGGAGCGATCGACGTAGCGCGCCCACCGCAGGTCGTAGGTGGCTGCCGCCTTGGCGTATTCGTCTCGGACGGTCGCTGTTGCGGGGTGGGGCATGCGAGGGGGAACATCGAGCCGGCGGTCCCTCGCGGCAACGGGGCAAATGGCCGAGTCCTGCGACGTTCCCCCGGCCCCCCGCGACTCCTGCGCCTTTCGTGCCCCCGTACGACGGCGATGCGGTCGTCCGCGATTGCGCCTACAACCGCCGCGCTCTCCACGCGAAATCCGCCCCGCGCCACGCGTCGCGGAAACGCAGTTCGGCGTCGCGCGCGTCGTCGTGCTTCCCTTGCGCTCGCAGTGCGCGTGCGAGTCCGTGGAGTCCCGGTGCATTCTCGGGAAAACGCGCCAGATCTTCCCGAAACACCTGCTCCGCGTCCGCGGCGCGCTTCGCCGCGAGCAGCGCATCGCCCAACGCATGACGAACGGACGGACGCCACCCGTCGGGCTCCAGCGTGGCGTGCGCGTCTTCGAGCGCGACGGCGTTGCGGAATGCCACGGCGGCCCGCGCGAACTGCGACGCGTAGAACGCGTCTTCCCCCTCGACGACGAACGCGGCGATCTGCACGAGGTCGCGTCGGGCATCCTGCGCGGGCCAGCGCGCGAGCATGGCGCGCAACGAATCGAGTGTCGCGCGGGCCTCCACGTGTCGATGCGTGGAGGCGAAGGCCACGCCACGCGCGTGCAATGCCAGCGCACGTGCCACCGGGAACGCCTCCTCCGGCAGCGGCGCCCGCAACACCGCCCCCCAGTCGCCAAAGTGCGTGAGCAGTTGCGCGCGCGCGACAAGGAGGGGCTCGAGCGCGGGGTGCTCACGCGCCAGCGCGGGAGTGACGAGCCGTTCGGCAGCGGCGGTCGATGCCATCGCCAGCGCGCGCATGCCGGCCAGCGCGGCGGTCCGGCCAAGGAGATCGTGATGGTGTGCGACGAGCGGCGCGCGCGCCAGCGCGGCATCCGCACGATGGGACGCGCTGGAGTCCACCTGCACGGCACGCAGGAGCACGACGAGCGCATCTGCCATGCGCCCGGTTCGCAGGTAGATGTGCGCCGGCAGGTGCACGAGGTGTCCCGCACGCCGCATCCGATGCGCCAGACGCTCGGCGCATGGCAGTGCCCGGGAGGGACGCGCGGTCTCCATGAGCCGGATGTAGCGTGTGCACGCGCCCGGATGTGCGGGGGCGAGTTCCATCGCGCGCTCGAGCCATGCAGCGGCGTCCACCGTCGAGGGCGTCGGCGTGCCGTCGTCGTTCCAGTAGCGCCGCGGTGCCCGCTGCATGAGTGCGTCGGCTGCCAGCGTCAGTGCGTCCGGATCCGTCGAATCCTGGAGCACCACGCGTCGCATCGCATCGGCGTATGCGCTGTCCCGCGCGCTGCGCCTGCTACCGGCGCGAGACAGCAGACGCACCGACAGCGCGTGAACCCACGGCGCGGCGGCGTCATCGGAGGCGAGCCCGTCGAGCGCACGCGTGATCGCGGCCTGGGCGGCGCTCTCATCCCCCGGGTGGCTGGTGAGGTCGATCGACGGCGCCAGCGCCAGCGCCTCACCCCAGCGGCACATGCGACAGCTCGCGTCCGCGCGTTGTGCTTCACGGAAGGCGGCCACGGCATCGGCGCGCTCCGCGGCGTAGTACAGTCGCATCCCCTGATCGAACAGTCGCTGCGCGGCGGGGACCGACGTGTCGACCCGTCGACTCCATGCGCCGAGATCGGTGCGCAACGCGACCCGCGTGCGTGTGAGGGGTTGCCGGTCGCCGCGTGTCGTCGTGGACATGTGCGTGGGAATCCGCACGCGCGTGGGCTGGGCAGCCGCTGGTGGGGGAGACGCGAGCGCGACGCCGAGCGCGAGGGACGAGACGATGTGCCGCACGGGCGGGGCTGGGCGGACCATGGTGGAGTTCCGGTGTAGGACGTTTTCGGACAGTGCCACGGCACCGCGGTCGGCCGTGTACGTTGGAACTGCGCACGAGACGCGAAGCATGCGACAGGGAGGGACGAGTCATGACGGTGCCGACACGAAGCGAGCGAGTCACGGAGCTGCTGGCGGCATGGCGGGACGGCGATCACGCGGCCGGAGAGCGCGTGCTGCCGGCGATGTACGGACAATTGCGCGCGGCGGCGGCGCGACTCGTCGCGCGCGAAGGCGCGGCGCATTCGGTGCAGGCCACCGACCTGGTCCACGAGATGTGGATGCGCCTGGGGATGGCACACGGCGGCGCCGGTGTCGCATCGGCGACCGATCGTGCGCATCTGATGGGGATCGCCGTCCGCACGATGCGGCAGGTGCTCATCGATCATGCCCGGCGCCGTCTCGCGGACAAGCGCGGCGGTGGCGCCGTCGTGGTGACGTTGGGCGATGAGGATGCCGCACCGGGCGCGGAACCCGAAGAATTGCTCGCGCTCTTCGACGCGCTCGATCGCCTCGGGCGGGTCGACGCGCGGCTGCGCTCCGTCGTCGAGCTGCGCTATCTGATGGGGCTCGAGGATGTCGCGATCGCCGAACTCCTCGGCGTCACGACGCGCACGGTGCAGCGCGATTGGGTGAAGGCGCGCGCGTGGCTCTATCGCGCGCTCTACGATGGGGCGGGGGGAGCGTTCGGATGACGACCGCAGAGCATGTCGCATCGTACGTCGATGACGCGGAGACATCGTGCACGGCGCACGAGGCGCACGCGTTGCAGCTGCTCGATGCGCTGTTGCAGCAGCCGGAGGATGGGCGGGAGCGCTGGTTGGCGCTGCAGGACGTGCATCCGGCGGTCGCCGCGATCGCGCTTGATCTGGCAAGCGCGGCCGATCGCACCTCGGGGCTGCTCGAGCGGACGGTGCTCGGCGGCGCCGCGAGCGCAGCCGCGTTGCCACCGATCGATGGTGCGCTCGCCGCGCTGACGACGAACTACGTCATCGGAGAGGAGATCGGCCGCGGCGGCATGGCCCGCGTCTTCCGCGCACGCGAGCGCAAGCACGATCGCGAGGTGGTGGTCAAGCTCTTCGCTCCCATCGCTGGCAATGCGCACGGCACCGAGCGGTTCCTGCGCGAGGTGCGCATCATCGCGGCGCTCGCCCATCCGCACATCGTGCCGCTGATCGACTCCGGCGCGGTGCACGGGCGACCGTATTACGTCATGCCGCACCTGGCCGGCGAGTCGATGCGCGCGCGTCTGCACCGCGGCACGCGCTCCTCCGACGAAGTGATCGGCGTGCTGCGCGATGTGGCCGATGCGCTCGCCTTCGCGCACGAGGCGGGCGTGGTGCACCGGGACCTCAAGCCGGAGAACGTGCTCTGGGCGAGCGGGCACGCGTATCTGCTGGACTTTGGCATCGCCAAGCGGCTCGGCCATGGCTCGGGCGAGTATGCCACGTCACCGGGCTTCGTGCTGGGCACCCGTCGCTACATGGCGCCCGAGCAGGTCGTGCACCCGAATCAGGTGGGCCCATCGGCCGACTGTTACGCCTTCGGACTGCTCGCGTACGAGTTGCTCGCTGGCGACACGCCGCCGGTGGCCGAGGCGCGCACGTTCGCGCTCGGGCATCTGCCGGCGGTGCGGCGTGACGTGTCGCCCGCGCTGCTGTCGCTCATCGCCGACTGCCTGCACGAGGATGTGCAGCAGCGGCCCGAGTCCATGGCGGTGGTGCGCGCGCGGCTCGATGCGATCGTGGTCCGCGCGCCGACGGTACGGCGGCGCTGGTCCGCCCGGCACCTTCTGATGACGGCCGTACTGATGCTGAGCGTCGTGGGCACGGCGCTCGGCGTGCGGCGCCTCATGACACCGGTGGACGACGGCCCCCTCGGCCTTCCGATCGCCGTGGCCACGCTGCGCAACGAAACCGGCGACTCGACACTCACCGGCATCACACGCTTTGCGGGCGACTGGCTCACCGAAGGGCTGCAGCACGTGCGCGGGGCACGCGTGGTGCCCTGGGCCACCACGTCGCATCTCTCCGACGTGGCGGCGGCGCAGGGGCGTGTGCGCAGACCGTCGTCACCGGCACGCTCTATCGCGTAGGGACGGCGCTGCGGCTGCAGGCGCAGATCACCGATGCGCGCAGCGGCCGACTGCTGGCGGTCACCCCACCCGTCGACGTGCCGCCCACGCAACTCGAGGTCGGCGTTGGTGCGCTGCGCGATCGCGTGATGGGGGCGATCGCGACCATCGGCGATCCGCGTCTCGGCATCCTGCCGGAGGTTGCCCAGGCCGCGCCGTCGTACGCCGCGTATCAGGCGTTCGATCGCGGCGTCGCGGCGTTCCAGGCGCAACGGTACGACGAAGCGCTCACCGAGTTCCGCGCGGCACACGCACGCGATACCACGTTCACCATCGCGCTCGTGCGCGGGGCGCGCGCGGCGTTCAATGCGCGCGCCTGGGCAACCGCCGACTCCATGATCGCACGGGCGCGGCAGCAGGACACCCGACTCGGACTGTATCATGACGCGGCGTTGAGCTACCTCGAGGCCTCGCTCGTCGGCGACGGGACACGCGCCCGCGCCGTCATCACGCGCGCCGCCGACCTCGCGCCCAACTCGCGTGCCACCTTCGACCTCGCGCAGTCGCTGCTCGATGCCGGGTACGCGCGGCAGGCAACGGCCCGGCTGGCGCAGATCGATCCGGAATGCGGGGAGTTGCGAGGGTGGAGCTCGTTCTGGACGCTCAAGGCCCACGCGGCGTATCTGCTCGGCGACATGGACGCGTCGCGCGCCGCGGCGCTCGAGATGGCCCGTCGCTACCCCGATCGCCGCGTGGCGCAGGTGCTCGAGGCGCGCGCGCTGGCGGCGGCTGGCGACACGCGCACGCTCGACGCGCGCATCGCCGCATGGCGCGTCCTGCCGGCCGACACGTACTGGTCGCTCGGCGCGGTGTATGTGGTCGCGGCAGAAGAGCTCCTGCGCCGGGGGCGCACGGAGCGCGGGACGGAATACGCGAATGCGGCGGTCGCGTGGTTGGCGAATCGGCTCGTGGTGGCCCCGGAGCACGAAGGACATCGCTACTGGTTGGGCTCCGTGCTGTACGACCTCGGGCGCTACGCCGATGCCCGCGCGTACTTCGATGCGCTGGCCGTCGAGTTTCCCGATCGCACCGAGTATCGCGGACTTGCCGCGCTGTTGGCAGCGCGGCGCGGGGACATGCGTACCGCGCATGCGTGGCTGGCCGACACGCCGCCCCGTGCCCGTGGTGAACGGCTCGCGTTCGAGGCGCGGATCGCCGCCGCGCGTGGCGAGCGCGAACGCGCCATCGCGTTGCTCACGCAGGCGGCGGATGCAGGCGTGCGCGCGTATGCATGGCTGCCCGGGGCGGCATTCCGCGATCTCGCGCAGCTCGGTGACGATGCGCGCGTGGATACGCTCCTCGGCGCCCGCTGATCGGGCAGGCAACGGATCACGAAAACACTCGCGCCGGCCGCCTCCGCAGAGCGGGGGACGACCGGCGCGAGATACTCCGGGCCTGACGAAGCGACGTTCGCGTCGCGTACCGTTGCTCCCTGCGGGGGCCTGGCGGGGTTGGCGGGCTTGCGCCTGACGCATCCGAAGCTCCCGGCAGATGCCCTCGCGTTCCGCTCCCGCTCCTGCACCAGCAGCAACAGTTGCGCGCGACGGCGTGACGACGCAGGCCGCAGTCGCAACACCCACGACGTCCACATCGGTGACGCCCGCCAGCGGATGGCGTCCGCTGCGCTTCCCCATTGGCGCCGCGACGCTCGCGCACGGTGGCCTCGTGAGTGCGCTGCTGGCCGATTCGCGCTCCGGCGCGGTGGTTGCGGCGGTCGGCGGTGGCATGGTCACCGCCCTGCTGTTGGCGCGCCAGGCGCGCACCTGGGCTCAGGTCAGTCGGCTCCAGGGCGAACAGGCGCGTGCGGCGGCGGACGCGCGGCTGGCGGCGCTCGTGCGCCAGGGGAGCGACATGGTCACCGTGATCGATGCCGAGGGCACGATCCGCTTCGCGAGCCCGTCGCATCGCGAGCTGATGGGACACGATCCGCGCGAGCTGCTCGGGCGCGACTTTCTTGCCGACGTCCACGCCGAAGACCGTCCCTTGGCGCGGCGCGCGGTCGAGCGGTTGACCACCGGCGCGTCGGAGCGCGAGTCGATCGTGATGCGGCTGCAGCACGCAAACGGCGCGTGGCACTGGATCGATGCGGTGGGATCGAATCACCTCGCGGATCCGAGCATCGGCGGGATCGTGTTCAACAGTCGCGACGTCACCGATCGCAAGCGGCTGGAGGCGCGTCTGGTCGAGCAGGCAGTGCGCGACCCGCTGACCGGTCTCGGCAATCGTCGCCTCTTCGGCGACCGCGTGCAGCACGCACTCGCGCGTCGTGCACGACACGGG
>JALOPS010000445.1 GCA_025453745.1 Gemmatimonadaceae bacterium
CACGAGCGAGTTCGAGCGCCTGGTAGGGGTGGGTACGACGACGGCGCTGGATCAGACCTTTCGGTTCAATGACCAGATTGGGCGTGTGGCCTCCGAGTTCGTCATGCGCAATCCGGCGCAGGTCAGAAAGAGCATCTCCAGTGTTGCGAAGATCGAGCAGCCTGCTGTGTCGTTGATCAGGACCGCGGAACCAGTTGTTGCACTCGATGCAGTGCTCGCCAGGATCGATGGTTGGGCAGAGTCACGCGGTGCCCCGTATTCGGTCTATGTGCTCGCGCGCTACCGGCATGAGCTGGATCTACTCAAGAAGGCTACGGCGGGCGGCAGGAGCGGGCGCTATAGCCGCTTGAGCGCGGTCAAGTTCAGCACGGTCCATGGGGCAAAGGGGCTGGAGGCCGATTTCGTAGTTGTCGCGGGGCTCGGAGAGGGGCGGCATGGGTTCCCGGCGGACAAGCCGGTCGATGCATTTCAGGAGCTCTTCTTGCCGCCCCGGGAGTCGTTCCCGTTTGCGGAGGAGCGGCGCTTGTTTTATGTGGCTCTGACGCGTGCGAAGCATCGGGTGTTTCTACTGTACGACGCGGTCAGCCATTCGCCCTTCATTCGGGAGCTCAAGGGCGGGGGTTATCCGATCGTCGAGAATGATTTACTCGGGCCGATCGTCCAGCCCAGTTTGCCGATCGTGCGTTGCCCGCGCTGCGTGACGGGTGAGGTCCGACCCAAGTCGGGTGAGAGTGGGACGTACTACGCCTGCCATCGGTTCCCGGCCTGCCGATACCGAGAGCGTGGGTGCGGCACCTGCGGCGATATGCTCTTGCGTGTTGGGGACTATGCGGTCTGCAGTCGTCCGTCCTGCGATGGCGTGCATTTGGCGTGCACTAAGTGCGGCGCGCCCATGGAGCGGCGGAGTGGGCCGCACAGCGTGTTCTTTGGGTGCTCAAATTACGGTCGGGTCGATCTGATCGAGCAGTGCTCGGCGACGCAGCCGTGGCGGGAGTTGCCGGATGCTGCGTCGCTGAGAGCTGCGCGGCGTTCGAAATCGTGATCGGATCGTGACTGGCCCCGCCGCGTTCGCGGCGCCGGGCTGCTTCGGGTTCGCTGGACGCTCATCCCTCGAAGACTCGGGACCGCTGACGCGGCCCTGCGCATCCCTGGTCCGTGAAGAGTGGATCCGGCTAGAGCGGGTGGGAGGGGCTTGCCTGCTGTGGGACGGTATCACGCCGATCTGGCCGTCCAGGCTCTGCGCGCGCCTGCGGACGCAGGCGTGCTCGACGGAGCCGCTTCGCGGGCCTGGACGGCTGCGCTGCGGCGTGACGGGGGAACTCGCAGGCAAGCCGCCTGAGTCATCCATCCGGAGTTCCTGTCATGTCCATTACTCAAGTGTCTCGCGCGAATGACATCGCGGCGGTACGAGAAGCCCTCGTTGCACTCGTCGGTGTGCGCAACTCGGAGTCGCTGATCGCGGCCAGCCGCGGTAGCGCCCTGAAGGTTCTTGAACTGGCACGCAGCCGTAGCGGCAGCGCGTGGCAGCGGTTGAGCGCGGCGCAGCGCCTCCATGAGCTTGCGCTCTTGGAAGCGGCCTCGAAGGGTCCGACGATGCAATCACCGTCGGTCGTGCGCCAGTACCTCTCGACGGTTCTGGCAACCCGCCCGTATGAAGTCTTCTGTGTGGTCTTCGTCGACAGCCGACATCGAGTCATCTCGATGCTCGAGCTTTTTCGGGGCACGATAGACGGAGCATCGGTGCACCCGCGCGAAGTCGTGCGCGAGGCGCTGGCGCACAACGCTGCAGCTGTTCTGCTAGCGCACAACCATCCGTCCGGCGTATCCGAACCGTCGCAGGCCGATGAACTCATCACGCATCGCCTGCGCGAGGCGCTGGCGCTCGTCGATGTTCGGGTGCTGGATCACCTGATCATCTCCGCCGGCGGCGCTGTATCGCTCGCCGAACGCGGAGTGATCTAGCTCCGCGTCTCTTCACGGATTGGCGCCGCGTCGAAATGAGCGGCGCGGCTTCAGTCCCTTCTTGTCTCAGTCGAGTCTGCCGTCGCACCCGACTCTCTCAAACTAGCCGAGGCACTGGGTGGGGCGGGATTGCCGTTCTCGCGCATCGTGTCACGCCGGTCTCGCCGTCCAGGCTCTGCGCGCGCCTGCGGACGCAGGCGTGCTCGACGGAGCCGCTCCGCGGGCCTGGACGGCTGCGCTGCGGCGTGAACGACGACGCGGTCGGCAATCCGCCGACGCTTCATCGGAGATCCATCATGACGACTTCCAAATCAGATACGAACGACCTGTATGCGCGGGCGTTGGCCTCCATCGCGGAGTACGAACGCCAGGCGGCGCTTCGGGTAACGAAGCTCGGACCGCAGATTCGGGCGGCGCTTCGGCTGGCGAGCGTGACATTCGTTCGTGCCGATTACGACGGGGTCGGCGACTCCGGTTCGTTCGAGCGGTTCGCGTTCGATGGCGCTGGCGGGAGCGACGTGTCGGAGACTGTTCCGGAGGCGCTGCGGTCGCAGGTCGAAGGGTACTTCTACGACCTTCTCGAGGTGCGGCACGGAGGCTGGGAGAACAACGACGGCGCCTACGGGGAGTTCATCTGGGATGTCGAGCGCGATCACCTTGCGCATACGCATCACATGCGGTTCACGGACACGTCGACCGAGTCCTACGACAATCTCGACGACATCGCGGCGCGGATCGGGGGTGCGTCATGACGCATCCTCTTCATCACGCGGAGTCGTCCGTGCGTCGTTGGGGCGGGAAGGTGGAGGACTACCTTCCGATCCATGACTGGCTTGATGCCACGAAGGAGCTGTTCTGCGACTTCCGGCATCGGGCGCTGCGGCATCACAGCCACGGCGTGTTCGAGGCCGAGCGCGTCTTCGGGGTGTCGATTACGACGAGCGAGGGACGGGTCGTGCCCGTGCGCTACGTCGCCGAGCAACACATCAAGGAAGACTGCGGCGGCGTGGTGCCGACGGTGGCGGACTGGCTGTCGCGGATGCGGCGCGAGACCTGGATGAGTCGCGGGTACGTGCTGCCGGTTGACGATGCTGCCGGCGTTGAGGCTGATCGCACCGGTTAGCGGTGCAGGCGCCGGCCCTTCGGGGCC
>JALOPS010000122.1 GCA_025453745.1 Gemmatimonadaceae bacterium
CGATTGCGCTCCGCCTGCTCGCGATGGCCGACAGCGGTCGGCTGCGACTCGACAGCATGGTGACGCTCGCGCCGAGCGATCTGCACCCCGGGAGTGGCACGCTGACGGATCTGTTCAACAAGCCGGGGGTCGCGCTGTCGGTGCGGAACCTGATGGAGCTGATGCTGCTCATCAGCGACAACAGCGCGACCGACGTGCTCCTGCGTATCGCCGGCGGCGGTGACGCGGTGAAGCGCCGCCTGGCGCAACTCGCCCTCAGTGGCATCTCCGTCGATCGCCCGACGGTCACGCTGATTGCCGACGCCATTGGCGTGAGCGGCCTGCCACCGCTCGACCAGCTCACGATCGACCAGTTCGGACAGCGCGCGCAGCTCGTGCCCGACAGTGCGCAGCGCGCCGCTGCGCGCGCGTTCTACGCCGATCCGCGCGATACCGCGACGCCCGATGGCATGACGACGCTGCTCACCGCGCTCTGGCAGGGGAAGACGCTGAGTGCGACCAACACCGCGCTCCTGCTCGACATCATGCGCCGGTGCCGCACCGGCGACCAGCGACTCAAGGGGCTGCTGCCGCCCGAGACCGAAGTGCGCCACAAGACCGGTACGCTCAGCATCGGCGTCGCCGACGATGTGGGCATCATCACGCTGCCCGACAATGCGGGCCATCTCGCCATCAGCGTCTTCGTGAAGGAGTCGGAGAAGCCCACCGCCGAGCAGGAGAAGGCGATCGCGCACACGGCGCGCGCACTCTATGACTTCTTCAGCTTCAGCGCTTCGCCCGCGCGGTAACGCGTCAGGTAGTCGGCACTCCATCCGGCAAACGACCCGGCGGCAAGCTGCGTGCGCGCGGTCGCGAGCAACTGCACGAGATAGTGCACGTTGTGCAGCGAGATCAGTCGGAGCCCCAGCATCTCTTCGGCCGCGAAGAGATGGCGCAAGTACGCGCGGTCATGATGGGTGCACGTGGCACACGTGCACCCCTCCACCAGCGGACGACGGTCAAGGCGATGTGACGCCCGCTTGATCTGCAGCGTGCCGTCGGGCGTGAATGCAGTACCGTGCCGCCCCATGCGCGTCGGTGTGACGCAGTCGAAGAGATCGACGCCGCGTCGCACACTTTCGATGAGATCGTCGGGAAAGCCCACGCCCATGAGATAGCGCGGGACCTCGCGCGGCAGATCCGGGTCGCAGATGTCGAGCGTGGCATACATCGCCTCTTTCGCTTCTCCGACAGACAAGCCACCGATCGCGATCCCGACCCAGTCGCCCGCGCTCCGAATGCCGGCGACCGACGCGCGACGCAACTCCGCGGTGATGCCGCCCTGCACGATGGGGAAGAGCGCCTGTGGGGAGGCGACGCGTTCGTCGTCGGTGGCGAGCCCCACGAGCGAGGGCGTTCCGTGAGGCGTGGGCACCTCGGCCAGTGGCACACGCCCGTCACGCGAGATCTGGTCGAATGCCACGCGACAGCGTTCGAGCCAGCGCAGACTGCGCTCCATGGCGGCGCGTGACCGATCGAGTGGCGCCTGCCCTTCGATCAGCTCGTCGAGCTGCATGATGACGTCGGCGCCGATGTTGCGCTGGATCGCGATGACGCGCTCGGGCGTGTAGTCGAGGATCGCACCATCGAGCGGGCTCTTGAAGCGCACACCGCGCTCGTCGACTTCGCGCATCTTCGCGAGCGAGTAGACCTGGAAGCCGCCGGAGTCGGTCAGCATCGGCCCTGGCCAGCGCGAGAACGCATGCAGGCCACCGAGGGCACGCACCATCGCATCGCCCGGGCGCAGCGAGAGGTGATAGGCGTTGCCGAGGACCATGCGGGCCCCGGTCGACTCGACTTCGGTCATGGTCAGCCCCCGCACCGTGGCGTTGGTACCCACGGGCATGAACGCGGGGGTCTCGACGACACCGTGCGGGGTAGTGAACCATCCGTGGCGTGCCGAACCGCTCTCGTGCGCGGTGCGGAAGGCGAAGGCCGTCATCGGCGGGGGACGTGCATGGCGGGCGTAAACTCGCCGTGACGCTACGCCCGGGGAACTGGGAGATGGTCGCCGCGTGCGTCCCGTACGGCGGATGGCCGCCTCCCGAGTCCACGCCTGGCGGCAGACGCGCTCATCTACCAGGGTGCGGGATTCCCGCACGACGTCGCAGCACGCGCCGTCTTCCGCGGCAGCGCGCCAGAGCGCAGAGTCAATAGATCAGACTCGCGCGTGAGCGCACGGAGGGTGTATGCGCCGCTTCCTGGCCCTCGTGGTCCTCGTCCACGCCGCCATTCACCTGCTTGGTGTGGCGAAGGCATTTCGATTGCTCGACCTCCCGCAGCTTCCGATCACGATCGGTCCGCTGGCCGGCGTGTGGTGGGGCGTCGCGGCGGTGCTGCTCACGGTCACGGCGGTCGGCATCCAGCGCGATGCGCCGTGGATGTGGGCGATCGGACTGGTGGCGCTCCTCGCCTCGCAGATCGCCATTGCGACCGCGTGGCAGCAGGCGTCGGCGGGAACGCTCGTGAACGCGCTGCTCTTCCTCGTCGTCTTCAACGCGTGGCGACGCCCGCCGGCCGATCGCCTCGACCGGGCGTATGCCACCGCTGTCGCGACGGTACGACCGGCGCGCATCGCGCCGGAGCTGGTGACGGAAGCCGATCTCGCGCCGCTCCCGGAGCTGGTGCGTCGCTATCTGCGCATCACCGGAAGTGTGGGACGCCCGCGCGTGGAGAACTTCCGCGCCGTCACGCGCGGCGGCATCCGTGCGTCGAGCACGGAGGGGTACATGCCGTACCTCGCCGAGCAATTCAACCGGATTGGCGGTGCGACGCGGCTCTATCTGATGCACGCGCGCAAGCTCGGCGTGCCCGTGTCGGTGTACCACCGCTACGCGGAAGAGCAGGCGACGATGCAGGTCCGCGCGCTCGATCTGGTGACCATCGTCGATGCCCGCGGCGAGGCGATGGACAAATCCGAGACGGTCACGGTGTTCAACGATCGAAGCATCTTTGCCCCCGCGTCGCTCATCGACTCTGCCATCACGTGGACGGTCGTGGACGACAGTGTGGTGCGTGCCACGGTGAATGGGGCGAAACAGCGCGTGTCGGCATTCCTCAAGTTCGCGCCGTCCGGCGAGCTGGTCGACTTCTGGTCGGACGATCGCGGTGCGCTCGGCCCCGACGGGAAGCAGGTGACGTGGATGCGCTGGTCGACGCCCGTGAGCGCCTACAAGGAGTTTGCCGGTGGCCGCCGTCTCGCCTCGCGCGGTGAAGCGCGGTGGCATGCGGCGACGGGCGTCTATACGTATCTGACCGTGGAGATCGAGTCGGTCGAGAGCAATGTCACGTCGACGGGTGCGGTGGCGACGGCGGCTGCTGCGCCGGTGTCGGCGCGGACGCCGGCAGTCGCCGGTGCATGAACCAGGTCACGTGGCCGGGGGGACTGTCGCGCACGCTCCCGTCTCTTCCGTCACCGGCAGCGCAGCGTGCGGCACGCTCATTGCACGGCCTCGATGACCTCGTGATGCAGATACCGCGCCGTGAGCGTGCCGAGTGCGACACGCTGCGTACCAGCGGCATCGAAGTTCTCCGGCGCGAGCCACTGCTCGAACGCCGCGCGGATCCCGGGCCAGTCGGCATCGAGCATGGCATACCATGACGTGTCGCGGTTGCGCCCTTTCACGATGACCGCCTGACGGAAGATCCCCTCGAACGAGAACCCGTACCGCACCGCCGCGCGTCGCGACGGTGCGTTGAGCGCATTGCACTTCCACTCGTAGCGGCGATAGCCGAGATCGAAGACGTGCCGCGCCATCAGGTACATCGCTTCCGTCGCCGCAGGTGAGCGCTGCAATCGCGGCGAGTAGTTGATATGGCCGACCTCGATGACGCCGTTGGCCGGATCGATGCGCAGATACGACGCCACCCCCACCGCCTCGCCCGAGCGGACATCCACGATGGCGAAGAAGAGCGGATCACTGCCGGCAGCGGCCTGGGCAACCCACTCGCGATACGGCTCGAACGTCTCGAATGGGCCGTTGAACAGATACGTCCAGTTGCGTCCGTCGACATCGAGCGCGTTGGCCGCAAAGAGCGCGGCCGCATGGCGCTCGACATCGAGCGGCTCGAGGCGGCAGTATCGCCCGTCGAGCGTCACACGCACGGGGCGTGGTGGTGGCGACCAGTCGCGCACGATCGGTCCGATCGGCTGACCGAGCGCGTTCGTGTCGGTCACCACACCACGCGACGGATCACGCCGGCATCCGCTCCATCGCGCGCCGCGCCGCCGCGACGACGGCATCCACCGTGATGCCCAACTGCTCGTAGAGCACGGGGGCCGGTGCACTCGCGCCAAAGCGTTCGAGCCCGACGATCTCGCCATGCTCTCCCACCCAGCGGTACCAGCTCATGGGGTGACCGGCCTCCACCGCCACGCGCGGCACGCCCGTGGGGAGCACCTGCTCGCGATACGCCGCGTCCTGCGTCGCAAACCGCTCGAGACACGGCGCACTGACCACGCGTGCGGCAATCCCGTCGGCGACGAGCCGCTCGCTCGCCGCCACCGCGATGCCGACCTCACTCCCCGTCGCAAGCAGCACGACCTGCGCACTGCCGTGCCCGGGGTCTTCGAGGACGTACGCGCCACGCAGCACCGACGGTGCGGCGTACCTCGGACGCTCGAAGAAGGCGAGCTTCTGCCGCGAGAGCACAAGCGCAACAGGTCCGCCGCGATGCGTCAACGCAAAGCGCCATGCATCGGCGACTTCGGTGGCATCCGAGGGTCGTACGACGTGCAGGTTGGGAATGCACCGGAGCGCGGTGAGCGTTTCGACGGGCTGGTGCGTGGGCCCATCTTCGCCCAAGCCAATCGAATCGTGCGTGAAGACGTACACCACGTGCACGCCCATCAGCGCCGCGAGGCGAATGGCGGGGCGCATGTAGTCGGCGAACACCAGGAACGTGCCGCCATACGGGATCACGCCACCGTGCAGCGCCATCCCATTCATGATCGCGCCCATCGCGTGCTCGCGTACACCGTAGTACACGTAGCGCCCGTCAGGATGCGCTGCGTTGAGCGGACCCGTGCCCTTGGGCAACGTCAAGTTGGATCCCGTGAGATCTGCCGAGCCGCCAAGCAGCTCTGGCAGCGACGGCGCGATGGCGGTGAGCACCGCGCCCGACGCGGCGCGCGACGCTACTGCACCGCTTTTCGCGTCAAAGGTGGGCAACGCCGCATCCCATCCAGCGGGCAGCTCGCCACGCAGGCGACGCTGCAACTCCGCAGCCAGTTCGGGATGTGCCGCTTCGTACGTCGCGTACCGTGCGCGCCACTCACCGTGCGCGGCGGCGCGCTCAGCAACCTGCGCACGGAAATGCGCCAGCGCGTCGTCCGGCACGGTGAACGGGTCGGTGTACTCCCACCCGAGATGCTTCTTGGCCAGCGCCACTTCGTCGACACCGAGCGGCTCGCCGTGCGCCTTGGCGGTGCCCGCGCGATTGGGGCTGCCGAAGCCGATCACCGTGCGCACAATGATCATCGTCGGACGCTTCGTCTCCGCCTTGGCCGCCGCGATCGCCGCCTCGAGGGCATCGAGGTCATTGCCGTCGGCCACGCGCAGCACGTGCCAGCCGTAGCTCGTGAAGCGGAGCGCGGCGTCGTCGCTCAGCGAGAGCTCAGTCGAGCCGTCGATGGTGATCTTGTTGTCATCGTAGAAGCCGATGAGCTTGCCGAGCTTCTGATGTCCCGCGAACGATGCCGCTTCGTGCGAAATCCCTTCCATGAGGCAGCCGTCACCGGCCATGAACCACGTGTAGTGGTCGATGATGTTGTGCCCGGGCCGATTGAACTGCGCGGCGAGATGTGCCTCGGTGAGCGCCATGCCGACGGCATTCGCGATCCCCTGCCCGAGCGGACCGGTGGTGGTCTCGACGCCGGCGGTGTGGCCGAACTCCGGATGCCCGGGCGTCTGCGAGCCCCATTGCCGGAAGTGGCGGATCTCCTCGAGTGAGAGCGCATAGCCGCTCAGATGCAGCGTGCTGTAGAGCAGCATCGAGGCATGGCCCACGGACAGCACGAAGCGATCGCGGTCGAACCAGTCGGGCGCCGACGGGTCGTGCCGCAGATGTCGCGTGTACAGCAGGTACGCCAGGGGCGCGAGTGCCATCGGCGTGCCGGGGTGCCCCGACTCGGCCTGTTGCACGGCGTCCATGGAGAGCGTGCGGATCGTGTTGATCGCCTTCAGGTCGAGCATCGCCGACGTCGGCGCAGCAGTGGTCGCAGTCACGGGAGAACGGGCGAGGGAAGGAGCCGGCGCGCGTCGCTGCCGGGCTGGGCGGAAAGCTACCGCGCTCGAATGCGCGCGGCACCTTGGTGGCGGGTGTCTCGGGTCACGTTCGGGTCGGCGCGCGACGGCGAGCCGTCACCGCGCCGCGGTGGCGCTGCCATCCAGTCGTTCAACGCTGTCGATCTTGCGGATATCGATCGCAAACCGGTCGCCGGGCGCACCGCTCCGGAAGACACTCCGAAAGCGCGCGTTCCAGAGAATCTCGGTGGGCTTGTAGCTCGTGCGCGCGTGTACGACCTGTGCGTGCGTCTCGTCGAAGCCGCTGAGCAGCACGAGCACTTCCGCGTCGCGTTCGACCAGGTCGGCCGGCGTGAGCCCCCACAGCGGCGACTCGGCCGTGATGGGGTGCACGACGGTCCACGCAAGCGGGAAGAAGATCACCTGCTCACGCTCGAGCGTGAGCCGATCGAAGCGACGAACGGACTTCTGTCCCTCGCGAACGAACGACGTGAAGAGCACCTGTGCCCGCAGCTCGATGAGCTGACTCGTGCGCGCGTTGGCCATGCGAAACATCAACGCCCAGCCGTCGCCGTACGGGGCGATGAGTGCCTGCTGACTGAAGCGAATACGGGCCGTGGGTCGCGCAAAACGCGCGATGGTCAAGCCGGTCACCACGGCGGTGAGCAGAATGCTCAGGAACGCTTCGACAATGACGATCGCATTGGCCCCGCGGCCGATCGGCACGATGGCGCCGTACCCGATCGTGCCGATGGTCTGCACGCTGAAGAGAAACGCCTGCACGAAGCCGCCGTCGGGGATCGATGGATCGGTGCCCTTGAGCGCGCCCGGTCCGCAGAGCAGGTAGAGCGCGGCAAACAGCAGGTTCACGGCGACATACACGGCGGCAACGGCACTCAGGAAGACACGCCACCCCGTATTCATGGCCGCGTGATAGAGCGAGAGCGACTCACGCAGCTCGAAGCCTTCGCGCTCCACATTGAACGAGCCGTCGCGGTTGAGCAGTCGCTCTCGCGACTCATCGGCGACGACGTGGCCGAAGCCGAGATCGGGATCGTGTTCGTCGGTGCTGTCGCCGCGCTCGTCGCTGCGCTCGGTCACCGTGCGCCACGACGTCGTCGTCATCGCCGACATCTCCATGGTGTGGAGCGCGGACGGCTTGGTGGTGGGGGGCGGCGTCGGCGGGGTGGGATCGTCGGGCATTGCACTCGCGAGAGGGAGGGGCGCGCTACGCCGGGAAAGGTACGCGCGCGTCACCGCGATGCGATTCGCGACGGCACGAGTGATCGTGCGTCGCGGCGCTCAGGCGCTATCCCGTGACGAGCTCACGCACGGCGCGCCGCCCCTCGGCGATTGCGCCGGGATAGTTCTGGTGTCCGTTGAGCTCAGCGTTGCCGAACGCGATGCGCCCGAGTGCGGTGCGCAGCACGTTCGCTGGTGCGGGCGTGCCGTCGCGCCCCGTGTAGAAGCCTGGTGCGGGACAGACGTAGGCATGGCCCCATCGATTGGTCACGAGGCCCGCGATGTGCCGCTCGGCGTCGAAGCCGGTGCGCGCGAGCAGCGCCGACAACGTGGCGCGCACGCGGCGTTCGAGATCACGAAACGGCGCGCCAAGCAGCTCGGCACGCCCGGCGGTGACCTGTTCGCGCAGCGTGCGACCGGGCGAGAGGAACGGCACGTACATGGTCAGCATGATCGGGCGATCCGGGTGCAGCGGTTGCCGCATTCGGCCGATCGACATGGGGTGTCGCACGTTGGCGGTGTAGCCGAGCGTGTCGCGGCCGACCACGGCGTCGTAGCTGAGGGCGGTGATCCCCTGATCGTAGAGAAAGCGCCACTGCCGCAGCGCCACGTTCACCACGAGGAATGGTGCGCGCACGCAATCGCGCATCGCCGAGCGATACGACTCCGGCAGATCGCGCACGGCGTGCAGCGCAGACCACGCGCCACCGGCCATCACGACATGCGAGGATGCCACGCGCGCCAGTGCGCCGTCGCGCGCATAGGTGACGGTGACCGGGTGCGCGCCCGATGCGCGTTGCGACACTGCGACCACCATTGCGCCGAGGCGAAGGCGTACCGGTGCGCCTGCGCGATCGAACGCCGCGGGGCGCAGCGCGCCCGTCATCACGTCGGCGAAACTGCGTGCGCCGCCAACGGCTGATGGAATGAGCGTCTTGAGGAGATGTCGCGCGATGCCGTCGTTGCCGCCGGGGAACGAGGCCACCTTGCCCGGTGCATCGGCGAGTGCCCAACTGCGCGCACCACCACGAAGGCCATCCATGCCGGGGAGCCCGATCTGATACGCGGCGTACGCGGAGAGCACATCGCCGCCCAGGCCAATGCCGCCAGCCATGCGCGGCGCGATGTAGCGTGCCACGTCGGGGCTCACCTGCAGTTCACGCGTGAGGTACTCGTCGTACGTCATGTTGTCGAGCCACGCGCGCAGTGCGTCGCCCTCGAGCGTCGAGGGCCTGGGCGGATCGCGCCGCAGTCGCCGCCAGTCGGCGCGTGCGCGATCGGTCCATGGCGCATCGTCGAGCTGGCGGCCGAAGAGATTGCGGATCAGGCGCGTTTGCCCGCGCGCGTCGGTGAACGCGTGCGCATGCGCTTCCGACTCGTCGTTCCAGAGCTGGTAGTAGTAGTTGTCGCGCGGGATCTCGATGGGTTCGATGCCCGGCGCCCACGGCTCCCACGGAAACTCATCCATGCGTTCGGGGAGGCCGAGGTCGCGCCAGAGCGCGGGGTACTCGGTGCCGAGGCGCGAGAGCGACGCGGCAGGGATGCCGAACTGATTGGAGCCCTGCGGGCCGACGAGTCGCACGCCGTCCACGAGCAGTTCGTTGCGCTTGCACTCGCCGCCGGGGACGGCGTGGTTCTCGAGGATGAGGACGCGACGCAGCCCGAGGCGTCGCGCTTCGTAAGCGGCACCGAGTCCGGCGGCGCCGCCACCGACGATGACGAGATCGTAGCGTTCGTTCGTGTCAACGGCGCGGCGTTCGGCGTTGGCGTAGGCACCGTCGCGCAGTGCGTGCGCATCGCGCAGCATCGCGGACATGTTGCCGTGCGACGGTGCGTAGTCGCCTACGCCGCCGGGTCCGTCGAAGGCGGGGTCGGCCGGGTTTTGCGCGCGCTGGGCCTCGACATCGAGCGGCGACGCGGCGGTGAGCAGCGCCGCTCCCGTACCGAGGAGTGTGGCGCCAAGAAAGTCGCGGCGGGTGACGGCGGGTGCGGAGCCAGGAGCGTCGTCAGTCACGGAGAGGGCGAAAGGGATACGGCGCTCGCCGAGCACCACCCACCATAACGCGCTGACGGATGTCGCGGTTCGAGCGGGTACATCGCGGCTGCCTCGATGTGGGACACGGAAACGCCCGCGATGTGCGCTCGGGCGGCGCAGATCGCGGGCGTTTACGCGCGGAAAGGCTACTTCCGGTTCGTCTCGAGCATCTCTGCGATCAGCGCCCGCGCCTCTTCCACATGCGCTCGCGTCGCGCGATCCCGGACCTTCGGCGTCGCCTCGGCGAGCTGCGCGTCGAGATCCTTCATCTCCAGGCGCAGCAGCGCCCGCGCATCGACGCCGGTCGACGGCCCGATGATCGTCAAGCCCGGAATCTGCGGCAACGGGGCGGCCGCTGGCGGATTGATCTTGGCGGCCATCGCCTCGAGGTAGTTCCGCTGCAGGCGACGACGATAGAGATCGATCGTCGCGCCCGACGCGAGCTCCTTCCACAGCCCCGCGCGCAGATCGGCGAGCATCTCCGCGAGCGTGTAGGTGTTTGCGCCCAGCGCTTCCTGCTCGAGCATGCGCGCCATGCGCCCGTTGTCGACCACCTGGCCGAGCACGCGACGCTGGACGTTGACGATGCGATCGACACTCCCCTGCGCTTCGATCTTCGAGAGGATCGACTCGTCGAGCAACCACGTCGGCGTCTCAAACGCATTGGCCTGAAGGAACGCCATCGCCGTCTTCTGGCGCGCCTTGGCCACCGGCGTGAACACCGCCCCCGGCTGACTCGTGCTCTTCTCCTGCTTCTCGGCGCCACCGATGATTCGGGCGACGTGTCCGATCTCGAGTCCCCACTGGCCGATCACTTCGCCATAGAGTTCGCGCAGGTCACCGAAGTCCTCGCCCGCGCGCCACGTGGTGGCGGGCTCGACGAGCTTGACGATGCGCTTGAGGTTGCGGATGCCGAGCTCCGTGGCGCGCACCGCATCGGCATCTCCCACCGCCTCGTTCGTCTCACCGGGCACCGGGCCCTGGATGCCGTTGTCCGCCGCGAAGCGATACCACGGGATCGTGTCCTGCATGCGGGCCCACGCATCGAGCGTCGGCTTTTCGTCTTCCGGCGTCCTGGCGGTGGGAATGGGCGAGTAGCCCCACTTCACCGCGTACACGTCGTACGGCCCGACGCGTGGCACGAGATCGGCGACCGGGATGCGATCCTCCGGCTGCGCGACGTAGTTGAAGCGCGCGTAGTCCATGATCGACGGCGAGTGCCCCATCTTCCGCACCCACGACGCGCTGCGCACGGAGTCCGTGGGATACATCGAGCTCCCCTTCATGTTGTGCGGGAAGCCGAGCGTGTGGCCGACTTCGTGCGCCACCACGAATTGCACCAATCGCCCCATGAGCGAGTCGGGCATCGGCAGCTTGTGCACGCGCGGATCGAGGTGCCCCACCTGCGCGAAGTACCATGACGTCTGCAGCTTCATGATGTTGTGCAGCATCTGCACGTCGGCGTCGAGAATCTCGCCGCTGCGCGGATCGACGATGCTCGGGCCCACGGCGTTCTCGATGGTGCTCGGAATCCAGCGCACCATCGACACGCTGGCGTCGTCGCCGGAGAAGTCCGGGTTGTTCGTCGGCGCCTCGGCGGCCACGATCCCCTTGGAGAAGCCGGCGGCCTCGAAGGCCGGCTGCCACTCCTCGATGCCGCGCTTGACCCACGGCACGAGCCAGGTCGGCGTGTTGGGGTCGACGTAGTACGTGATCGGCTTCTTCGGCACGCAGAGCGCGCCGGCTTTCTGCTCACTGCACTCGAGGCGCCAGCGGTTCACCAGCGTGCGTTCGGCGACGCGCTGCTCGCGCGAGCCGAAGTCGAGCTGGTTGGTGCGGAAGTAGCCCACGCGCTCGTCGTGCAGCCGCGACATCATCGGCTGGTCGGGGAGCTTGACGAGCGAGTAGTGATAGAGCTCGGT
>JALOPS010000446.1 GCA_025453745.1 Gemmatimonadaceae bacterium
GAATGACAAGGAGCTCGTGGTCCGCACGGCCGTCGTCCGCGCGCTGCGCGGCGAAGGCGCGCGCGAGCGGGGCACCGCATGACCGCACCCACGACCGGCGGCGCCGATCAGGAGCAGCTCTCCCAACGCGCGGCGCGCCAGTTCGTCACCACGCTCTACGGTGCGCTGCGCGCGGTGCGTCTCTACCCGATCGAGAACGCGACGGTACAGAAGGCGCTCGCCGAGTTGATGGCGGCGAGCGACCGGGTCACCGCCCTCGATGGCGTGACCGAGATCAACCGGGGCGGCGAGTTCCTGTTCGTCAACGGGGCGCGGCTTCGCCTCGGCGTCGACAACTACGCCGCGCTCGCGTACCTGCTCGGACAGTTCCGTGCAGCCGGTATCGGTGGCTTCCGGTGCAACGAACGCCCCGAGTCGCGCGAGTGGGTCGTGCTGCTCTCCGCGTTGGTGCAGCCGCCGCCGGCGCGCGACGAGGGTGACGGCTGGCAGACCTTCGCGCGGGTCATCGAACAGGGAGGCGTGACGCGTATCGGCGTGCTGCAACCGAACGACGACGCAGCGGCCGACGAAGAGCCCGACATTCGCGAGAAGGCGAGACGGACGTATCTCCGCTCGCTCGACGTCTCGCGCGAAATGATGACCGCCACGCGCCTCGGACGGACGCCGAACCTCAAGCGCGTCAAGCGCGCCGTGCAGGGGATCGTGGACCAGCTCCTGCTCGACGAGCAGTCGATGATCGGCCTGACCACGCTGCGCGACTTCGACGAGTACACGTTCGTGCACTCGGTCAACGTGTGCATCTTCAGCGTCGCGCTCGGCCGCCGCCTGGGCTTTGGCAAGACGCAGCTCTTCGACCTCGGGATGGCCGCGCTGCTGCACGACATCGGCAAGTCACGCGTGCCCAACGAAGTGCTGAACAAGGCGGGCGGGCTGACCGACGAGGAACGGCAGATCGTCGGCGGGCACACCTGGCAGGGTGTGCTGGTGCTCTTCGGCATTCCGGTCGTGAGTGAGCGGCCGTATCGCGGCATGGTAACCTGCTTCGAGCACCATCTGAAGATCGATTCCAGCGGGTATCCGCGTATCCTGCGCGACCGGCGCATGAGCTTGTTCTCTCGCATCGTGGCGGTCGCCGACGGTTACGATGCGGCCACGAGCGCGCGCGTCTACCAGGATCGTCCGTGGTCGCCGGCAGACGTGCTGCGCGGCATGCGGGAGAATCCGCGTCTGGGCTTCGACCCGCTCGTGGTCAAGGCGTTCATCGCGCTCACCGGCGTGTTTCCCGTTGGGACGCTCGTCACGCTCGACACGCTCGAACTCGCGCTGGTCTACGCGGCGCACCCCGATCCGGCCAATCTGGCGCGCCCCGTCGTGCGCCTGCTGACCGACGGACAGGGCAATTTCCTTGCGGATGCACCGGCCTTCGACCTGTCGACGACAGATGCGACCGGTGCCTATCTTCGCACCATCATCCGCACGGAAGACCCGGATCGGTATGGCATTCGCATCGGTGACTACTTCGTCTGACGCCGCTGGCGCGCACGCGCTCGAGGCCCGCTTCACGACATTGGCAGGTGAGGGGCGCAAGGCCCTCGTCGTCTACGTGACGGCCGGGCACCCTGACCGCGCGCGGTCGGCGGCGTTGCTCGCCGGGCTGACCGACGCGGGCGCGGACGTGATCGAAGTGGGCGTGCCGTTCTCGGATCCGCTGGCGGATGGTCCGGTCATTCAGGCGAGTTCGCAGCAAGCGCTCGATCAGGGCATGCGGCTCGATGGTGCCCTCGCACTCGTCGACGAGGTGCGCCCTCACGCGCCGGTGGTGCTGTTCAGCTATCTGAATCCGCTGCTCGCAGCCGGGCCCGATGTGCTTGCGCGCGCGCGCCAGGCCGGAGTCTCCGGCCTCCTCGTGACCGACCTGCCCGTGGGAGCCGATCCCGAGCGCGAAGCCTGGCTGGGGAGCGACGATCTGGCCTTCGTGCGACTCGTTGCACCCACGACCCCGGTCGATCGGATGCGCGAGATCGCGCGCCACGGACGAGGCTTCGTGTACCTCATCAGCCGCCTCGGCGTGACGGGGGAACGGGATGCGCTCGCCCACGATCTCCCCGAGACGATCGCGCGGTTGCGCGCGGCAACATCGTTGCCCATTGCCGTCGGCTTCGGCATCAGCACGCCGGCGCAGGCGCGCGAGGCCGCCGCCCTCGCGGATGGTGTGGTGGTCGGATCCGCACTGGTGCGTGCGGCATCGGAGTCGGTCGACAGCGCGCTTGCGTTCGTGCGGCAGTTGCGCGCCGCGCTGGACGGCGCGCCGTGAGCGCGACGGTGTCGGTCACCTTGGCGCCAGACGGATCCGGCGCGTCGGTGGCGTTGCCTGAGTGGGCGATCGTGTCCGCGAAGCGGCGCGCCCATATCGAACGCGTCACGCAGCTCCTCGCGACGTGGGGTGAACGACTGGCGTTGCCGGCATCGGAGTGCCAAACGTGGATCGATGCCGGACGGTGGCACGACGCCGTACGCGACGCCGATGAATCGCAACTGCGCGACTGGACGGGGGACGCGGAGCGGCCGGTGGGGTTGCTGCACGGTCCGGCCGCGGCGTTGCGTCTGGCGCGGGACGGGGAAGCACGGCGCGACGTACTGGAGGCGATCCGGTGGCACACCACGGGATATGCGCACTGGTCACGTACGGGGCAGGCGCTCTACATGGCCGACTTCCTGGAGCCCGGTCGCGCCTTTGCGCGTGCCGATCGTGCGTATCTCGCGGCGCGAGTATGCGATGATTTCGACGCGACGTTGCGACAGGTGGTGCGGATGCGGCTCGAGTGGGCGCTGCGCGAGGGGAACGCACTCTTTCCCGAGACGATCGCCCTGTGGAACGCCGTCCGCTGATGCGCCCGCGCGCCATCGCGCTGCTCTCCGCGATGGTCATCGTGGTGGTGGCGTCGGTCGCTGCGGTGGCCACCTGGGGGCGTCGCGGCGACGCCTCCAATGCGCCCGCTGCCGTGCAGGCGTCGGCGACCACCGATACGGCCGCGCGTGCACCGGCCAACACGCGCATTCGCATTCGTGTGCTCAACGCGTCGACGCGTGCCGGCCTCGCACG
>JALOPS010000447.1 GCA_025453745.1 Gemmatimonadaceae bacterium
CCAGCGCCTGCGTGCCGGAGCACCCGGAGCAGAAGAAGGGCGGATCTTCGTCGAACAGGTTGTTGGCCCCGACGAAGATCTCGCTCCCTTCGCGGAGCGCGTAGCCGAGTCGCAGCGCGTGGTAGGACTTGGAGCCGATCCCCGGGAAGCCGGCTTCGCGCGTGCCGAAGGCCATCTCGGCGCTCCCGACGAACCGACTCGTCCACGTCGCGTTGAACTTGCCGCGCGAGTAGTTGAGGGCGAGACTTCCCATCCGCTCGATGTAGCCCTGGTCGATCGTGCTACCCCCCGCGATGCCGAGCAGGTCGAGCGTCGCTTCGCCCGGCAGCGGCACCTGATCTGCGCGGTCGTACAGCGTCATGACCCACTGGGCACCAAGCCGACCCCATCGGCCCAGGTCGAAGGTGTACCTCAAGTCGACGTCGATGCCGCGGATGTCGTAGCTGGCAACATTCTGCAACTGCTCGTTGACGGCGTTGAGCACATAGCTCGCGCCGGGCAGCAATGGACTCGTGCCGCGCGTGACCACATCACAGAGCAGTCGCTGGTCATAGCACAGGTCCACGGCCGTCTGACGCGAGACCGTCGTGATGATGTCCTCGACTTCAATCTGGAACCGGTCGACGCTGACGGACAATCCGGGCACAAAAGACGGTGTCCAGACGAAACCATACGTCAGTGTCGTGCCTTCCTCGGGACGCAGGGCCGAGTTGCCGCCGGTCAGACCTTCGACACTTTGCTCGATGATCTGCCCGGGGTTGTAGTCCGCGGGCACGCCGTCGGCCGTGCAGTTGGCAGCTCGGGTCGCGTTCAGCGTGCGCCGCCCTTCGGTGCAGGGGTCGCGAACGACACCGAAGGTCTGGCCGATCCCCGACAGCTCGTCCGGCAGCGGCGTGCGCACGGCCCGTGCCTGCATGGCGCGAACCCGAAGTGATTCGACCGGTGACCAGCTCAGGCCGGCCTTCCAAGTCCCGTAGCGATCGATGTCCTTGGTATCCGAGTATCGGTAGGCGGCCTCGACGTCGAGCGCGCGGGCGAACGGCGCATCCCTCAGCAGCGGTATCAGCGTCTCGACGAACACTTCGCTCGAAGACACGCGAGCGGGGTCGATATCGCCGATCTGGCCACCGGTGGCCAGTGCGCCATTGATGACGTTGTCGTAGTCCAGGTATCCATCGAAGCTGCGATGCTCCACACCAATGACGGCCTGAAGTGGCCCGGCGGGCAGCGTGGCGACGGCTCCGCCGATCCATGCAACCGTGTCCTGCAGTTCGCTGGCCCCTTCACTGTTTGATCCGAGGCGCAGCGCGTTGATCATCTCCGGGGTGTACGCGAACGGATTGATCGGAATGCAACCGGTCGCGCGTGCACCAGCGTCCGCACATCGGAACTGACCCGGCCGTGCCGGATCCGGCTCGACGCGCAGTCCGTGATACAAGCGAGCGGTGCTGACCTGACCCTCGGTCGACAGGTCGACCCGGGTCTGCCCCCAGACGTGCGACACTTCCCATCGCCAATCGCTTCCAAAGCCGCCGAGCGACTCGAGTTCACCCTTGAGACCAGCGACGCCGCGCATCGTCGCACGCGTGTTGTCTGCTCCTCGGTCGTTTATGAGCGCGAAGCGCTGCCACCAT
This sequence comes from Gemmatimonadaceae bacterium, assembly GCA_025453745.1. Taxonomy (GTDB): domain Bacteria; phylum Gemmatimonadota; class Gemmatimonadetes; order Gemmatimonadales; family Gemmatimonadaceae; genus JALOPS01. The sequence continues at coordinate 1,635 of JALOPS010000447.1, forward strand.
GTGATCTCGGTTGCGGCGGGATTTGCGGCGAGAGCCGCGGCGCGCAGCGCCGCCGGCACGAACGGGTTGTCGATCGGAATCGTCGGTTGCAGGCCCGGCGTGCCAGGCCCACCGCCGAAAAGGCTGCCACCCTGGTTGGACTGGAACGGATGTGCTTCGAACACGGAGTCGATTTCCGCGAGTCCGTAGTTCAGTTCAGCGAATATCTGGACGCCTGCACTCAGCGGGTATTCCACGTCTGCGGCGAGCATTGTGCGGCGAGTCGGAATGGCGAGATCACGCTGCGCGTTGCGGTTGTACCCGTCCACGGTCGTGGTGAACGGGATCAGGGCGCCGCTCGAGTCAGTGATGCTGCCGTTGCGCGTCGTGTAGCTCGCGTTGCCAGCGAAGAAACGTCCACCGACCCCCACGCCCGAGTACGCGGCCGGGCCGCGGATCTGGGCGTTGGGAGCGAGCCAAAGGAAGTCCTCGGCGCACAGGAACCGGTCCGAGCAGCTGACGCGGCCTTGCTTGTCGTACTGAAGCGTGACGAGCGCATGGCCACCGTCACCGAAGCCGCTGCCGAACATGACGTGTGCGCTGGGGTTCGAGTTGTCCGAATAGCGACTCTCACCATAGGACAGCCCGACCTCGATGCCCTCGAACTGCTTGCGCGTGATGATGTTGACGACGCCTGCGACGGCGTCCGCTCCATATATCGCTGACGCACCGCCAGTCTGGATCTCCACACGCTCGATATTGGCCGTCGGAATCGTGTTGAAGTCGACACTCGTTGAGGTGGACGTGCCGCCCGGCATGCGTCGACCGTTGATCAGCGTCAGCGTCCGGACGCTGCCGAGATTGCGCAAGTTCGCGAGATTCAGTCCCGCAGTGCCCACACCTGCGAACGTCGACTGGGTTCTGGAGGCGCCAAACGCCGGTGCGAACTGGGGCAGTTGGGTGGCGACGTCGGCGAAGTTCTCAAGGCCCTGGTTGCCCAAGGCCGCGGTATCGAGCGTCAGCATCGGTGTGGGCGCTTCGATATCTGCGCGTGCGATGCGGGATCCCGTGACCACCACTTCTTCGAGCGCTTCCTGACTGAACGAGGGTGGCGCAGCGCTCAGCAAGGCCGCCAAGGCTGCGATTGGGACGAATGGTCTGACAGCTTCCCGTCGTGGGGTCTGAGGCATGTGGTTCTCCCTATAGCCGAGTGGAACACCCGCCTAACGCCGACCGGCGCACTTGGCACCGGGGCGCAATGGCAGCGAACAATGGGCAGCAGACTAGGAGACGGACACGCCGGTGGCGGATGCCGAAGTTGCGAATTCGTGGCGCGACGCGGCCACAGGACGTCAGCGCGTGCGGGATCTGCCAGCGAGACGGAGCGCTTCAGGTGCGCAACCGTAGTGGCGTCGAACGAGCCTGAAGAGTGCAGAGCGGGTCTCGAGTCCCACGTGCTGGCAGATATCCACCATCGGCAGCTCG
>JALOPS010000448.1 GCA_025453745.1 Gemmatimonadaceae bacterium
GACGAGCTGGCCCTCAAGCTCGAGGCGCTCGCCGAAAAGACGCGGTATCTCACGCTCATCTTCGACTCCTGCCACTCCGGCACCATCACGCGCGATGGCACCGGGCCTGCCGGGCGCTCGACCCGCGCCGACACACGCCCGGCCGAGCAGTTGGGACGCCCCCCGGTCCCGCTGCCGGCCAATCGCTCCACCGCCGCAGGGCCGAGCGGCTGGCTCTCGATCACCGAGCGGTATGTGCTCATTGCCGGATGTCGCGACGATGAGGAATCGAAGGAGTACTACCCGCCGGAGCTGGGCGGCACGGTCACGCACGGCGCGCTCACGTGGTTCATGGTGCAGGCGCTGCGCGCCGCGACGCCCGGCACCACCTACCGCGACGTCTTCGAGCGCGTCGCCTCGCAGGTCAACGCGGCCAATCGCGCGCAGCATCCGCAGATGGAGGGGAAGGCCGATCGCGAGATCTTCGGCGTGCGCGAGTTCGTGCCGGCCCGCTACCTCCGCATCACCGCGCGCGAGGGAGACCTGCTCACGCTCGGCGCAGGACTCGCGCAGGGCGTCACGGTCGGGTCGCGCTTCGCGATTTGCGCGCCCGGCACCAAAGCGGCCGCCGACGCGTCTCCCCTTGGCCATGCGGAGATCACCAACGTCAGCGTTGCCACCGCGCAGGCACAATTGGTCGATGAAGCGGAGCCCGACAGCATCACCGTTGACGCACGCGCCTTCGAAACACAGCACGCCTTCGGCGGCTTTCACATCACCGTGGCGGTCGATCCCGCCGCCGGTGAAGCAGGCGTCGCGCTGCGCGAGGTGCTCGCCGACTCGACGCTCGTGGCGATGACGGAGCAGCAGGGCGCAGGGGTTCTTCGCGCGGTCTGGATTCCCGCGCGGGCCGTGGTCGGCCCGCACGATCCCGTCCCTCGTGCGGGACCGCTCGCGACGCCGATGTGGGCCGTGCTGGAGGAATCGGGCGACCTGGTGATGCCACTCAAGCCCGCCAGCGAGGCACGCACGATTCGTGAGAACCTCGAGACGATCGCGCGCTATCGGCAGGCACTGGCCCTCGAGAATCCCGACGCCAACAGCGCACTGCGCGGGAAGTTCTTCCTCGAGCTGCTCACGCGACGCGCGTCGGGCGAGTGGGTCGTCGCCGAGCCCGATGTCGCCGGTGGGCATGTGGTCTACACCGAAGGCGATCCGATCGGCTTTCGGTTGCGCAGCACGCACGACACGCCGGTGTTCTTCTCGCTCATCGACTTCGAGCCCACCGGGGCGATCACCCCGTTGCGCCCGGACGCGCGCGCGCGAGATGCCCAGCTCAAGCTCGCCGAGCATCAGAAGGTGAACATCGGTCCCGAGATGTCGCAGGTCCCGACGGTGACGTGGCCCAAGGGCTTTCCCTTCGTGCAGACGGTCGACCATGCGAACGAAGTGGAGTGCCTCGAAACGGTGAAGCTGTTCATCACCGAGCAGCCGGCCGATTTCTCCGTACTGCAACAGCCGCCCGTGCGCAGCGGTGAGGTGAAGCAGCGCAGTGCGCTGAGCGACCTGCTGCACTCCGCGTTTCAGGGGCGGCGCACGCGTGGTGTGGCCATGGGGCCCGCGCAGGAAGACTGGACGACTGTGCAGCGCACGTTCGTGGTGCGGCGGCGCTCCACGGTCCCGCTGTCGGCCACCGTCAAGGCAGTCGAGGTCGGCGGTGCGACGCTCGTCGCGCCCGGCGTGAGCGGTACGGCCGAAGCGTGGATGGGAAAGAAGGGACGCACCGAAGCCAGCGCGCAGATCGCCTCGTCGCTGCACCAGGCGCTCGCCGATGCGTCGATCGACGTCCAGCGGTCGATCGGGATCTCCGGTGCTGCTGCCTCGGGACCGGGCTCGCGCGGCGGTGCGCCGACGCTCACCCTCACGGTGCCTGCCCCACCGCCCGGGTGCGGACAGCTCGTGATGGCGACCGATGCCGACGGACTGGTGACGTGGCACGTGAGTGCACCGCGCGCCGCGAGTCGCGGGGGCACCTCGGCGGCCGATGCGCGGCGCTACACGCTGCCGATCAGCGTCGACGACGCGCCAAGCGGCGCGCGCAGCCGCGGGCTCGTGGCCGTGGTGGGCAAGAAGCTGCTCAAGGAGCTCGTCTTTCCGCTCATCGACCCGATCGTCGGTGAGGTGACGGCGACCTTCGTCAATCGGCTGGAGACGGCCAAGTGGCCATACCGCGTCCGCGAGTTCGCGCCGGGCGCGCATGCGCTCGAGGCGGCAGCGCCCTTCGATGCCGCCGCGTGGCACCGCATGAGCACGGGTCGCGCGCTGCTCTTCGTGCATGGGACCTTCAGTCGTGCACATCTCGCGTTTGGCGCACTCCCCGATGGGGTGATGACCGAGCTGCATCGGCGCTACGAGGGGCGCGTGTTCGCGTTCGATCACTTCACGCTCTCGCACGATCCCAAGGAGAACATCCGCCAGTTCCTGGCCGCGATGCCCGATGGCAGTGCCCTCGACTGCGACATCGTCTGTCATTCGCGCGGCGGGCTCGTGGCACGCATGCTGAGCGAGCAGCTCTCGGCGTTTGCGGTGGGTGCGCGTCGCGTGCGTGTGGGGCAGGTGGTGTTCGTCGGCTCGCCCAACGCGGGCACCGGGCTCGCCGACCCGCAGCACGTCGGTGCGATGCTCGACCTCATCACCAACCTCGTCAACATCCTGCCGAGCGCGGGCGTGGGCGACGTGTTGGGCATGGTGCTCGCCGTGCTCAAGCAGCTCGCCGTCGGCGCGATGGGCGGGCTCGACGGCCTCATGTCGATGGATCCCGACGGGACCTTCGCCACGTGGATGCGCGACGGTCGCCCCGGGCCCGGGACGCGCTATCGCGCCATTGCGTCCAACGTGACACCCGCCGATCCCGGGCTCCGTCGCTTGCTGCTGCGACACGGGCTCGACCGGCTCGTCGCGGGAGTGAATGATCTCGTGGTTCCCACCGAAAGCGTCTACGGTGCGGCCGCCGGCGCGGGGTTCCCGATCGCGGAGCCGCTCGTGCTCTCGGGCGACGAAGGCGTATCCCACACGCGGTACTTCGGCGATCCGCTCGTGCAGCAGCAGTTGCTCACCT
>JALOPS010000449.1 GCA_025453745.1 Gemmatimonadaceae bacterium
GGCGACCGTGTGACGCCGCGCGCGGGGCATCGCACCCTCAGCCTGCGTAGAGCACTTCGCCGTCGGCACCGAGCCCCAACTCCTGCCGCGCCCCGCACACGCCACAGGTGAGCGTCGCGTGCCACCGCTCGCCGAGCGCCTGGTCGTGCTGCGTCGAGGCGCGGGCGATGGTGATCTTGCGGTAGCTGTACTCCTGGCACCGAATGCACGCATGCGCGCGGGCGATCCGCTCCGCGCGCTCGCGTGAGATGGGCGCGGTGCTCACGGCTCCGAGCGACGCGTGGTACTCCCCGGCGGCAGTCCGAGCGCCCCGCTCGGACGCGTCCCCTCGTCCGTTCCGCTGGTGGCGCTCCGGCCGGTGGCGGTCAGCAGCTCTCGCATTGCGCCCACCGCGCCCAGCACACCGCTGGCCTCCACCGGCAGGAACACCGTCGATCCCTTGCTCGCGGCCATCGCCGGCAGCGTCTCCAGGTACTTCTGGCCGAGCAGGTACATCCCGGCCTGCCCGTCGGGGAGTGCGTTGGCGATGCGACGCAGCGCCTCTGCCTCCGCTTCGGCCATCGCCAGCCGCGCCTCGGCCTGCCCCTTCGCACGGAGCACCGCCGCTTCCTGCTCGCCCTGCGCGCGCAGCACCGCCGACTCCCGCTGTCCCTCCGCCTCGAGGATCTGCGAGCGCTTGCTCGCCTCCGCGTTCGTCACCGAGGCACGCCGCTCGCGCTCGGCGCGCATCTGCAGCTCCATCGACTGCTGGATGTCGCGTGGCGGTTCGATCGACTGCAGCTCGACGCGCGTGACGTCGACCCCCCACGAGATCGCCGCTTCCTCGATCACCTCGCGCATCCGCCGGTTGATGACGTCGCGCGAGGCGAGTGTCTGGTCGAGCTCGATCTCGCCGACGATGTTGCGCAACGTGGTGCGCGTGAGCGTCTCGAGCGCGAAGGGCAGGTTCTGCACGGCATACGCGGCCTTCTGCGGGTCGGCCACGCGATAGTAGAGCACGGCGTCGATGTCGATCGTCACGTTGTCCTTCGTGATGACCGGCTGGCTCGGGAAGTTGAGCACCTGCTCGCGCAGGTCGATGCGCGCGGTCGACGAGTGGATCATCCGCTTCCCGCCGCCGTCATCGGTCTCGAAGTAGCGCACGTCGATCGTCTTGGCGCGCTCGACGATCGGGATGAGGATGTTGAGCCCCGAGCGCGCGATCCGGTTGAATCGGCCGAGTCGCTCGACGACCAGCACCTCGGCCTGCGAGACGATCTTGATCGACTGCGAGAGCAGCAGCACCAGCACGGCGAGGGCGATCAGCGTGGCAATCATGGCGAGGGCGGGAGGGGTCCGTCGGGAGTCTAGGGCGAAAACGGCGGAACGGAGCAATGGTCGAGTCCGCCACATTCGGCGAAGGCCCGGAGGCACGGGTGTAACGTGACTCGCCGAAGACAGGACGGTGAGTACAAGGTGATGTACACCCGCTACACTGTCCCCTGTTGCCTCGCTGCGACGGTCCGGTAGTGCTGCGGACGGGTCGCCCAGGGAAGGCCAGGCAACCTCGCAGACCGCAGCGATCACTATCCGTTCCCGACAAGGGGGGGACAGATCATGAAGGGACGTACCGCAGTATTCATGGCGGCCAGCCTGCTGGCCAGCGCCGTTCAGGCGCAGACGGTCAACTTCGCGCCAGGGGCGCAGGTGAACTCGCCGGCGCTGACCGGGTTCCAGACCAGCGGCGCGCAGATGGTCGGCATGCGTGTGACGGCGACCTTCGTCGACGCCTCGATCTTCCAGGACAACTGGCGGGATCTGGGTGGCGGAAACCACGGTGCATCCGTGGCTGGGCGCTTCCGCCTGTCGATGGGCTCGACGGACGACAGCTTCAGCTCGAACTGGACGCTCGCCAATCTCGCGACGGGCGGCCCGGGGCTGCGCTCGCTGCGCATCGAAGGGCGTGAAGGGCGTACGCTGTTCGACGTGTGCTGGACCAACCCGCTCAACTGCGACACGAACGTCGAGGGCACCCCAGGCTCCGCCAACGGCTGGACCTTGGAGAGCACCGGCGGCACGTACGCCGGCGGGGTCACGGGCCTCTACACGAACAGGGTGAGCGTCGGTGGGAACGCGGCGGTCGGCGATCTGTGGGAAGAGCTCAACATTCGCTTCGACGCCCCCGTCGGGCTGACCGGAGGGCAGACGTACCTCTTCCGCGCCGACACCGACAACTCGCGGTTCGACGCACCTCCGCCGCAGATCGTGCCGGAGCCCAGCACGTACGCCCTTCTGGCGACCGGGCTGGCCGGTCTCACGGCGGTCGCTCGTCGCCGTCGTGCCACCACGATCGCATAACGCGATCCGGCATCTGTGATGCAACGGGGGTCCACGCCACGGCGTGGGCCCCCGTTGTCCATGCGCCACCACGGTGACGCGCGTGCCCGCCAGTTAACGACCACGGCGTGATCACGTCCTCCGGGGCACCTGAACCCTCACCCCCCTCGGAGGCCTGTCCGCATGGTTCGTTCGATCCTCACCACCGCCGCAGCACTCGCGTTCGTCGCGACCCCCGCACTCGCGCAACCCACGGCCACGCTGCCCGGCACCTTCACCTTCACGGACTGGCTCACCGTCAACAACGCGCCCGTCGGCGCCGGCGCCGTCGACGACAACAACGTCGTGTACTTCCTCCAGGAGCGGGAGATCGGCGGCCTGCAGTCGTGGCTGATCTTCTTCGATCCCGCCGCGAGCCAGGGTGTGATCGGCACGATCCTCTTTCCGAGCGCCATCCAGTCGATCGCCACGTCGACGGCCGATGTCACCGTCACGACCGCGACATATCAGTTGACGCCCACCGTGTCGTACGCATCGGCGGCGGCCACGGGGCTCGAGGCCGGCGACGCGGCCACCTTCGCGGGCAACGTGCTCTCCATCGACTGGCAGGCAAGCGATCCGGGCGACCACATCCGCGTGATCACGACGACCGTGCCGGAGCCCGCGACGCATGCGTTGATCGGCGCCGGGATGGCCCTGCTCATGGGCTTTGCGCGGCGTCGTCGCGCCGGCGCGTGAGAGGCACCACCATCGGGGTTCGCCGCAC
>JALOPS010000450.1 GCA_025453745.1 Gemmatimonadaceae bacterium
ACAGGGGCCGGACCGATCCGACGAGTATCAAGGACTCTGACCCCTTGAAAGAGACCCCTTGAAAGTCTTCAAGGACTCTGACCCCTTGAAAGCCTTCAAGGACTCTGACCCCTTGAACGGCGCGGACCCCTTGAACGGCGCGTCAGAATGGCTTGGGCGGCAGCGTCCGGTACTTGGCCAGGAGCTCCGTCCAGCGCGATTCCAGCGCCTGCACCGCGCCGCGCACCAGCACCACGTCGGCCTTCGAGGCGAAGTCGAGCGGATCGCCGCTCCACACCACCACGTTCCCCCACTTCCCCGCCTCGAGCGATCCGTAGTCCGCGGCCACCCCGAATGCGCGCGCCGGCTCGAGCGTCATCGCCAGCAGCGCGTCATCCCACGACAGCCCGTTGCGCACCGCGTGCCCACCCTGCCATCGGAGCGCGTAGGCACCACCCGGATCCCCTCCCGCAAGAATCACCTTCACCCCCGCGGCCTTGAGCAGCGCCGCATTGTCGCTCCGCGCCTCCAGTCCGTCGAACGACGGGATGTTCTCGTGCACGTCGACCACCACCGGCACCTGCGCCTCGGCGAGTTCGCGCGCCATGCGCCACCCTTCATTCGCGCCGCGCACCACGAGCTTCACACCGTACTGCCGCGCGAGGCGAAGCGCGGTCTCAATGTCGGACTGCCGATTGGCCTCGAGGTAGAGCGGCAGCACGCCCTTCGTCACCGGCACGAGCGCGGCCAGCTCATCCCACGACGCCGCGAGCGGTCTGAAGTCGTTCTCCTCGATGTCGTCCTTCTTCGCGTCGTACACCCGCGCGTCGCGCAACAGGTCGAGCCAGCGATGCACGGCGCCCGCACGCGATCCGCCACCCGCGTCGCGTGCGCCGCCGCCGAGGACGCCCACCATCGCGAGGCTGCCACGGGCGAGCATCGCCTGTACGCGATCGCCGGCCAGGTCGATCAGCGCCGCCTGCCCCGACACCAGCGCACCACCCGGCATCGCCACCGCCGTCGTCACGCCGCCGCCGCGCGCAATCGGAATGGCGATCGCCTTGGGGTCGAGCCCGTTGGCCACGAGAAAGGTCGCATTCACGTCGCCGCGGCGGCGATCGTCCGTCGTCCCGCCGACCGCCGTGTTGTCCGCGTGGAGCGTTTCGTCATCGTCGCGCATCAATTGCGCACCACCGGCTCCGAGCCCGAGCCCCGTCGCCGCGTGAAAGAGCCCCGGCGTCACCCACTTGCCGCGCGCGTCGATGCGCTGCGCGTCGGCAGGAATGGACACGGACGCGCCCACCGCTACGATGCGACCGTTGGTGATCACCACGGTTCCGTTGTCGATCTTCGGGCCACTCACCGGGAAGACGGTGCCCCCCGTGATCGCGATCGTCTGTGCGCACAGCGGCGACGACAGCGCACTCGCCAGCAACGCACCGCACGCCCATTGCCGTGATCGGGTCATGGTCACCGTCCGATGCCGGGCGCGGTCTGCCCGAGGTTGAAGTCCGTGCGGATCTGTCGCGTCGGATCGGTGCGATCGAAGATCATCCAGCCATCGTTGAACACGCGCTCCGCCTTGCTGTAGATGGAGAACGGATCGCCGCTCCACACCACCACGTCGGCCGCCTTCCCCGGCTCGAGCGAACCGGTCTCCCGCTCCATGCCCAGCGCCCACGCCGGGTTGAGCGTGATCCACTGGATCGCCTGTTCGCGCGTGATCGCGATGCCCGCCTGCCGCCCCGCCTGCATCGCCTTCGCGGCTTCCTGGTTCAGCCGCTGAATCCCCTCGGGACTATCCGAGTGGATGATGACGCGCCCGCCCGCCTGCTGCACGAGCGCGGCATTGGTCGGCACACCGTCGTACGACTCCATCTTGAATCCCCACCAATCGGCCCACAGCGACGACGCGATGCCGTTGGCGGCGAGCAGGTCGGCGACCTTGTAGCCCTCGACGACATGATGAAACGACCGGATGCGAAAGCCGAACTCCCTGGCGAGATCGATCATCTGCGCCATCTCGTCGCCGCGATAGCAGTGGATGTGCACGAGGATGTTGCCGCGCAACACCTCGGCGAGCGTTTCCTGTCGCAGATTGCGCGCGGGCGGTTCACCCTGACGCGTGCGCAGCCACGCGTCCCATCGGGCGCGATACTGCTCTGCATCGGCAAACGCTTGGCGGTATCCCGCCATGTTGCCCATGCGCGTCGATGGCCCGCGATTCTGATAGACGCGCTTGGGATTCTCGCCGCACGCCATCTTGATGCCGTAGCGGGCACCGGGGACCTTCATTTCCTGCACGGTGCGCGCGGGAACGAGGCGCACAATCGCGGAGCGACCGCCAATGAGGTTTGCCGAGCCGGGCAGCACCTGCATCATGGTGATGCCACCAGCCACCGCGAGCGGGATCTGCGGATCCTGCGGCCAGATGGAGTGCTCCGCCCACACTTCGGCCGTCACCGGATTGGTGGCTTCATTGCCATCGCTCTCCGCTTGTGTCCCCGGTGCGGCGTAGACGCCGAGGTGCGAGTGCGAATCGATGAGTCCCGGCGTGACCCACTTGCCGCGCCCGTCGATGACCAGCGCGTCCGCCGGCGCGGCCACGTCCGCGCCGACGGCAACGATGCGCCCATCGCGCAGCAGCACCGACGCGCGCTCGAGCTCCGGGCCCGCCGCCGTGAGCACATGCGCATCCTTGATGAGCACGGGCCGCTCGGCGCGGCGCGCGTAGGTGGAGGGGTACTGCGGACGATCGGCGCTGACGCTGTCGCGCCGAACGACAGGCGCGGGAGACGACGCGGTCGATGGGGGCACCACCGCGCTTGTGCAGCCCAGCAGTAGCGCGAGTGCACCGAGCGGCGCATGGCGCGCGAGCGACGCAGGCATCAGGGGGGCGCTCCGAAATGGAAAGGTCGCTCCCAACATCCCGCGCGTGAGCGGGCCGGGCAAGCAGCATCGCGCGCCGACCTGAAACACGTCGCCCCGCGCATCCGTAGGTGGATGCGCGGGGCGCCGTCTCGCTGGCGGGCTCTATCCGGTTGGGATCGACTGTCGTGTCCTACCACGACTCCTTCGGGTACTTCCCTTCTCGCGGCACG
>JALOPS010000451.1 GCA_025453745.1 Gemmatimonadaceae bacterium
GCGCTGCGGGCGCGCGTCGACCGCGGGGACGAGCGTGCGCAGGAAGGCGATGCTCGTGTAGGCCGAGCCGATGATGCTGGTGAGCGCGGCGGCCCACATCACGAGGCCGAAGGCGCGCGCCCCGCCCTCGCCGGCGGCGGCGCGGAAGGCGCTCGCGGGCGGGTTCGCCGGATCGAGCGCCGCACCCTGCGCCACGACGCCGAGCACGGCGAGGAAGAGGAGGACGCGCATCGCGCTCGCGATGCCGATGCCGGCGAGGGCGCTGCGCGTGGCGTCGCGCGCCCCCTGTGCGCCGTGCAGCCCGGCATCGAGCAGGCGGTGCGCACCGGCGAAGGGGATGTAGCCGCCGACGGTGCCGCCGACGAGGGTGACGATGGCGAGCGGCGCGATGGTCGCCGGCGCGACGCTCCGCAGGAGCGCCTCGCCGATGGGCGGACGGGCCGTAACGGCGATCCATGCGGTGAGGGCGATCATGAGCGCGCCGAGGAGCTGCGCCACGCGATCGATGGCGCGGCCAGCGTTCGGAACGACGAAGCAGGCGATGGCTACGACGGCGCTGAGCATGGCGCCGGTGCGCGCGTCGATGCCGGCGAGCGCCTGCAGGCCGAGTCCCGCGCCGGCGACGTTGCCGATGTTGAAGACGACGCCGCCGAGGCAGACGAGGGCGGTGAGCGCGGTGCCGAGGCCGGGAACGGCGGCGTTGGCGAGCGGTGCGGCACGCGTGCCGGTGGCCACGAGCGTCCGCCAGATGACGACCTGCGCGCCGAGGTCGAGGACGATGCTGGCGACGATCGCGAAGCCGAACGAGGCGCCGAGCTGCGCGGTGAAGAGCGCGGTCTGGGTGAGGAAGCCGGGGCCGATGGCGCTCGTCGCCATGAGGAAGGCGGCGCCGAGGGTGACGCCGCGCGCGGGGCGCGTCGCCGCGGGCGGGGCGGTCACGCGAGCGCCGCGACGGTGACGCCGTGCGCGGCGAGTGCCTCGCGGATGGCGTGCGCGAAGGGGACCGCGTGCGGGCCGTCGCCGTGCAGGCAGATGGTGTCGCAGCGGATCGTGCGCGTGGTGCCGTCGATCGTCGCGACGGGCGCGCCGGTGGCGAGCGCGATGGCCTGGGCCACGGCGTCGTCGACGTCGTGCACGAGCGCATCGGGGTGCGTGCGCGGGACGAGCGTGCCGCCCCCCGTGTAGCGCCGGTCGGCGAAGCCCTCGTGCGCGACGCGGAGCCCGGCGCGCTCGCCGGCGCGCGTGCTCGCGCTGTCGGCGAGCCCCACGAGGACGAGCGCGGGATCGGCATCGCGCACGGCGCGCGCGATCGCCTCGGCGAGGGCGTCGTCGCGGGCGGCCATGGTGTAGAGCGCGCCGTGCGGCTTGACGTGCGTCACGCGGGCGCCGCACGCGCGGGCCATCGCCTGCAGCGCGCCGACCTGGTAGAGCACGAGGGCGTGCGCGTCGTCGGGGGCGATCGCCATCTCGCGCCGGCCGAAGCCGACGAGATCGGGGAGGCCGGGGTGGGCGCCGATGGCGACGCCGCGTGCGTGCGCGGTGCGGACGGTGTCGCGCATGATGCGCGGATCGCCGGCGTGCAGGCCGCAGGCGATGTTGGCGCTGCTCACGAGCGCGAGCAGCGCGTCGTCGGCGCCCATGGGCCACGGGCCGAGGCCCTCGGCCATGTCGGCGTTGAGGTCGATGGGGGGCATGGACCACGAATACTACTGGGGGCATATCGTGGCCTCCCCGCGATGGTCCCGCCACGTGCACCCGAGGACGGCCTAGTGTAGCGTCCCACTGACTTCTAGCATAAGTCTTGCCGTACAGATGGCTACCTTTTCGGGAGCCATCATGCCGCGCGCCCTCGGTCGTCCCCACCGGTTCGAGCTCACGTTGTCCACCGCGGAGCGCACCGCGTTGGAGGCGATGGCGGCCTCGCGCACGCTGCCCTACAGCCACGTGCGCCGCGCGCAGATCGTGCTGGCGTCGGCCGTCGGGGAGCCGAGCAGCGAGATCGCGGCGCGGTTCGACGTGACGCCGCAAACGGTGGGCTACTGGCGGAAGCGGTTCCAGGCGCAGCGCCTCACCGGGCTCGCGGACGCGCCGCGACCGGGGCACCAGCGCACGCATGACGACGAGCGCGTCGCGGGGCTCCTGCGGACCGTGCTCGAGACGAAGCCACGGGACGGCGAGGTGTGGACCGTGCGCGGGCTCGCGGCGGAGACGGGCATCAGCAAGTCCGTCGTGCAGCGCTACCTGTCGCTCTTCGGCGTCGAGCCGCACCGCACGAAGTCGTTCACGCTCTCGACCGACCCGTTCTTCGTCGAGAAGGTGCGCGACATCGTCGGGCTCTATCTCAACCCGCCGGATCGCGCCCTCGTGCTCTGCGTCGACGAGACGAGCCAGGGGCAAGCCCTCGAGCGCGCGCAGCCGGTGCTCCCAATGGGCCTCGGCTACGTCGAGGGGGTGACCCATGGCTACATCCGGCACGGCACCACCACGCTGTTCGCGGCGCTCGACATCGCGAGCGGCGAGGTCCTGACGCAGTGCAAGGCCCGGCATCGGCATCCGGAGTTCTTGGGCTTCCTTCGCCACATCGACGCGAACGTCCCCGCCGACCTCGACGTGCACCTCGTGCTCGACAACTACGCGACGCACAAGCACCCGAAGGTCCGCGCGTGGCTCGCGGCGCGCCCGCGCTACCACGTGCACTACACGCCGACCTACAGCTCGTGGCTCAATCAGGTCGAGCGGTGGTTCGGGCACGTCACCCAGCGCGTGATCAAGCGCGGCTCCTTCCGGACGACGCACGAGCTCATCCGCCGGATCGAGACCTTTGTCGACCACTACAACACCCGCTCGCGCCCATTCGTGTGGACGGCGACAGCCGACTCGATCCTCGCAAAGCTCGGTCGACTTCTGCGGGAACGCTGCGGTAGTGGACCGATAGCTTCTCGTACCGCGTTGCCACCTGACGGGCTTCCTTGAGAAGCGCGCCGAGTCGAGACGCGGTACGAGAAGCTGGTGGTGCATTACCTCGGAGTCCTCAATCTGACGATGGTGCAGGTCACGATGCACGCAGCTTTTTCAGCCACACTCTAAACAATGGCCGGAGCAACAATCGCCGGCCGAGCCAAGGACAACGACTGCGATAGTCGATGTGCTCGACGATCAGTAAGAAACGCCAAGGCCAAAGGTAGGATTGATTGATCGCAAGTCGCCGAAACGCGGCTGGACATCTGCGCGAAGGTTTATGCCGAACCTGCTTCCAGTCGCAACGTGTAGGCGGGCGGCATACACGCCACGGAACCACGTGAACCCGCTCGCAGTGGTGCCGTCAAGGAAAGGCGCTTCGGAGGAGTAGCGAAACCAGTAGTATGAATGCGCGAGACTGGCGGATGCGTAGAGGCTCGCACGCCCAGCTCGAGCGACGCGCACCTCGCCGCCGAGCAGCGCGGTTGCCAAGCGGTCACGTCGTGACAAACCAATCCCGGGCGTCTCCAAGCCGAATACGCCCCGCAGACCGCCGATCATACTCACCCGCTCGGTACCCAGCAGACGTGCCTGGATGCCAATTGACGGTCCCCAATTATCCGGGGAGAGCCAGTCGACTTGCGCCATGCCGGCGTCAAGCATCACCCGTTGAGCATTGAGCGAGAACGGAAAGCCGACGCACATGATCAGTCCGACGATCGTGCTGCGAAGAAACGCCCGGGAGATCATCATTACTGGTTGATTGGAGTGAGGTTGAACCGACCCACCTGCCCGCCACTTGCCGCAATTACGTGCGAGCTACCCGTGTTGGCCGCCGGATTCGGAGTCTGCTGCGAGATGCCGATGAAGTCATCGTCGCCGCCCGTCGCCGCCATGATGGTCCGCACGTTCTGGGGGATCTTCAGAATACCGCAGATGCTGGTACCGCTCTTGAACCACTTCAGCGCCTGCTTGATAGTCTGCACCTTCCCCGGATTCATGAGTTCGTCGGCACAGACCCCGTAGCCCTTCACAGTGCCGATGATCTGCACGATCGCGCCAACGGCGCCGATCACCTTCGACACGACGTTGGCCTCCTCGAGCGCGCATCGGCTGCCCGTGTCGTCCTCCCACACAGTCACGTTCACATCGCCGATGCTGTCGCCCCGCACGTTGGCGATACCCTCAATGTCCTGAATCTGCCCGCTATTCAGAAAGGTATGCTTCACACTCCAGCCGGAGAACGGCAGCTGGAATGACTGCGTGCCGATGTTCTGGTCAAGGAAGAAGTTGGCGTTCGGGAGCGGCTCCTCCGAGAGGCATGACACGCGGGTATCGCTGGCATTGCCGAAAGTCGGGTACGTTGTCACAAAATACGTAATCTCCGGCTCACCGCGGGGCCATGGCTCGTGCAGGTCCGACAGCTGTGCGCTCGACAGGTAGAGAGCCCCAGGCACCGGCGGAGGCACTGGTACCGGAGAGCCGCAGTCTTGCCGCTGCAGCTCGCCAAGCGTGGGCAGGCACTCGTCGCTCATTGGCCTCTGGCCGGCCGATGTCCGTCCGTCCGTTCGACGCACGACGCTGGCAGGAGCCGACTCGCACGCCCATGTGCCGACCGCCGAGCTGCTCGTGGCGATGTTCTCGCAACCCGCCTCGACCGTACCGCTCTTGAGCTGATCCTCGCGTGGGACCACGATCAGCACCGGCACGGACGGCGCCGTTCGCACATCCAACTCCACGCGTTCACCACTTGCGGTGTAGCCGACCGGATTCTCTTCCTCGAGTAGCTGGTAGGCCACCACGAGGGGTTGCGATCCGGTGTACTGCTCACGCTGCGCCGCGACTGGCATATACACCTCGAGCTCATTGTCGAGGTCAGCAAAATTGCGCACCGAGGCCACGTGGGGAGTGACCGGTGTTGCCAGTGCGGCAGCCTGGCCGCGCGTCAGGCCTGCGCGCATCTGCCCGAGGGTGAGCTTGTGCTCGTCGTCCTCACGCGATGCACGTAGAGACGCGACCGCGTTGCGGAGCGATGCGCCCTCGCTCATGGCGCGCGCCAGTTCGCGCGTCACGCTGTCGACACGCCGACGCACGGCGCTGTCCACGACGGGGTCACCGTAGCGCTTGAGCGCATCAGAGCGAGAAGTGCTTAGGTCCACCGTAGCAGGCCGTTCAGGCGCGGCCGGTGCATCATGGCACGCCACCACTACAGTGCTCAGCACGGTGACGGCAAGCGGACGCCAATGCTTTGCGAGCGACAACATTCGCGACACTCCTCAGCTTGGGGACGACAATGTGCGTTCGCCGATGTGCGAACGAGGGGCGACGCTAAAGGGCGACCGATCGCCTCGCAAGCGTTGTTGTCATCGATGCGTCATGTGCTGCGCAGATACGTGCGCCAGTCGTCACGAGAGACGCAAAATCATGCGTGGTGCGCGAGGCATGCGCTTGAGCTTCGCATCAGATTAGCGCGCTCCAATGTGCTCTGCGGTTCTTGCAGGACCATCGAGTGACGTCTGCTGGGAGCAGCGATGGTTCAGGACGGGGTGTGGCGGCCAACGCGGCTGACCACCGAACAGCTCGCAGAGCGGCGCGCCGCTGCCGCCCGCTTCTTCCCGCGCGTGCGAGACAGGCGCCTGCGACAGATCGACGTGGCGCGCATACTCGGCGTAAGTCGCGAGAGCATCTCGCGCTGGTATGCCGAGTGGTGTGCTGGCGGCGTCGCGGCGCGTGAGCCGCGCCCGAAGACGGAGCGCCCCCCGCTCCTCGATGACGCGGCGTGGCAACGACTTGTGTGCATCCTCGAGCAGGGCGCCGAGCACGCCGGCTTCGACACCGATCGCTGGACGCT
>JALOPS010000452.1 GCA_025453745.1 Gemmatimonadaceae bacterium
GCGTACACGACGGTCGCGACGTCATACGTGCGAGAGGTGCTGCTGACCCCCGGTCCGTCACCGGTGACAGCGAGCCGCAACACGGTGCGACCGGCACTCGCCGCGCGGAGCACGAGGCCGCGGACGGAGTCGAAGGTCGCCGTCGCGACCTCGGGAGACGAGCTGCTCACGCCACTCACGACCACGCGCGTCGTCGCGGCCACACCCGGGAAAGACACGGGCGCCACGGTCGTGGTCCCCGCCAACAGCGAACTCGCAAGGATGCCGACATTTATGGCGGAAGGCAGCGCGGGCGGGGGGGCCGCGGTACTACCGATCGTGAACGCCTCCGATACCGACCGACCCTCCGACTGTGCGACAATCGACGCGGTGCCGACGGCCCGCGCCTGCACGGTCCAGAACGATCCGGATGGCGTCACCCGCAAGACGGCGGTGTCGCTCGACACCACCTGCACCGAACGCCCGCTCAACTCGTTGCCGACGGAGTCGCGCAGCGCGATGGCGACGGTGACGTTGTCACCAACGCGTGCGAGAGCACCGAACAGCGTCAGGTCCACGCGAGCAACGCTCGCGCGCACGACGGAAACAACCAGGCTGTCCTCTCTCGTCGCGGCCGAATAGCTCGCGTTCGCCGACACCGACGCCGAGACGCGGACCACCGCACGGCCGGCGCGAAGCGGACGCACCACGATGCCATCCGAATCGATCGCCGCAGACGCCACTGTCGAGTCGGAGACGCGCACGGCGACTGACGGTCGAGGCGCATCGGCCGGTCGATCGAACGTCCACCCGATGAACAGCTCCGACGCGCCATCCATCACGGTCACGTCTCGTGGAGCGACCGACACGCCGCGAATCCCCGCGGGCAGTGCCGGCGGGGGTGGCGGTGGGCTTGGTGGCGTCGGCGCCGCCGGTGCTGGATCGCCGCCGCTGCAGGCCGCGAGCACACCGAGCATGCCGCCCAGCACGGCCAGTCGCCATCGCCTCCTGCAGGTTCTCATGTCCGCCTCGCGATAACATCGCCGACAATCAACTCCCCGTGATGCCGCCCATTCTCGATGAACGTCTTGTTCGCGTCGAACCCCGACGCGAGCACGCCGGCGAGATACACGCCCTCCACGCTCGTACGCATCGTCGACGGGTCGTGCGCGGGGATGCCCGTGACTGCATCGATCGGCACGCCGGCCAGCTCGAGCAACCGGTTCTCCGGCAGATAGCCGAGCATCGTGTACACCTGCGTTGCGGCCACGCGTGACTCGCCGCTCGCATCGCGCACCACCACGTGGTCGGGGGCGATCGACACCACACGCGCCCCAAAGCGCGCCGCGATCGTTCCCTCGCGCAGGCGCCCCTCGATGTCCGGTCGCACCCACGGCTTCACATTCGGCGCGAGCCCGTCCTCGAAGTGCACCATTGTCACACGTGCCCCCGCGCGGTGCAGCTCGAGCGCGGCGTCCACTGCGGAGTTCGCACCGCCGACGACCACGACATCCTGGTCGAACGCGCTGTGCCCCTCGACGAAGCGATGCGTCACGTGCGGCAACGACTCCCCCGGCACCCCCAGACGATTGGGCTGTCCGAAGTATCCGGTCGCGATCACCACCGTCGGCGCCTCGTACGACATCGCACCATGCGCCCGCGACTCGGCGCCGAGTCGCCATCGGTCATCCACGCGCGCGAGACCGGTCACCGTGGTGTACTGATGCACCTCGAGCGCGAAGTGCTGCGCCACCGCGCGGTAGTACGCGAGCGCGTCACGTCGCGTGGGCTTGGGGCCGGGCACCACGAATGGCACGCCCCCGATCGACAGCCGCTCCGCCGTGGAGAAGAACACCATCTCCGTCGGGTAGCTCGCGATTCCGCTGACGAGACTCGAGCGCTCCACCACCACGCACGAACGCCCGCGTTGCACGCACGCGATCGCCACCGCCAGCCCGCACGGCCCGGCGCCCACGACCACCACATCGCGCGCCACCGTCGACGCGCCGGTCACCCCCGGCGCATCACCCGCCGCACGCATCTCAGGCCGCGACCGCGTGCGTGACCACGGGAATGATCTGATCGCGCCGCGTCCCCACGCTCACGTACGAAATCGGCGTCTCGCACAGCGCCTCGATCCGGTCGAGATACGCGCGCGCCTGCCGCGGCAGCGCCTCGAGCGTGCGCGTCGCGCCGGTGTCGGTGCGCCATCCCTCGAACCACTCGTAGCGCGGCACCGCGCGTTCGAGCAGGTCCACATCCGCGGGAAACTCCGTGCAGTGCTCGCCATCCACGTCGTAGCCCGTGCACAGCGCAATGCGCTCGAACGTGTCGAGCACATCGAGCTTGGTCACCGCCAATCCCGTCAATCCGTTCACCCGCGCCGCGTAGCGTACCACCACCGCGTCGAACCACCCGCACCGCCGCGGACGCCCCGTCGTCGCACCAAACTCGTTGCCCAACCGGCGCAGCTCGGTGCCCAACGGCTCCTCGAGCTCCGTGGGCAGCGGACCGTTGCCCACACGCGTCGTGTACGCCTTCACGATGCCGAGCGCCGCATCGATGGCCAATGGCGAGATCCCCGCACCGATCGCCGCACCACCCACAGTGGTATTGCTCGACGTCACGAACGGGTACGTGCCGTGATCCACATCGAGCAGCGAGCCCTGCGCGCCCTCGAGCAGCACCGCCGCCCCATTGCGCTGCGCACGATGCACGCAGAGTCCCACATCCTCCGCGATCGCGAGCAGGCGGGGCGCCAGCGCCTCGAGCGTGCGCAGCGTCTCCTCCACATCGGCCCGCTCGCTCGCACCGCTTGCGGTCAACTGCGCGTTCGCCCGCGCCACGCCAGCGGTGACGAGTTCGCGCAACCGTGCGGCACTGCGCAGGTCGAGCACGCGCACGCCACGCCGCGCCACCTTGTCTTCGTAGGCCATGCCGATGCCGCGCCCCGTGGTGCCGATCGCCTTGCTCGCCGCACTCGAGCGATCCACCAGCTTGTGGTACGGCATCACGAGGTGCGCCCGCTCCGACACGTACAAGCGCCCCTCCACGTCGATCCCGTCGCGCACGAGCTCCTCGATCTCCGTGAA
>JALOPS010000453.1 GCA_025453745.1 Gemmatimonadaceae bacterium
ACACGCGCATGGGGGTGCAGGAGATCATCCGCGATCACTTCCTCGCGGCGCGTGACTATCGCAAGGAATGGCAGCGGTGGGAGAAGGAGAAGACCGGGCTCCCGCCGCGCCGCGACCTGCGCATGGAAGCGCTGCTCGACATCCTCGATCGCAAGCTGCTCATTTCCTCGCACGGCTACCGCGCCGACGAGTTCCTCGCCCTCGTGCGACTGACCGAGGAGTTCGGCTTCAAGGTGCAGGCGCTGCAGCACGGGGTGGAGGCGTACAAGATCGCCGATGAGCTCAAGAAGGCGGGCGTCGCCGCCGTGGTGTGGAGCGATTGGGGCGCCTTCAAGCTCGAGGCGTACGACGCGACGTCGTACAACGCGCGCCTGCTCATGGAAGCCGGTGTGGTCACCTCGTTGCACTCCGACGACAACGAGATCTCCACGCGCATGAACTGGGAGGCGGGCAAGCTGCTGCGCTCCGGCGTCGATGAGGTCCAGGCGCTCTCCACGGTCACCAACCAGGCCGCGAAAGCCGTTGCCATCGACGGTCGAGTGGGCTCGCTCGAGCCAGGCAAGGATGCCGACTTCGTGATCTGGAACGGCAATCCGCTCAGCCAGTTCACGAAGGCCGAGCAGACGTGGGTGGATGGACGGCGCTACTTCTCGCTCGCGGAAGACCAGGTGCTGCGCGCGCAGGTCGCGTCACAGCGCACGCAGCTCATTCAGGCCATTCTCGCCGCCGCGCCAGCGGAGGGGACGAACACCACCGCCCCCACGCGCGGCAACACCCCGGGGGACAAGTGAACCGCTCCACCGCCTTCGCGCGTATCGAGACCCGCATCATGTCCCCTGCCCTGTTCCGTTCGGCCCGTGCCGCGCTCGTTGCCGCACTTGTGGTGCCGACGCTGTTGCACGCACAGGTCGTCATTCCCACCGCACCGCAAGACGCCCCGGTCGTCTTGCGCGGCGCCACGATTCACACGGTCACCAAGGGCACGATCGCCAACGGCACCATCGTGCTCGAGCGCGGCAAGATCACCGCGATCGGCGGTGCGGAAGTGGCCACACCGCGCGGCGCCAAGGTCGTGGAGCTCGCGGGCAAGCACATCTATCCCGGGCTCATCGACGCGTACAGCACCGTCGGAATTTCGGAGATAGGAGCGGTCGATGTCTCCAACGAGGTCACCGAACTCGGTGAGTTCAACCCGAAGGTGCGCGCGGAAGTCGCCGTCAACGCCGAGAGCCGGCACATCGGCACGACGCGCTCGGCGGGTGTGCTGGTGGCCTTCTCGACGCCGGGTGGTGGCGTGATCTCCGGGCTCTCCTCGGCCATCTCGCTCGAAGGGTGGACGTGGGAAGAGATGTCGATGAAGGGGGCCGCCGCGCTCAACGTGAACTGGCCCGATCCGACCGCGCGACCGCGTCGCTTTGGCGGACCGCCGCCAGGTGCTGGCGGCCGTCCGCCGCAGCCGCCGAAGAGCTACGCGGAGCAGGTGGAGGAGATTCGCGCGTTCTTCGGCGAAGCGCGTGCGTATCGCGACGCGGTCAAGGCTGGACAGGTCGCGCGGACGGATCCGCGCTACGCGGCGATGGTGCCCGCACTCAATGGTGAGATCCCCGTGGTGGTGGCGGCGGAGGGCGCCGCGCAGATCAACGATGCGCTCACGTGGGCTCGCCAGGAGGGGGTGCGCCTCGTGATTCGTGGCGGGCGCGACGCGTTGCAGGTGGCCGCGCGGCTCAAGGCGGAGAACGTCCCGGTGATCCTGACGTCGACGATGTCCGCGCCGCCGCGCAGCGACGACGGATACGACGAGGCATACGCCACGCCGGCGGGGCTGCACAAGGCGGGCGTGAAGTTCGTGATCGCGGGCGAGGGGAACGCGCTGTACAGCTACCGGTTGCCGTGGGATGCCGGCGTGGCGGTGGCGTTCGGGCTGCCGGAAGAAGAGGCGCTCAAGGCGGTGACCATCAATGCGGCCGAAGTGATGGGCGTGGCCGACAAGGTGGGATCACTGGAGGTGGGCAAGGACGCCACGCTCGTGATCACCACGGGGACGCCGCTCGACATGACGACGAACATCGTGCAGTCGTACATCCAGGGGCGCGAAATCGACATGAACGACATGCACAAGCAATTCTTCAAGAAGTACATGGAGAAAATCAGCCAGGAGAAGCGGAAGAAGATCGCGAGCTGAGGTCGCGTCATCCCGAGCGGGGCGCCGCAGGCCCGTCATCCCGAGCGGAGCGCCGGCGGCCCGTCATCCCGAGCGGAGCGCCGCAGGCGCGTAGTCGAGGGATCTCCGCGCCTCGCGCACGAAACATCACCGGCGACGCGCCGCAGGCCCGTCATCCCGAGCGGAGCGCCGCAGGCGCGCAGTCGAGGGATCTCCGCGCCTCGAGCACACAACACCACCGGCGACGCCCACGCGGCACACCGTGGTGACGGTGAGGTGAGGCACGCAATGCAGCTTGGCGTGCTGAGCCTGTCACCTTCACCACGGAGCCCCTCATGGTCGGCCAGGAAGCACACGGCTGGAAGGCATACGCCGAGAACACGGTCCAGACGTGGGAGATGACCGTGCAGGTGAACGGGCGCGACACGTTCGCGGAGGCGGCCATCACCGCCTTCGGCAACCGCGGCGAATCACCGACCGGCTACTTCGGCATCACTCGCGTGGTGAGCGAGAGCGGCACCGAGACCTTCGTGCCGGCGGGTTCATTCGGGCTGCCGAACTACCGCCAGGCAATCTTCCGCCGGAAGGTGACGAGCGTTCGGGTGCAGCTCGCGTGCTGGCACGCGTACGTGCGCGGCCGGCTGCTGCTCAACTTCTGGTCGTAGGAGCGCCGCCATGGACTTCGAATCGTCGGAAGGACGGAAGGCACCGCGCACACTCGTCTGCGTGGTGCACGATCGTGAGGGCGCCATCGTACACGGGCACGTATTCGTCGGCGACGCGCCGTCGGGCGTCTTCAGTGCGCGGGGGCGTGCAGAGCGGGAGCGCGAGACGCTGGAAGGCGCGCGCCGCAATCACGGGGATGCGGTGAAGGCACTACGCGTGTTCCATGCGCCGGCAACCTTT
>JALOPS010000454.1 GCA_025453745.1 Gemmatimonadaceae bacterium
TGCGCTGCCCCGTTGATCGCGGCACCCCAACGGAATCGGGGCGCGGTGGGTTTTCAGGCACGTTGTTTCTTGTGTGCGTTGTGTCACAGCGCCGGTGGGCTCGACCTCCTAATTGTCGGGCTCCCACACCGGATCGGGTTTCTGTGAAGACGCTTACCTCGTGTTTGCTTGCCCTTGCCGGGCTTGCCGTGGCAGGGTGCTCGATAGGTGAGCCAATGGGTCACCAGAGTCGCGCGTCAGCCCCGCAGGAACCTCCGGTCGGTAACCGCGCGCCAGAGCCCACGATGATCTCCGATGAGTGGGGACCGTTCGGAGATCCTGGAACCGGCCCATCGCGGGGCGGTCGTTGGGGACTCAACTGGTTGCTCGGTGCTGGATGCGGACGGCCATCGGTGTTGACGGCCACAGGAACTGCAGGATCGCCTCGCCAAGGGAACGGACAGCCCTTGCCGGTGGTGGTCGTCACCGCGCCGTGCCCGGGGCGTTCGCCCGAGATACACGAGTGGGATGACCTACGATGGCACATGTACGTCGAGCAGCATACAAGCCGCATGGAAGGCTTCAATTGGCGCGCAGCGGGATCCGCTGGCACCGACGATCAGTTCGAAGCCGCTGTTTGCCGTACGGGCGCGCGCAACTGGACCGCCGACGCGGAGTTGACCGACTTGTTGGAGTGGGCGGACGGCGTCTGCCCAAGCTGCGTGCAGGCGATTCGTGCGGTGTGGGAGATGACTGGCATCGGCGGCGCTGTATCGAGTTGGGTGGACGCTGGTCGCGTCTTGCGTGATTCTCGAACGAGCTGCGGGGAGCGGGCGTTCGCAATCGGCATGGCTGTCCTGAGCACCCATCCGGCAACTGGGCGAGCTGCGACTCGGATCACACCGCATGTAAGGTCGATCATTTCCCGCATTCGGCCGTCATTGAGCAGTACTCCGCAGCGTATGCGCAACTACCTGTTCGACAAGCGAGGCAACAGGCAGGACGCGAGGCAGCTCTTCGACGAACTCACGACAGACATGCGGATCTACACAAGATCAGATCGTCCGCACGCATTTTTCGCGACTGATGACCAAGGATCATTCATCACTTTTCGCTTGCCGGAAGGAAGCGAGAGCGGCCTTGCCACTCTTGATTTCAATGTTGGTGGCGTAACGGATGTCTGGAAGATTAAGTTCGTTCCATGACAAAGCCGTTCCTGACAAGGGCATCCATTGCGCAACCGCAGGACGCTTTCCTCCTTCCTGCGATCGCACGGCAGCGTCTGCGCCAGATTCTCACCCAAGGTGCGGTGCTCTCGATTCCGCAGGCTGGAGCGGTTTCCCTGCCGCTGCGTACCAGAGACGTGCACATCGAGATCGCCGTAGGCAGGGAGACCTCCGTACGATGGAGCGACGGCACCGTCGACGAATTGACTCCACTCGTGGTGACCATCGATGCAGCAGATCGGTCATCCGAGCCTTCGGGCGAGAGTCGCGTGGTTGCCGACGTCTCGGTTGGCCGTTTGGCGTATTGCGGCGACAGCAGCGACCCTGATCGTGCGTCACCGTTCGGCGACATGTGCAGTGGCGTTTTCCTGCACGCCATAAGTGCGCGGCCAAACATGCTACTGGTAGACCTCGCGATTGCGCTTCGCTTTGCGGACTGGTCGGAGCTCGTCATTCACACCGCGTTTTTTGCTGAGCTGCTCGGTGTTGTGGAGTCGAGGGACGCGATACACCTGAGCGACGACTTCGACCCCCTGAAGCATTTGGCATGGGAGCCGCTGTAGACCTATCGAGGAAAGCAGTCGCCAGCCCCATCCCGGCCTCACCCCCCCCGCCGCGCATTCCACAGATACGCCCCATACCCCACCACCGCGATCGTCGCGAACGCGAACCACTGCATCGCATAGCTCTGGTGCGGCCCTTCATCGAGCGGTGGCGGCGGAATGCGCGCGACGCGCGCCGCATCCCCCGGGGCGGTATCGCCCGCGACCACCACCAGAAAGGGCGCCACCGGCCGCCCGAGCAGCGCCACCAGCGAATCGCGCTCCATCCAACGCACCGAGCGCAGTGCCGTGCTGGCGCGCCACCGCCCGGTCAGTCGCCCCGCAAACGGCTCCACGTAGCCCGTCACCCGCACCGTGTCGCCCTCGCGCCAGCGCGCGAGATCCACGCGACTGCCATCGGGCGAATACACCCACCCGCGATTGACCAGCACCAGCGGCATCGAGTCCCCCAGCGAGACGGGCGACAGCAGGTACACGCCCGGTGATCCGTTGCGCGTGCGACCCGCCCACGCGAGCTCGTCGGCCGCCCGTGTCACGCCCGACACCGTCACGCGGCGAAAGCGCGTACGCGTCGTGTCACCGAGGACGGTCCGCACGTCGACCGGCGGTGCGTCGATGCGCGCGCGGATCTCCGCATTGAGCAGCCGGCGCTGCCCCAGACGATCGAGCTGCCAGATGCCGAGCCGGATGCACGCGGCGGCGCCGATCGCCGCGATTATCCCCATGAACCAGACCCCCGCGCGACGGCGCGGAGGGCGTCCGGCCTCCCCCATCACGCGCCGCGCTGCCGCGACTTGCCGGTGCGCACCGTGCGCGTGGGCTTGGGCGACGTCGACACGATCGCCGCCTCGTCATCGACGCTCACCCGCGCATCGGCCGCCATGGCCGCCGCGTCCGCCAACCGCGACCGCTCGGCCTCGGCCATCGCTCCCTCGTCGGGGAGCAGCACCACGCACGAAAGCGGCGGCAAGGTCAGCGTCATCGACTGCTCGAAGCCGTGCCACGCCTCGCCATCGGTGACCAGCCGATCGCCGGGCGACACCCCGCTGCCGCCGAAGCGCGCCTCGTCACTCGAGAGTGCGACGGCATAGGCGCCCGCCGCCGGCGCGCCGATGCGGTACCCCTCGCGCGTGACCGGCGTGAGGTTGAGCACCACGATCGCGTGGCGCTCGCTGTCGCGACGCACGTACGACAGCACCGACTGCTCCCGGTCTCCGACGTCCACCCACTGGAAGCCGTTGGGCTCGTGGTCGCGCCGCCAGAATGCGGGGTGCGCCTTGTACAG
>JALOPS010000455.1 GCA_025453745.1 Gemmatimonadaceae bacterium
CGCGACAAAGTCGCGCTCGACCGGATCGAGCACATGGAGCACGATCACATCGTGGCCGAGCGCGCGGAGCCCGCCGATCTGCTGCACGAGCGGTGCGGGTTCCACGAGCAGATCGGAGATGAGGAGTACGAAGCCGGCACGCCCTGCGAGCCCCGCGGCCCGCGCGAGCCCCACGGCGAGATTGCTCGGCACGGGCACCGGCGACGCCGGCGGCGGGGGGAGGGGCGCTCCGAGCGCATTGATCACGCGCGTCAACTGCGTGCGATGCGAGCGTGGCGGGAGCACGTCGACGAGTTCGGCGCCAACGCGCACGAGCGACACGGCGTCACGCTGCCGGAGCAGCAGGTGCGCCGAGGCCGCCGCCACGCGGGCGGCGTAGTCGAGCTTCGTCAATCGCGACGGATCGCCCGTCCACTGCATGGAGGTGCTCACGTCGAGCACGATGGCGGCGCGCGCGTTGGTCTCTTCTTCGTACTGCTTGATGACCAGGCGGTTGGCGCGGGCGGCGATGCGCCAATCGAGGTAGCGCAGGTCGTCTCCGGGCTGGTACGGGCGGTGCTCCGCGAATTCGACGGAGAAGCCCTTGCGCGGCGAGCGGTGCAGCCCGGCGAGAAAGCCCTCCACCACCCAGCGCGTGGTGAGTTCGACCGAGCCGAGCGCCGCGAGTTCGGCGGGGTGGAGCAGATCGGCGCGGGTCGCGGGCATGGACCGAAAGTAGCCGTCCGTGGTGAGGTGGGCGATACCCGTGCGCCGCGGCCGCGCTATCTTATCGGGCTTGTCGCGATGCGCGGACGGCCCGAGAGGTGCCGATCTCGCGCGACGCGCCCGATTCCTCGCAGCACCCGCGTCCGTGCGTCTCGATCGTATCCGCAATTTCTGCATCGTCGCCCACATCGATCACGGCAAGTCGACGCTGGCCGACCGCCTGATCGAAGCCACGGGCACGCTGCAAAAGCGTGAAATGAAGTCCCAGGTGCTCGACACGCTCGACCTCGAGCGCGAACGCGGCATCACCATCAAGCTCAACGCCGTGCGCATGGCCTACACGGCCGCAAATGGCGACACGTACGAGCTGAATCTGATCGACACGCCCGGGCACGTGGACTTCACGTACGAGGTGTCGCGGTCGCTGGCGGCATGCGAAGGTGCGCTCCTCGTCGTCGATGCGAGCCAGGGGATCCAGGCGCAGACGCTGTCGAATCTCTTCCTCGCGATGGACGCGGGGCTCGAGATCATCCCCGTGCTCAACAAGATCGATCTTCCCGGCGCGGAGCCCGAGCGGCGACGCCAGGAAGTCGTCGACCTGATCGGCTGCCTGCCGGAAGACGTGCTGTACGTGAGCGCCAAGGAGGGGGTGGGCGTCCCCGCGCTGCTCGAGCAGATCGTCGATCGGGTGCCCCCGCCGAAGGGTGATCCGGACGGGGCCCTGCGGGCGCTCATCTTCGACTCGTACTACGACAAGTACCGCGGGGCGATTCCGAGCATCCGCGTGGTCGACGGCGAGATCCGCAAGGGGACGATGATCACCTTCGGCGCCAACGACACGCAGTACGAAGTGGCGGAAGTCGGCACCCTGCAGTTGCGCCAGGTGCCCACCGACGTGCTGCAGGCCGGCGAGGTGGGCTACGTGGTGGCGGCCGTGCGCTCGGTGCGCGAAACGCGCGCCGGCGACACGATCTTCGACGCGAAGCGGCGTGCCGCCGAAGCGCTGCCCGGCTATCAGGAAGTGCGTTCGTTCGTCTTCGCGGGCATCTATCCGACGGACACCACGCAGTACGAGACGCTGCGTGACGCGCTCGAGAAGATGAAGCTCAACGACGCCTCGCTGCAGTACGAACCCGAGACGTCGACCGCGCTGGGGTTCGGCTTCCGTGCCGGCTTCCTCGGCCTGTTGCACATGGAAATCGTGCAGGAGCGGCTCGAGCGGGAGTACAACCTCGACCTCGTCACCACGGTGCCGAGCGTGGAGTATCGCGTCTTCCGGACCGACGGCGAGATGGTGCTGGTGGAGAATCCCGCGCTGATGCCGGCGCCGGGCGAGATCGCGCACGTGGAGGAGCCGTTCGTGCGCGCGCGCATCATGGTGCCGAGCGAGTACATCGGCCCGATCATGACGCTGGGCACCGACCGGCGCGGCGTGTACAAGGGGATGCGCTACGTCGACACCGCGCGCGTGGAGTTCGACTGGGAGTTTCCGCTCGCCGAGATCATTCTCGATTTCTTCGACCGGCTCAAGACGGTGAGCCGCGGGTACGCGTCGCTCGACTACGAGATGCTCGAGTACCGCTCGGAGAAGCTGGTGAAGCTCGACATGCTCATCAACGGCGATCCGATCGATGCATTCTCGGTGATCATCCACACCGACAAGGCGTACGACTGGGGACGCAAGATCGCGGAGAAGCTGAAGGAGCTCATTCCGCGACAGCTCTTCGAGGTGGCGATCCAGGCGGCGATCGGCAACAAGGTGATCGCGCGGGAGACGGTCAAGCCGTTGCGGAAGGACGTACTGGCGAAGTGCTACGGCGGCGACATCTCGCGCAAGCGGAAGCTCCTCGAGAAGCAGAAGGAAGGAAAGAAGCGCATGAAGCAGGTGGGGAGCGTGGAGATTCCGCAGGAAGCGTTTCTGGCGGTGTTGCAGGTGGACTGAGCGGCTGGAGGCCGCTCAGTCCACCCTGAGGTCGCAACGCGACCGAAGGGTCTCGGGACGGTGCGCAATGCCGTGCTCGGAGTGAGCAGCACTGCCGCCGTGCTCTGAGCGAGCCGCGCAGCGGCGAGTCGAAGAGCCCCGCGACGGCGCTGTCAGCCCGAGCGAGCAGTGAAGCTGCGAGTCGAGGGCAGCGCCGTTCGCGACCGGGCTTGCACCGCCGCCACTGCCCCGAACAGGCGCTGCGCGCCCGTCGGGCGGTGCTTCGACTCCGCACTCGCTGCGCGAGCGCTCCGCTCAGCACGCGGCACCCGCCACTGCCCCGAACAGGCGCTGCGCGCCCGTCGGGCGGTGCTTCGACTCCGCACTCGCTGCGCGAGCGCTCCGCTCAGCACGCGGCACCCG
>JALOPS010000456.1 GCA_025453745.1 Gemmatimonadaceae bacterium
ATCGCAAGCCCCGCGTCGGGCTCACGCCCATGATATGCTCTCTGTCATGCGAACGCCTTCACGCCGTGGGCACCTCGCTCACGAATTCCCGGCACCCCGTGACCCCCGTCACCGCGCGCGGCCCACCAGCATTGCAACCCCTCGGCTCCCAACGGTGACTGTACGAGACACCCTCACCTGATCAATTCTTGTTGAGATCGCGACGCAGCCCGCGCCCCCGTCACCGCACCTGATGTCCCTCCCCCGCTGGGCCGTCTCCCGCCCCGTCGCCACCCTGGCCGCGCTGCTCGCCGTCGTCCTCCTCGGCAGCGTCTCACTCACGCGCCTCCCGGTCTCCCTCCTCCCCGACGTCACCCTCCCCGTCCTCACGGTCCGCACCACCTACGACGGTGCGGCTGCCAATGAAGTCTCCCGCTTCGTCGCCGAGCCCATCGAAGAAGCGCTCGCCGCCACGCCGGGTCTCGTCGAACTGCGCAGCGTCAGCCGCAACGAAGAGTCCACCACCATCGCCCGCTTCGCGTGGGGCACCGACATGGCGGCCACGGTGCTCACGGTGCGTGAACGGCTCGACAACGCACGCAGCAGACTTCCCGAAAAGGCCGAGCGCCCCACGCTGCTCACGAGCGACCCGGGCGAGCGCCCCATCGCCGTGCTCGCCGTACGTGGCGTCGCCAGTCAGTCCGCACGCGATACCACCGGCGACTCGTCGCGCACACGCGCCACGCTGGCACCGCCCGACCTGCGCACGCTCGCACGCACCGCCGAAGAAGTCCACGCGCGCCGCCTCGAACAAATCGCCGGTGTTGCGAGCGTCGCCGTGGTCGGCACCCCCGAAGACGAAATTCGCATCGAGCTCGACCCCGAACGATTGCGCGCCGTTGGACTCACGCCAGACGATGTCGCCACCGCCGTCAAGCAGGCGAATGCGACCGGCTCTGGCGGCACGGTGCGACGCGGACAGTTCCGACTCGCCGTGCGCGCGCTCACGGAGTTCCGCACGCCCGCCGAGATCGCCAACACGCCCATCGGTCCCGCCGGCGGCGCGCTCACGCTGCGCGATGTGGGCACGGTGTCGCTCGCCCTCGCCGAACCACGCACGCTCACGCGCCTCGATGGCGCACCCGCCGTGGGGCTCGTGGTCTACAAGGACGCCGGCGCCAACACGGTGTCGGTCACCACCACGCTCCGTGAATCGCTCGCGCAGCTCGCACGCGAGTTTCCCGGGGTGCAGGTCACCACCGTCGCCGCGCAGGCCGACTTCGTGGTCGACGCCTTGAGCAACCTCGGCCAGGAGATCGCCGCCGGCGGCATTCTCTCGCTGCTCGTGATTCTGCTCTTCCTGCGCGACTGGCGGCTCTCGCTCGCCATCGGCCTGACCGTGCCGTTGTCCGTGCTCGTCGCCCTCGTGGCGTTGCAGCAGATGAACGTCACCATCAACGTGCTCTCGCTCGGCGGACTTGCGCTCGGCGTCGGCCTGCTGGTGGACACCGCGATCGTGGTCGCCGAATCGGTGGGACGACGACGCGAAGCGGGCATGCCGCTGCGCGACGCGGCCATCGTTGGCGCAGACGAGGTGAGCGCGCCCCTCTTTGCCGGCACGCTGACCACGGTGCTCGTCTTCGGCCCCGTGGTGTTTGTTCGTGGACTCGCCGCGGCGCTCTTTCGCGATCTGTCGTTGAGCGTGGTGATGACCGTGGCCGCGTCGCTGCTGTTGGCACTCACGCTCATGCCCGTGCTCATGGCGGGGCGTCGCGCTCCGCGCACTGCCGCATCCACTGCAATTCAGCGCACACCCGGCCGGCTCGATACGATCGGCCATCGTCTGGCCGCGCTCTACGAGCGTGGAATGGAGTGGGCGCTCACGCACCCGGTGGCGGTGTTCAGCATCGCGACGGTCGCACTCGTCGTGACGGGCGCGATCGCGCTCCGCATGCCGCGCGAGATCCTGCCGCGCGTGGACGAAGGGACGGTGGTTGCGCAGCTCGCACTCGCCGAGGGCACCGCGATCGAGGAGACCACGCGTCAGGCCGCGCGCATCGAGTCGGCGGCGCGCGCACTGGGCGCGGGTCGCGTGTATGCCCGCGTGGGTACCGCGACCGACGAAGAGATCCTCGCTGGCGCCGAGCCGGGGTCGAGTGCGACCGCGCAGCTCATCGTCCCCGTGCCGAGCGGCGCCGATGCCGCGACCTTCGCCGACCGGCTGCGCGCAGCGGTACCCGATCTCGCCAGTGGCGCGCTGGCGCTCGATCTCGCGGGACAGTCGGAGTTCGGCTCGCTCATTGGCCGCGAGGGCCGGCTCGTGCGCGTGGAAGTGTCGGCCCGCACGGCTGCCGATGCGCAACGCGCCGCCGACAGTGTGCGCGTACGCATGCGGCAGCTCGCGTCGCTCACCGATGTGCGCGATGCGTTTGCCAGCACGCAACCGATCTACGAAGTGGAGCTCGAGCGCGAACGACTCGCCGATCGCGGCATCGCCATCGACGCAGTGGCCGCGGCGCTGAGCGGTGGGCTCGGTGGCGTGAATGCGAGCGAGCTGCGCGAGACGGACCGTCGCACGCCGATCACCGTGCGCTTTGCCGGCGGCCGCAATGAAGATCTCGCCACCGCGCTCGCCACACCCATCAAGGGGATTCCGGTCGGGCAGCTCGTGCGCGTGCGCGAAACGCGTGCGCCGCTCGAAGTGGTGCGCGCCGATCAGCGGCCGGTCACGATCGTCGAAGGGCTCATCGAGCGCGGCGGTACATCGCAGGCCACGCGCGACGTCGAGCGCATGCTCGGCGGGATCGTGCCACCGGCCGGCGTCACGTGGTCGGTTGCCGGGGCGGATGCGGAGCAGCGGCGCACCACGTCGGAGCTGCTGCTCGCCGGGTTGCTTGGCGTGGCATTGGTCTTCCTCGTGCTCGCGGGCGAGTTCGCGAGCTTCCGCATTCCACTCGTCGTCATCACCACGGTGCCGCTTGCGGCGGCCGGTGGCATCATCGCGCTTTGGATCACGGGGCAGTCACTCAACGCCGTGTCGCTCATTGGTCTGGTGGTG
>JALOPS010000457.1 GCA_025453745.1 Gemmatimonadaceae bacterium
CATCGTGCGCACCAAGCCGGACTACTATCGCCTACTGCAGAAGGTACGCGAGGAGGGCGATTGGGAATCGTGGGTGATCTACATGCTCACGGCCGTCGCCGAGAGCGCCCGCGATGGGATCCGCACGGTGAACGCCATTCGTGAGGCGCTACGCCTGTCCAAACAGGAGTTGCGCGCATTTCCGTTCTATTCGCAGGATCTCCTCAACAATCTCTTCACACACCCGTACACGAAGGTCGCATTCATCGAACAGGACCTTGGCGTGACACGAATTACCGCGACGAAGTACCTCAACGCGCTTGCGGAGCACGGCATGCTGCGCAAGCTCCGCGCGGGGCGCTCGAATTACTACATCAACATCCGGCTGTTCGACATTCTCGCGCGGGAATAGCGAGCGAACGCGGTGGCGTCTCGGGTTCTCGGGGGCCGCCGCGGCGGTGCACTTCGGCATGTTGCGGGACATCGCCATGGACAGGTGCACCGTTGGCGGTTTCCCGTGCACGTTCGGATGTCGCGTTTCGACGACCCGTCGTCACCCTGCATCGACCCCACATCGTACGGACCGGATGGTGTCCCACCCGATGGCCGAAAGGCTTCGCCGTCTGAAGTGACCTTCGGGGTTGCGTTTATTTCGATTATGGCGAATATTTCGAATGTATCCAACCGGAACCACGAATGACTGCAACGCTCGAACTCCCTACGCCCGAGGCCGTTGACGAGGCCCGGTCCGCGCTGCGCCAGCTCGCCGCCATGGCCGCTTCGGGCCGCACGGGTCAGCACGTTCGTGTGCGAACGGACGATGCAGCCACCGAAGCGGCCGTGACCGTGCCCCGCCAGGCGTTCGAGCTATTTCTCGAGATCCTCGGGCAGATGGCCAACGGTAACGCGGTGACCATCCTCCCGGTCCACGCGGAACTCACCACGCAGCAGGCAGCGGACCTGCTGAATGTGTCGCGCCCGTTTTTCGTTGCGCTCTTGGAAGACGGCACCATCCCCTTCCGCCGAGTGGGCACGCACCGCCGCGTTCGCGCCGCCGATGTGCTGCGGTACAAGCGTGCCGACGATACCCGCCGGCGTGAGATGCTCGACGCCCTCGCGGCGGAGGCGCAGCTGCACGACATGGGTTACTGACGCGGCGGCGAGCCCTCCGCGCTCTGTCAGACCCTCATGCCATCATTCACCTGCATACCGTTGCTCCCCCAAACCACGGAGTGCGTGACGAGTACGGACAGTCCGTTGCTCTCGCAGCGCCAGCTGCTCGATCGCGCCCGCCGGGCGTACTATCCCAGACACGACGGCTGGCGCGTCGTCGTCCAGAGCGACACCGGGGTGCGACTGCGCCGCAATGGTCGCGTAGCGCAGGTGGCGTACCTGTGCGCCGCCGACCCATCCGACCCCGATCCCGAGCGCGCCCTGTTCGCCGCACTCGGCCGCCCGGTGATCACATGGGAAGACCCGCCCGGGCTTGGCCGCGTTCGGTGTGGCCGGATGCAGGGTGCAGGAGGTCATCACGCGGTCGCGGAGAGCGGACGCGATGCCATCATGTCGACATTCGCCAGTTTTGTCGACACGTAGGTGTCGAAACCCAGGCCGTGCTCACGAAGTGCATCACCGCCCGAGCGGCCCTGGCCGAAGAGCGGCAGGCGGCGGAGCTCATCCCCAACCAGGCGGTGCTGATCGGCCCCCTTCCCCTGCTCGAGGCAGGCGCCTGCTCGGAGATCGAGAATTTCGTCACCAGGGCGGACCGCCTCTTCTAGCATGTGAACGATGAAGAGCACGCCGATGCGGCAACGCGCGTGGCGCTGAGCTACAGCCGCGCCCTCGTCGAGGGATACCGCGCCCTCGCGTCGCACCCGCTCACCACGCGCACGGCAGAGATCGTCTGCAGTCGCATCAAGGGCGTGGAGATGACGGTGCGACGATTGCCGGGCACGGCGCTGCGTAATCAGGTCATAAACGAGGTGGTGTATACACCGCCTGAGGGCGAATCGCTCCTGAGAGAGAAGCTAGCGAACTGGGAGCGGTTCATGCGCGAGGCGACTCAACGCCGACGCTAAGCAATCAGCGATTCCCTCCACCGACGTGGTAGCTTGATTCCTTGTTGTCGCTCGATGTCGTTGGCCCATCGCGTCAGCATGGTCGGACTCACTTGGTGGTTGGAGAATCCTCGACTCAGTGCGACCTGCAACACATGCCGGCCTTTCTCTGCCGGCGCTTGCGTTGTTGACATCGCATTCAGCTGTGTGCGTAGCGCATTCACGACTGGCAGTTGACCCCACTGTGCGGCTGGACGAACAGCGGGCAGGCCGAAGCGGTCAGCAGCCTTCTGCAGCTCCAAGAGGTCGTCACCCTCCAGAGGAGTGGGTACGCAATAGTACTGCACCGCTCTGGCACCGATTACCTTCAGCACAGGAAACGTGAGCGTCGAGACTGCGCGCGCGACGATGAATGGCACGCGCCCGCGATTGTGGCAGTGTTCGAGAAACGTCCAAAAAGACGACTGCGATGGACAGATCGCCTCTTCGTTCCAACTGATCCATATCGTGGCCGCCAGTCGAGGCGAGTTTACGTCGACATGGCGTGAACGGAACGTCGGGAGGCGTTCGTTGGAGCTGCTCCAGACCGTTTGTGGGCGAACACCCATGGAAACGCCGAAGTCTTCCAGCTGTTCACCGATGCGGTTCGTGATGGTTGTGACAGCGCTTTCGTGTTCGTCGTGCGAGCGCGCGACCCACACTCGGCTCACCTCTTGAATATCCCCGTTCAACAGTTGAGCGGTTTCGCGGGACGAGACGAAGACACCTGCTGCGGCTTCAACAATAGCCTCTTCGGCAAGAAGGCGTTGAATCGCCAAGCATAAACGATGATGCTCAACGCGGTTTGTCCCGACCTCGCAGAGTCGATACTGGATTCCAAGCAACGGCATTACCGGCCTTCGCTGTAAAGTCTTCCAGAGTCGAGCTTCAATCTTCGCGTATTGGCTTTTCATATGTGCTTGCTAACGCCACGCGCGGACGGACGCAATAATATTATTGCG
>JALOPS010000458.1 GCA_025453745.1 Gemmatimonadaceae bacterium
GAGCCATGCGATGGTCGCGTCACCGAGCCCGCGACGCGGCACGGCGATGGCGCGACGAAAGGCCTCATCGTCGCTCGGATTGGCGACGAGCTTGAGATAGGCGAGCAGGTCGCGGATTTCGCGGCGATCGTAGAAGCGCGTCGCCCCCACCAGGCGATACGGAATCGCATGGCGCCGGAAGGCATCTTCGACCGCGCGACTCTGCGCGTTGGTGCGATAGAGTACCGCCACATCGCGCAGCGCCCCGTGCCGACGTCGCGCGCGTTCGTTGATCTCCTCGGCGATCACATCGGCCTCGTCGCGCTCATCGAGCGCTTCGACCCAGCGAATGGGATCCGTGCCGCCGCGCGTGGGGCGGAGCGTCTTGCCGCGCCGCTCCTTGTTTTGCGCGATGACGACGTTGGCCAGGTCGAGAATCGGCGGCGCCGAGCGGTAGTTCTCCTCGAGACGCACGATGCGCGCGCCATCGAATTCGCGCTCGAACTCGAGGATGTTGCGGATGTCGGCGCCGCGCCAGCCATAGATCGACTGATCGTCGTCGCCGACGACCATCAGGTTGCGGTGCCCCGCGGCCAGCGTGGCGACGAAGCGATACTGCGCGTGATTGGTGTCCTGATACTCGTCGACAAGGATGTAGCGGAAGCGCCGCTGCCAGGTGGCACGCACCGCCGGGTCGCCGTCGAGCATACGCACGGGCAACACCAGCAGGTCGTCGAACGTGACCGCGTTGGCGGTTTCGAGCGCCCGTTCGAGATCGCGATAGACGCCGGCCACGGCACGCGAGGCCTCGTCGCGCGCGTGCTCAGCGTACGCGTCCGGTCCGATGAGCTGGTTCTTGGCATCGCTGATGAGCCGCACGATGCCCGCCGGCGTCAGCAGCTTGGGCGACACACCGCGGGCCGTGGCCAGTCGTTTGACCGCCGAGAGTGTGTCGTCTTCGTCGTAGATGGTGAAGTTGCGCGTGCGTCCGACGCGCTCGGGCGCCATGCGCAGCATGCGCGCACCCAACGCGTGGAAGGTGCCGCACCACATGCCACGCGGCTCCGCCCCGAGCAGCCGGGCGATGCGCTCGCGCATCTCACCTGCCGCCTTGTTGGTGAAGGTGACGGCGAGAAGCTGCGATGGCTCGACGCCGCGCTCGGCGATGAGCCGGGCAATGCGCATGGTGAGCACGCGCGTCTTGCCGGAGCCGGCGCCGGCGAGCACCAGGCACGGGCCATCGTCGTGTGCGACCGCCTCCGCCTGCGCGGTGTTCAGTCCGTCGCGTGCAATCGTCGGCGGTGACGGCGGCGATGCGGCAGGCGCGGGCGCGGGCGCGGGTGCGGGCAGATCGGCGAACAGGTCGAGCGTCATGCGGGCAAGATAACGTCGAAGACCGCGCCCTTCGCCGAGGGCACGAGGGTGAGCGATCCGCCGTGATTCTCTTCGACGATCCGCCGCGCGAGCGCGAGCCCGATCCCCCACCCGCGCTCCTTGGTCGTGAAGCCGGCATCGAAGATCCGTTTGCGCATGGCGGCGGGAATGCCCGGCCCATCGTCGCGCACGCGCAGTCGTGCCCCGCCCTCGGCCAGCGCTGCCGCTTCGATGACAACTTCCCCGCCCCGTCCGCCCAGAGCGTCGATGGCGTTCTTCACCAGCGCCTCGACGACCCACTCGAGCAGTACGGCATCCCCCTTGATGCGAATGCCACCGGCGGGGTGTTCGGCACGCACGAGCACCTTGCGGGTGAGCGTGGGCGCGCGGCGTGCGAAGTAGTCGGCCATGCGATCGACGAGTTGGTCGAGCGCGACCTCATCGCGCCTGGGCGGTCGTCCGATGCGCTCGAATCGGTGCGATACCCGTTCGAGCCGCTCGACATCCTGCGCCATGCGATCGAGCGTGTCCGACGCCGCGCCATCGTCGCGGTCGCGCAGCAGTTCGATCCACCCGCTCAGGCTCGAGAGCGGCGTGCCCAACTGATGCGCGGACTCCCGCGCCATACCCGCCCACACCGCTTCGCGATCTGCACGTCCACGCTCGCGGAGTGCGTACACGCCCGCCAGCAACAGCAGGACGAGCGCACTGGCCTGCAGCCAGGGAATGACGCGGAGCCCGCGGACAACGGGACTGTCGCCGTAGTGCACTGCACCGATGCCCGGCTCGACGATGGGCGCATTGAGCTTGTCGAGCGTCGCCACGTACGCCTGCGTCTGCGCGCCGCTCAGCGGTTCGTCGAAGGGCAGGTTGGCGACGGCCGCGACCCGTCCGTCACGGTCGGTGAGAATCAGGGGCACGCCGGTCTCGCGGATATTGCGCGCCAGGTCGAGCAGCGCGCCCGCAGCCGCCTCAGGACTCTCCGACGTATCGGTGAGCGCCTGGTACACGCGGGAGTACATCTGTCCGGCCTGCGCCGCGTCCCGCCGGAGCTCGCGCACGAGCTGCTGCGTGTAGAGCACGTACCAGCCGAGGAGCAGCGCGACCCCGATCGCGACGAGGAGGACCGGCCGGGGACGCCGCATGGCCGCGCGACGTCAGCCGAGCTGCGAACGACCCATGTACGACTGGAGCACCTCGGGGAGGTGCACCGTCCCGTCCGGCTGCTGGTAGTGCTCGAGCAGCGCAGCGATCACGCGGGGAAACGCGAGCCCCGATCCATTGAGCGTATGCACGAAGCGCGGCTTCTCCCCCGGTGCCGGGCGATACCGGATGTTTGCACGGCGCGCCTGGAAATCGAGGAAGTTCGAGCAGCTCGAGACTTCGAGCCACTTGCCGACGCCAGGTGCGAAGACTTCGAGATCGTATGTCTTCGCACTCGAGAAGCCCGTGTCGCCGCTGGCCAGGAGCAGCACCCGATACGGCAACCCCAACGCCTGCAACAGTGCCTCGGCGTGACCGGTGAGCAGCTCATGCTGCGCGGCCGACGTCTCGGGCGTGGTGTAGCGCACGATCTCGACCTTGTCGAACTCGTGCATGCGCAGGATGCCCCGATTGTCCTTGCCCGCGGAAAACTTCTCCAGCTTGCGCCTGGTCATCTCTGCCGGCTCGGCGCTGCCG
>JALOPS010000459.1 GCA_025453745.1 Gemmatimonadaceae bacterium
GAGCGCTACAACGAGCGGATTGCCGAGCACGGGGCGTTCAGCGACACACTGCGCAGCTTCTGATGGCGCAGTTCGTCGTCTACCGGAACGCCCATCCGGCGACGCGTCAGGCGACGCCGCTGCTGCTCGAGGTCCAGCACGATCTGCTCTCGACGCTCGCGACCACGGTGGTGGTCCCGCTGCGGCCCGTCTCGGCGATGAAGGGCGCGATCCTGCGCACGCTGACGCCGATCATCGAAGTCGAGGGACGCGAGTACGTGCTGGTCACTCCCGAGCTCGCCGGCGTGCCGCGCAAGGCAGGCCCTGGGTGCTGCCGTGGCGAAGGTCGAGGCACAGCGCAGCGCCGTGAAGGCGGCGCTCGATCTGCTGATCAGCGGAATCTGAGCGCTATCGCGGCACGCTCGGCCCG
Source organism: Gemmatimonadaceae bacterium (assembly GCA_025453745.1). Taxonomy (GTDB): domain Bacteria; phylum Gemmatimonadota; class Gemmatimonadetes; order Gemmatimonadales; family Gemmatimonadaceae; genus JALOPS01. Next base: position 410 of record JALOPS010000459.1, read on the forward strand.
AGCGTCACGCTGACCACCTGCTCCTCCCCGCCGCGACGAAACGCGATGCGCACCACGGCACCCGGCGGCTTGCTGCGGATGTAGCGCCGCAGGGCATCGGCGTCCGTAATCTCCTCGGCATCGACACGGATGATGACGTCGCCGATCTGCAGCCCGGCGGCCGCCGCACCGCTGCCCGGCACCACCCGCTCGATGAGTGCACCGCGCGGTGGGGTTTCCGTTCCAGCCGCGTCTTCGCCTCGGGCGCGCGGCGGCACCGCATCGACGCCGAGCGTGCCGCGCGCAAGCGGCCCCTGCTTCAGGCTCTCGACTGCCGGCTGCGCGATCGCGCTCGGCACTGTGATGCCGATCGCGGCTGTCGGGGTCGAGGAGGGTGTGCCGAACACGGCCACGGCGACGCCCACGACACGGCCACGTGCGTCGAGCAGCGGCCCGCCCGCGTGGCCGGGCAGGATGCGCGCGTCGGTGATCAGATACTCGCGGCCGTCTCCCACCCGCGTGCTCGTACCGGAGACGATGCCGCGACTCGCAAGCCGGCCGAGGTCATACGGGAAGCCCACCATCACGACGGCGTCGCCCACCTGCGCCGCGCGCGAGTCGCCCCAGGTAAGCGCGGCCAGTCCACGCAGCGCCGCCGCGTCGACGCGCAACACCGCAAGCTGTGTGTCCTCGTCTGCGGCAACGACCGTGGCCGGCACCGCGCGATCGCCATCGAGCACGATCTCGATCGACGTTGCGTCCGCGACGACGAAGCTCGTGGTCACGAGCAGACCCGCTGACGCATCGACGACGAACGCCGTGCCACTGCCGCGTCGCTCGCGCCCGTCGGCGCGCTTGCCGTTGAGGCCGAAGAATTCATCGAACGGGGTACTGGAACGCGTCGGTGGTGCCTGCTCCACCCGGACCGCGACCACCGATGGCAGCAGCGGCGCGAGCACGTCAGCGTGAGGGGCCGTGGCCTGCGCCGGGGCTTGCGGCTGTGCCAGCGGGGCGGACAGCAGCATCGCTGCTCCGAGCAGGATCGAAAGGCTACGCATGCGCAGTCCCAGTAACGAGATGCGTGACGATACCGCAGCTCGCCTCTGGATACACCGCAGGCAAGTCGGTCGCGCGGCTACAGTTTCCCGGCCGCGAACTGCGATCCGGAGTTACGAGCGGGACGGGCGCCCGCCGGTCAACGAGCCACGGCGCTCTGCGGCAACCTCAGGTGAAGTTAACGGGGCATCGGGAACAGCCACCAGGAGCGTATCGACCAACGCCTCGAATTCGTCGGAGGGTACGCGAGGATGCCGTTGTCGGTATTCTCGAGCTCTCTCGAGCAGTCGTCGCATTTGGGGCGTGGCGGAATAGGGACTGTTGATCCAACACATGACCAGTGCGTCCAGATCCTCTTCTGCTTTCTTCAGATTCTTGCGCGAGAGGCCACTGCGAATGCGCGCAAGCAGTGCCAATACGTCATCGAGAAGCTCTGACCAGACATCATGGATGACGGCCGGCAAAATCATGTCGGCCGGTCGGCTCGAAAGTGGCCCCGCGTGTTCCGGTTCGAAGCCGCAGAGCAAAGCCGATGCGAATTGCTCAACGCTGTCAAAATGCTCGGACGGATCAAGCGGAAAACACGCAGAACTCCACAGATCGACGGCCGGATCGTCGTCGCCCAGATCAATCACGAAGTAGCCGCCGTTTCCGGTCTCGCCTATCGCGAGGTACTCGTTCGGCCAATCATCCAGCCGCTCCGCGTCCTGATTCAGCGCAATGATCTTCGCTGCGGTTGTGCACAAGCTCATTTCCGGGACCGAGGTGCCGTCGCGCCATTGCTGCGGACAGTTGAGCAGAAAGCGTCGATAAGCCTCTGGCAACTCGAGATGGAGTTCGCTTTCGATACGCTGCACTGATGTTGCGTCCATCCAACCACCCATTCGCTCGACGCCACGCGGAAACGCCAACTCACGGCAGAATCGTGGTCTTCGGGGGGCAGGTTCCTCCCACCTCCAACACTGATTCACCGAGATCACACCCTCGCCTTCGCCGCCGCCCCCACGACCGTCGTCCACGGCCGGATGCGCCAGCGCGTGACGAGGCCACCCTGCACGTAAGGATCGTTGCGCACGAACTCCTCGACGACGCTCTTGGAGTCGCAATCGAACAGAAGCACGGCACTGTCGACGGGGTCGGCGAGCGCACCGCCCAGGATCAGTTCGCCACGCTGCTGTGCGGCGCGCGCAAGCTGGAGGTGTGCGGCACGCAGCGGCCCACGCCGCTCGAGCACGTCGGGTACGTAGTCGTAGAACAGCAGGAAGTGCATGCGCGCCGGCTCAGTCACGACGCGCGCCGCACTTCATGCGCCACGCCACTGGCTAGTGCTGCTTCGCCGCCTGGATCGCCTGCCAGATCCGGTGCGGCGTGGCCGGCATCTGGATGTCGGTGACGCCGACCGGCTTCAGCGCATTCAGCACCGCCGCGATGACGGCGGGCGGCGCCGCGATCGCACCGGCCTCGCCGCAACCCTTGACGCCGAGCGCATTGTGCGGCGACGGCGTGCAGACGTAGTCGGTCTTGAAGCTCGGCAGGTCGTCGGCGCGCGGCATCGTGTAGTCGACGAAACTGCCGGACAGCAGCTGG
>JALOPS010000460.1 GCA_025453745.1 Gemmatimonadaceae bacterium
GGTGTTCTGGGATGTGGTGGAGACAGCGTTCGCGCGCGGCGACGTGCAACGCATCGAGTTCGGACCGGGGACCACGTCCGTCAAGCAGGTGCTGGGGACGCATGAGCTGACGCCGCAGCGGTTCACGTGGGTGCAACCGACGCGGCGTATCGCGTCGATTCGGTGGCGATGGTATCGCCGGCTCGTGGAGTGGCGGGGGCGATGGGTGGGGCGGGGAGGTTCGCCCCCGCCCCGAACCGGCTGAACCGTCGAGCGACGTTTCCTGCGCGTACCCACGTCTAGTCGTGGCACATGTGCAATGGCGTGCCATCCTGACGTCTCCGGTGTAGGATATCGAACGTCACACTCATACCTCACGAGAGACAGCATGCCTCACCCAATACGCTCTGCGGTCGTCGCGCTCTTCGCCGTACTGGTGACGACCGATGTCGCGCATGCACAAGCATCAACGCGAGCAGATTCGGCGACGCGAGCGGAGGTCTCAACGACCCGGAACTGCACCATGTCGCTTCGATTGCTCGCCGTCGTGCTGCGCGATCAGGACTCTGGAACTGTGCTAGACTCGAGTCAGGCCTCGATCCGGGTCACGCACAAGCGCACCGGGCGCTTCCTGCGAGACGCCGAGTATGTCGCGTTCGATCCGGGCCAGTGGCACATCGCAGAAGACGCCGAAGTGCCCTTCGGCTCTGGAAGTCGCGAAGAGGTGTTGATCCTCGAGGTGCGGCGTCGTGGACGTCCCACGACAAAGCACGAACTGTCCATCGGCTACGATGCGACAGGCTGCCATATCGAGTTTCGACGGCCGTCCCGCGCCCGCGCCGAGTTGCGCGTGCCATGACCGCCAAGAATCGAGGCCCGGACTCGCCACTCAGGCAAGTCCGGGCCTCGTTCGTGATCGTCGATCGCTATTTGGTCATCACGCAGTTGCGCGACGACGGCGTGCCGCAGCGCCGAGACCGAGCAGGCCAACAAGCGTCAGCGTCATCGTTGCCGGTTCCGGCACCTGCTGGGCAGGGATGAACGACTGCACCCAGTCGCGGTTGGACTCTTCAAGCAGGCTAGTGTAACCGAAGCCCGAGCCGATCGCGCCGACGCAGAGATTCAGGCCAAAATCTGGGTTGAAGGGACACGCAGGGTTGATGCTCAGCTCCCCGAACGAAGCGACACCCACGATCTGCCCGCCGAAGAACGCTGCGCCGCCCGAGTCGCCGCGGCCGATGCCAACTTCCATGAAGGGCTCCGCAACTCCCGTGTTGCATGCCTGCGGGAGCAACTGCGGAATGACGCTCCAGCGCGGGTGCGAGGTCCCCCCGTAGATGTTGCAGATGCGATCGTTGGCCGCGAGACCATCGTCCACATCACCGAAGAGGATGCCGAGGGAGGAGTTGGTCAGGCTGTAGCTGTTGCCTCGGCGATACGCGTCGAAGCGATTCAGACCAGCGCGCCGCAGGTTTCCGGTGTTGCTCCGCGAATCTCCTTCACTCGTCGGCCCGGTACGCCCGAAGCCTGACATCACCGTCGCCTGACCCAGCACCGCCGAGGCGGGTCCGTTGTAGATCGAGTAGCGAGTCGCCCACAGCGGCGCATCAGACGTCATCGAAATCACGGCGAGATCACGCTCTGAGACCACCGCGCCGGAGTAGCCATCGCGAATCGAGATCGCGGTCCCCTGTGCCGTGTAAAACGAGGCGAGCGTGTTCGTCGGACCGATGCCCTGGATCGAGACCTGATTGGTGACGTTGGCACCAGCGCTGTTCGCGAGGCAGTGAGCGGCGGTCAGGATGTGCCGTCCGCCCTGCAGCACCGCGCCGGTGCAGGAAAAATTGCCATCGGCACGCGCAATCGAGAGGCGCACAACGCCATCGAAGTTGCTCATGCCTTGCGCGCCGAAGTTGTAGATGCCGTTGTTCGCGGTGCCGTACGTGGTGGAGTAGCGCTGAGCGCTTGGACCACCGCCAGCCTCGGGAACTGTGATCAGCGGCGTATTCAGCTCAGTGCCGGTCGCCGTTGCCTCGGTTGCAGACTGGGCAACCAACGTCGCAGCGGCGCTGGACGTGAGCATGGCGGCACCGAGCAGCCGCGAGAGGGGAGATCGAAGCACTCGTCGCTCCTGTAAGGGGGGGAAGGGAGCCCGGCAGGGATAAACCCGCCAAGCTGCTGACCGCTTCAGCAAGATCGGTGCCGAACTGTCACGAGCGCGACTTCTTCGCGTAACTATTTAGAACTTGTGACGTTATGGCAGGATGGCTTCTATCGGGTGTTGCAAACGCGAGACACGTACTGTGGTGAGCCGCCATCGGACTTAGCTGTTCGGTCCGCCGTGATCTATCCGCAGCGACCCACTGGGACAACCGTGCTTCCGGCCGACGGCATGAGCGCGAGACTTACCACCACCGGCCGATGATCCGACCCCACATCGGCTCCCACCCACGCGCCGAGCACCGTGGCGTCTTCCGGCAGAGTGAGGATGTGATCGATGCGCACCCGGAGCAGCCGGCCTTCGAACTTCGTGTACCCGAATCCGTGGCCGGCTTCGTGGAACGCGTTCACGAACCGCCGCCAGTGCCGCCGGTAGATGCTGCTTTCCTGCGGCTGGTTGAAGTCGCCGGCGATGATGAGCGGGCCACACTGGCGGCGCTCGAAGGCCCAGCGCGCCGCCGAGCGTGACTCAGCCTCACGCACGGCGGCGTTGGCCGCCGCGGTGCCGGCCACCGAGGTGACCGTGGCGTCGAGCCGATCGATGGCCTCCGCGCCTCCGTTGGGCACAATGCCGTCGGCGCCCACCAGTCCCTCGAGCCCCTTGCGCGCCGTCTCCAGGTGCAGGTTCACCGCATGCACCGGCCCGTCCGGATGCGCAATGCGATAGTGCGTCACGAGTGCCGTCCCGCCGTAGCCGAGCTGCCGCAGCTCTTCGAAGGTGCTGCGCGGCATGCTGTCCACCTGCGTCACCGGCCAGCGGCTCACGAGACACAACCCACGCTCGGCCACGACGTGCGCGTCGCGCAACGCTCGCAGCACATTG
>JALOPS010000123.1 GCA_025453745.1 Gemmatimonadaceae bacterium
GAAGCCGTCACGAGTCGAAACACCTCCCGACGGACGCGCAGCGTCCGTTCGGGGAAGTGGTCGCGGTGCAAGCACGGCCGCGAACGGCGCGTCCCTCACTTCGCGGCTGCGCCGCTCCCTCGGGATGACGCGCCGTCGCGCGATCCTTCGACTCCGGCGCTGCGCGCCTGCGCTCAGGAAACGGCACCCTCGCGTGTTGAGCGAGTGACGGCGAAGCCGTCACGAGTCGAAACACCTCCCGACGGACGCGCAGCGTCCGTTCGGGGAAGTGGTCGCGGTGCAAGCACGGCCGCGAACGGCGCGTCCCTCACACTTCGGCGCTGCGCGCCTCCGCTCAGGAAACGGCGGGTACCACAAAAAAAAACAACGGCCCGGCGACATGAGTCGCCGGGCCGCTGCACGCGGTACATCCGCCTTACTGCTTCGGCGGCATGATCACGCTGTCGATCACGTGGATCACGCCATTCTTCGCCGCGATGTCCGTCTTCACGACGTTCGCGTTGTCGACCTTCACGCCACCGTTGGCCACCGTGATCTTCGCCTCGGCGCCTTCGACCGTCTTCGCTCCCTTGCCGTTGAGCTTCACCACGTCAGCGGCCATCACCTTGCCGGCGACCACGTGATAGAGCAGCACCTTCTTGAGCGCTTCCTTGTCCTTGAGCAGGCCGTCGAGCGTGGCCGTGGGGATCTTCGCGAACGCGTCGTCGGTGGGCGCAAACACCGTGAACGGCCCGGCGCCCTTGAGCGTCTCGACGAGGCCGGCCGCACCGAGTGCCGTCGCCAGCGTCTTGAACGTGCCGGCGGCGACCGCCGTCTCCACGATGTCCTTCTCGGCGGCCTGGGCGCGCGCCACCGTCGGCGCCGCGACGGCAAGTGCAACTGCGGCAAAGAGCGACAACGACTTCATGTGAATGCCTCGATGGGATGATGGTCGACGATGATGCGCGGAGACGCGCACCCGTCGTCAACACGGTATTCGGCACACAGTTCCCATTGGATGCACCACATCACACAACACCCACGGTTCGATCTCGCGGTCCAGTGCGCGTGCGCACATCGCGCCCGCGCGACGCGCGCGCACCTATCGACGTGGACGTGTGAGTCGAATCACACCGGCGCTGTCGGTCACCGCCTGTCGCGGCGTGCCCTGTAACACCGGTCCGAACAGGTCGGCCACGGCACCGTCGAGGCGCGTGACGGCGTGTCGCGTGCCCAGCGCACGAAAGAGCGCACCCCGGAGCGGCAGCGCGCCGGCATCGACCACTTCCACACCAGCGGACGCCATCATGCCGGCGCTGCGCGCCTCACCGATGCGCGACTCGTCGTGGCGCATGCGCGAGAGCCACAGCATCCGATCGCCGCGGCCCACGTAAATCACGGGGCGCCGCGTCGCACGACGCAACGCGGGCGCCAGGTCGCGCGTGAACTCGGTCACGCCCACGTCACCGGCCAGCAACGCCACCGTACCGATCGGCGCGCGCAGCGGCGCGCCCGACAATACACGCGTCACGAGCCGCGCGCCGAGACTGTGCGCGAGCACCACCACGGACTCCGGTGGCACGGCCTGCGCAAGCCGCGCGAGTCGCGTGTGGACCACCGAATCGCTCGAGACCGCAGCGAGCGAATCATCGACATACCCCTGCGCCAACCCCGCGCGCGAGCGTGGCCACGTGACGCCAAGCGCGTGCGTGGGCCACGGAATCACGACGGTCGCACCGCGATGTCCGCCGCGCCGCGCGAGTGTAGCGCCCTGTCGCACCGCGCGATCGGCGCTGGTGCCGGCGCCGTGCACATACACCACTACGCGTCCGCCGCGTGCGGCGGCCCACGCCGAGACCGACTCGGGCGACATCGCCACACGCGAGCGGATCCGCTTCCACCATGGTGCCCGCCAGTCGACCACGACGAGCGCCGAGGGTCGCTCCGGGCGTGCCGAGAGTACACCGATGGTGTCGATCGCCGGAGCAATCGCCGGGAAGTCGGGCACGCTGCGCGCGGCGGTCGGCGTATCCGCGCGCACCGGTGACAGCGACACGAGGGGCGCAGGCGGCCGACAGCCTGCCAGCACCAGACCGAGGCACACGAATGGCACCACACGTCTCACGCGCAGCCGCATTGTCACCGCACCACTGTGCGCTCGAACACCATTGGCTCCGGATCGCCGCTCCACACGTACTCGTAGTGTCGCCCCTGCTGTACCCGTGTGACGGCACGAGGACGATAGACCACCACGCACGAGCCACCGGCCCGCCGCACGCTCTCGTACACCAGACCCGTCTCCCCTGCTGCGCGCTGTGCTTCGCCGAAGCGCTGCGAGGTGGTGTAGTCCTCGGGCGCATACCAGTCGGGATGGGCGGCCCGCAGCCCGCGCAGGTCGACGAGCGCGCCCCGCACACCCGAGCGCCATTCGCGCATCGTGATGCGCGCACGGAATGCGAGCGCCGTCGACGCCGCGATCCGTCGCGTCTGGTGATAGACCGTCTCGGCGATCGCCGTCGGCCGCTCGAGGGCGGCGTACCACGCACCGAGTGCGCCCGAGGTGAACCGCCCGCCGTCGGGCGCGGCGTGAAGAAACGCCGCCATCACCGTCGTCGCGCCCGGCGTTCCCACCAGCCACTCCTCTCGCGGCAGCAGACCGGCGCGGGCGAGTGGCACCGTGAGGCGATCGTTCGTGAGCCCTTCGAGCCGCATCGCCGCGATCGCATCCTCCGCGGTGGCCACCGTGTCGAAGACGCCGACGGGAGGAAACTGCGAGGGCACCAGGCGCACGGTCTGCTGCGCGAGGGTCGTCGTCGGCAGCGGCAGATCGCTCACGGCCAGCCGCCTCGCCAGGCATCGAGATAGCGCCGCACCGCGTAGAGATCGTCGATCGATCCATCGCCCATCCGCTCCAGCGGCGACCGCCCGGCGAAGGTGGCGTCCGTGTTGGGCGACTGGAGCCACTTGAGCCCGGTGTCGCCCTCACCAAAGAGGAGCACCAGCGCCTTGTGGATGCCGAGGAGCAGCGAGAGCCGTTCGAGCAGATCGCGCCCGACCTCGCCCACCCGGCCGCCCCGCCACTTGTGATAGGTGCTTTCGGCGATGTCGCCCAAAAGCACCCGGCGCGTGGCAATCGGAAGCTGCCATGCCTCGGCGATGGCGAAGAAGACGCGGAGGCCCGCACGCCCGAGGGCGAGCCGCTCGGCGGCGGGAAGCTCGTGCAGTCGCTCGCCGGCCGGGGGAACGGGCGCGGCGGCGGTGGCTGGGTCGCGATACGCCATGCATGGAGTGTAGCTCCACACAGAGAGCATCGCCAGTCGACACGACCGCCAGCTCACGGCGCCCGCGCGGCTGGCCTTCCTACAAACTGTCCACCATTCTCCCGGTCCCACCTGCTACGAGCCCACGATGGCCACGCTCGTCTCTCCGGAATCCGTCGCCCGCTCCGCGGCCGCCCGCGCGTTTCCCGGTCCCCTCGACCGCCCGTGGGGCGGCGCACGCCCCGACACGCCGCATCGCATCGGCGACCATCTGGTACTCGGTCAGTACGTCATCGACCTGCGCACCCAGCCCCCCGACCAGTTCGACGACGTCAGCGCCACCGACTGGAGCACCCTCTCCTGGTCCCGCGTGGGGAAGCCGCACTCCGTCGAGCGATGGTCCTCGGCCAGGCGAGCGCACGAGCAGGCACACGGCCGGATGCGTGTGCACGACGGGTGGGAGTACTTCAACCGCTCCTTCCACCAGTTCTTCCTGAGCGATGTGCCCGCCGACCAGGCGCGCGCACGCGAGGCGCTGCGCACGGCACTCGCCGGCGTCGATCTGCACGACGCGCAGGAGGCGATCGCCGATCTGTTCCATCTCGCGGTCTGGAACAAGATCCACCGCGTCGAAGACGCGGTGTGGGATCCGCGTGGCAAGCGGGCGCTCTTCGACGGGCTCGATGTCGATCGTCCGCGCATTCTCTTCCTCGGTGCCGCCGACGGCTACGAGGCGATGCAGCTCTACGCGCAGTATCCCGGCGGCGAAGTCGTGCTCGTCGATTACGACGCGTTCTGCAAGACCGACCGGTTCGGCAAGTTTCCCGCCGACTATCCCTTCCTGGGTGTCGATCCGGCGACGGGGCACGCGCGGGTGTGGTATCGCGAGGAGATGCCGATCCACTTCGAGGTCTCGGACATTCGGCAGTTCGCCGGCGGGCAGTTCGACGTGGTGGTCTCCATCGGGCTCATCGAGCACTTCGACGATGCACACAAGGAGGAGTGCTTTGCGTGGCACCGGCAGTTCGTGAAGCCGGGCGGTTGGGTCGTGATGACCACGCCGCGCAATCAGTGGCGCGGGCGTGCGTTCTACACGGTGATGTCGGAATACATGAACTTCGGCCACCGTGAACTGATGGACGTCTGGCAGATGGGGCTGTATGCGCACGAGGCCGGCTTCGACATCCGTCGCGCCGGGGTGATCAAGGCGCACAACGGGCTGCTCTGCAAGGTGCGGTAACGCGCACCGGCGGCGTGCACGCGTGCGGTGCGACGCGCCGAGCGCGCTACCCCGCCGTACTCTGCTTGCGCAGCGCCTCCAGACGCACCTGCTCCATGATGCGCGCCATGTCGGCCTCGTACTTCACGCGCTCCTCATCGGTCCACAGATCGTCGTTGGCCGCAACGCGAATCGAGGCCATCATCTCGTCGACGAGTTCGCGCAGGCGATGACGGGTGCGCATGGGGCGCTCGGCGGGCGTACTCATGGGAGTGGGGGCAAGGGTCAGGCAGCGGTCCGGTCGATGCTGGTGCGCACCACGCGCAGCAGCTCGCGACTGGAGAACGGCTTCTCGATGAGTGGGGCTTCGGCCTGCACGCGTGCGGTCGCCGTGAGCAGATCGCTCGCATAGCCCGACATGTAGACGACCGGCAGGCCAGGTGCCTGCACGCGCAGGCGATCGACGAGTCCCGGACCGTCGAGCTCGGGCATGACGACGTCGGTGAGCACGAGCGCGATGGACGAGCGGTGGCGCTCGAGCTCGAGCAGCGCATCGAGCCCGTGCTTGGCCTCGATGACGCGATAGCCGTTGGCAACGAGCAATCGTCGCACGCTCGCGCGCACCCCTGTTTCGTCGTCGACCACGAGCACGGTTTCCGCATGACCGCGCGCGGGCGTCTCCATCAGCGCCTCGCTCGGCGGATCGACTTCCTCGCCGCGTCGCGGCAGGGCAACGGTCATCGCCGTCCCTTCGCCCGGCGCGCTCTCGACATGAATGCGCCCACCACTGCGCTCGACAATCGCGAAAACGGTCGCCAGACCGAGCCCGGTGCCACGCCCCGGTCCCTTGGTCGTGAAGAACGGCTCGAAGATCTTCTCGCGCGTCGCTTCGTCCATGCCGATGCCGGTGTCTTTCACCGTGAGCAGCAGCGCTTCCGGCGTCTCGAAGCCGTAGAGTGCACCCGGCGTCCGTGCGGTGGACACGGTGACGGTGCCGCCGTCGGCCGTCGCATCGAGCGCATTGACGACAAGGTTGACGAGCACCTGCTCGAGTTGCCCACGATCGACGAGCACGGCCCCCGCGCGCGGTGCGAGATCGAGATCGAGCGGGCGCGCGGCGCCGCTGACCCGTTCGAGCATGCCGAGTGCACCCAGCACGACGTCGTTGAGCGAGACGAGCTTCTCGTCGTAGGCGGGCTGCTGCCGCGTGAACGAGAGCAACTGCCGCGTGAGCAGGTAGCCGCGCTCGGCGGCACGGCGGATCTGCTGGAGATCGGTGGTGGCGTCGTGCGCGGGGGGAATGGTCTCGATCGCGAGCTCGGCGCTCGTCCCGATGACGGTCAGCAGATTGTTGAAATCGTGCGCGATGCCGCCGGCCAGGCGTCCGAGTGCCTCGATCTTCTGCGTGCGCATTGCGTGCGCCTGATGCTCGCGCAGGGCGGCCTCGGCGGCGATCTGCGCGGTGACATCCGTGATGAGCGCCATCGCATGGGTGACGGTGCCGGCTTCATCGCGCACGGGGACAACGTGCATGTCGAATGTCTTCCCCTCCCACGAGACACGCTCCGCGGCTTCGTGACCGCGCAGCGCGCTCAGGTACAGCGGCTCGTCCTGCGCTGCGAGTTCGGGCGGCAGGCACTCGCGCAGCGTGAAACCGACCATCGTCGCCGGGTCGATGCCGTACTCGCGGAAGCCGGCGCCGTCGATGAGGACGAAGCGGAGGTCGCGATCGACGAGGCTGACCGACCCGTTGGGAAAGTGCCGGATCAGCGTGCGGTGCAGCAGCTCCGAGTTGCGCAGCGCACGCGACTGCTCGGCGAGTCGCTCCTCGAGTGCGCGGCGATGGATGGCGGCGCCGATCAGCCGTGCGGCCGAGAGCAGCGCATCCACCTCGAGCATGGACGGCTCGCGCGGTGTGGAGCACTCGTCGAAGCCGATGACGCCCCAGAGTGTGCCGTCGACGCGAATGGGGACGACAACGATGGAGAGAATGCCGCGGCTGACGAGAAATGCGCGCGGGCCCGGTGGAGCGATCTCTCGCGTCATCGCGATCGGCTCGCCGGCGGCGAGCGGGACCAGCCACGCCGCGAGGCCGAGCGCCTCGTAGGTGTCCGAGGCGGTGGAGCGTGCGGCGGCAATGCCGGGGGCGGTCCACTGCGCGACGACGGTGCCTCGCGTTGCCCCGTCGACGGCTTCGTGCTGAAAGACGAAGACGCGACTGACGTCGGTGGCTTCGCCCAGGTCGACGAGCAGCTCGCTGAGCGACCCCTCCCAGCGCAGGTCTCCGAGAAGCATACGCTCCGCCGCGCGACTCAGCGCCTGCTGAATCGCGTCGCGACGGGAAAGCGGCGCTGAGGGGGGGAGGCCAATCATGGCCATCAGCGGCAGGAGGGTGAGCGGCGGAACTGCGGAACGGCGGACGGGCACAGCATGTCGATCGGACCAGCGGTCCGAAACCCTTGGCGCAGCGAAAACACAAGTCTGCAGCGCACAGGTCGGTCCGCCGATACTCCTCAACGGCGGGGGCGCGGAAATGGTTCGGCCCCTCGCTCGTCCTGCTGGCACCGCCGTCGGTGTCGAGCGGCATGTGCAATCTACAACGGTTCCTTCTCCCTCGTCTCGTGACTTCTGACATCGCTCATGATGAGCACGATCATCATGCGTTCCGCATGATGAATCGTGTGTTCGGTGTGATCGGCCTCGTGACGCTGCTCTTCGGCAGCTATGCGATCTCCACGCGCTTCGGGCACCCGGAGCCGAACCCGACGACCTTCACGACCAAGCCGGTCGGCTGAGGTCAGTCGCAGTTCTCGATGTGATCACGCCCCCGCCCGGAGTGCCCGTGCGGGGGCGTGGTGCATTGATCAGGGGGGCGCTGCGTGTGACAGGTCGCGCCGCAGTCGTTCGCGCTACCGAGGCGTCGCCCTCACGGCAAAGTACCGATAGTTGTCACCGGTCTTCCGGTTGCCAAACGGTGTTGCCCCCACCAGCGTGGCGCCGCCCTTTGCGATGGTTTGTTCGATCACCACGCGCGGGATGTAGTGCATCTCGTACGGTTGCTTTCCCCGAATGAGCTTCCAGGCACGCCGGAGATACTGCCGGCGGAGTCGGTAGAGGAACTGGGACACCGCGCCATCACCGATCACCCGACCGTTCGGGACCTGAAACACCGCAACTCCACCAGGGCGCAGGATACGCAGGAACTCCTCGACATAGCGGAGGTTGGCGGGGGGCGGTACGTGCTGCAGGGCAATGCTGCTGTAGATGAAATCGAAGCGGCGATCCCCCAGCAGTCGCAAGTTGTCGACCGTGTTGGTCACATAGTCGACCCGGTCGCCGTGCTGATTGAGCTCGCGTGCCTTGGCGACCATGGATTCCGCGATGTCCACGCCGGTGACCCGTTCGAACCGCGCAGCGAGTGCCTGGCTCAGCCGGCCCACACCGCAGCCGAAGTCGAGTGCGTTGCCTGGGGTCACGTCGATGCGGAACTCGCGGAGTTGGTCGAAGACCTCCGCAATCTCCCGCTCGCCGGTGGCGAAGAACTCCGCGACATCCCATCGATTGCCGCGCATGCTGTCGCAGGTGAGGACCGCATACAGCGGATCCTCGCTGCCCCACTTCTCGAACGTCCTGCGGCTCTGGTCAAGACTCACCGGCTGGTCTCCGAAACGACGCGAATACGCGTACTCCCGATGTCGGCAAGCTAGACGGGCCGGTGCGTTATCGGAGCCGGACGTGAGCGGGGTGTCGAGATCGCGCACGCGGCGACCGCCGGCGCAATCGCCGCCGTGCTACTCCCGCCCCTCGGCGCGCACGGCCGGGCGCACGCCCTCGTCATCATGCAACACACGCACGCTCGGCGTGTCGAGATCATCGAACTGCCCACTCTTTGTCGCCCACGAGAACGCGACCACTGCCCCGATGACCGTGAGCAGCGCGAGCGGGACGACGATGTAGAGCACGTTCATGCGGCACCTGCGGGCAACGGTGCAACGGAGACGGGAGACACGGGACCAGCCGCGCGCACGGCGCGGGGCACCTCGAAGGTACGTCCGCGCCACGCGCCAAGCACCACCGTGAGCGAGGAGAGCGGCATCATGATCGCCGCAATCACCGGGTTGAGCAGCCCGAACATCGCGAGTCCCACGGCGAGCGCGTTGTACGCCAGCGCAAAGCCCATGTTGCGGCGGATCACCCGCATGGTGCGATCGGCGCCGGCAAAGAGCTCCACGAGCGGCGTGAGCCCTGGCGTGGTGAGATAGGCATCGGCCGAGGTCAGGCAGGCCTCTGCGCCGCCGTGCACACCGATGCCGCAATCGGCTGCCGCGATCGCCGCCGCGTCGTTGACGCCGTCGCCGACCATCACCACCGCGCCGGTCCGCTCGCGCACGCGTGCCTCGATGAAGGCAAGCTTGGTTTCTGGCGTCGCCCCACCGATCACCGCGTCGGGCGCGAAGCCAAGCGCGGCCCCCACGTGCGCGACCACGCGCGGATCGTCGCCCGAGAGCAGCATGGTGCGCCAGCCGCGCGCGCGCAGCGTCGCGAGGGCCGCGGCCGCATCGTCGCGCACGCGATCACCGATCCCCGCCGCGGCCACCATCGCGCCGTCGACGGCGATGACCACCGGGGTGAGATGCGCGCTTGTGGCGGGCATGGGGGCATCACTCGCGAGGCCGAGCTCCGCGCGCACGAAGCGCGGTGAGCCGACGATCACGTCGTGCCCATCCACGCGGCCGCGCATGCCGCCACCAACGACATGCGACGACGACTCGACGTGCGGCACCTGCAACTCGGGCCATGCGCGCCGAAACGCCTCGGCGATCGGGTGTGTGGACTCCCCTTCGAGCGCAACGACGAGTGGACGCACACGCTCATCGCCCACCCACTCGGCGACCGACGTGTCGCCCACGGTGACGGTGCCCGTCTTGTCGAGGACGAGGAGGTCAGGGTGCGAGAGTCGCTCGATGGCATCGCCGCCCTTCACGAAGATGCCGCGTCGCGCCGCGCGCCCAACCGCGACGGTGACGGCGAGCGGTGTGGCCATCACGAGGGCACACGGGCAGGTGACGACGAGCAGTGCGATGGCATGATCGAGTGCGGCCGCACTGTCGTTGCCCGCCCAGAGGGCGTACGTGGCGACGGCGAGCAGCACGATCGTCACGATGAACCACCCGGCAATACGATTGGCGAGCAGCACCACCGGGGCGCGCCGCGCGGCGCTCTCCTCGACCTGCTGCAGAATCTTGGCGACGCGGCTCGAGGCGCCCGCCTCGGTGACGCGCACACGGAGCGGAGCGCTCACGTTGAGCGTGCCGGCATACACCGTATCGCCCGCGCCCACCGATACCGGACGCGATTCGCCCGTGAGCAGCGCCGCGTTCACCGCCGAGCGCGCACTGGTCTCGTCGACGGTGCCATCGGCCGGGAAGTTCTCGCCGGGGCGCACCTCGAGGAGCATCCCCGGCAGGAGTGCGGCGGCGGGCGTCTCGCGTACGACGCCGTCCTCGATCACACGGGCCGTCTGTGGCGCGAGTGCGTAGAGCAGTTCGGCGGCATCGGTGGCGAGCCGCGTGCCGCGGTGCTGCAGATACCGCCCCACGAGCAGCAGGAAGATGAGAATGGTGACCGCGTCGAAATAGACGGGGCCTGTATCCGTGATCGTGTTGACCGCACCACGTCCGAGACCAAGCGTGAGTGCCAGCGCGATGGGGACATCCATGTGCATGCGCCGCGTGCGGAGGGCGGCCCACGCGCTCGTGAAGAACACGCGCCCCGGCCAGACGACCGCGGGCACGGTGAGGCCGAGCGAGATCCAGCGGAAGAAGCGCTCGTAGTTCGCTTCCATGCCGTTGAACCAGCCCGCGTACATCGCGATCGCCGGCAGCATCACGTTGATCGCGATGGCGCCGGCGACACCGATGCGCAGGAGTTGCGCGCGATCTTCGCGCGTGCGCATGGCCTCGCGGGCGACGCCGCGATAGGGATGCGGCGGATAGCCGAGCGTGTCGAGCGTGCGCGCGATCTGTGAGAGGGGGAGCGCGGCCGGGTCCCATGTGACGCGGGCGAGCGAGCGGCGAATGTCGAGCTCCGCGCGCGCGACGCCCGCGAGGAGGAGCGGTACCCGTTCGACGAGCCACACACACGACGCGCAGTGTACGCCTTCGAGATAGAGCTCGATATCGGCCATGCCGTCGGCGGTGCGGCGGACGTAGAGCGACTCGAAGGCCGGATGATCGAACTCCTCGTAGCTGCGCCCCGTGCTCCTGACGGCGCTGCCGCGCTGCTCGCCGAGTGCGTAGTAGCTGGCGAGCCCGTGTTCGTGGAGCAGCGTGTAGGCGGTATGGCAGCCGGTGCAGCAGAACTGCGTGTCCGCACCCGAGACCACGAGCCCCGGCAGCACCGGCAGCCCGCAGTGTGCGCAGGCGACGCCGGTGACGGTCTCGACGACCGGTTCAGTGCTGGTGGCCATGCGGAACGGCGGTGTGCGATGTGTGCGAGGCGAGCGGCATGGGGGTGAGCTGCATGTGCCCGGTGATGCTGAGCAGGCCGATGACGAGCACGGCGCTGGCAGTGATGACCGGGAGTCGCTGCCGCAGCGGGCCGAAGAAGCGCTGCGCACCGTAGCCGACGGAGAGCATCATGGGCACGGTGCCGAGCCAGAAGATGGCCATCACCAGCGCGCCCTTGAGCGGCGAGCCGCTGCCGCCAGCGGCGACGACGAACGTGTAGAGCCAGCCGCAGGGCAGGAGCGTGGTGAGCAGCCCCATTGCTGCGGCGCGCGTGACCGGTGGCTGCTGCTGCACGGCGCCGAGCGCCCGCGTGAGCGCAGTGCGGACGCGCGCGGGGCCGCGCCACGCAACGAACGCCGGAGGCGCGAGCTGCAGCGCGGAGAGGATGGTGCCGGTGGCCCATGTGAGCATGAGCATGCCACTC